>PMJK01000080.1 GCA_003158505.1 Holophagaceae bacterium | reverse complement strand
ACCGCTCCCTACACCATCGCGGGTAGGGAAGTGGACAAGTCGCAGGACCTCTACTACTTCAGTGGGAACTTCGACGTCACGTCGCAGTTCAACGTGGCTGCCGGCTACTACATCAACAAGGTCAAGGATTACTCTGGCGTGCCCGTGACGGCCGTGCTGGGCGCCAAGAATGCCGGCAACAACGAATATGCCTCCCTGGTGCTGGACTATAAGTGGACCAAGGCCTTCGATTTCTACTTCGGCTACATGCACGCCATGAACACTGGCGGTCAGGCCGTCGGCTACCTGGCCAACGCCGCCGGGACGACCGCCAACGAGAACACCAACCAGACCTACGGCCTGGGCATGCGCTACAAGTTCTAGTCCCGACTGGAACCGCAACACCAAGCCACGAAAGAAGAAGGCCCGCCATCCGGCGGGCCTTCTTCTTCTGGAACCCCAGGCTAATCTGGAATCACATCCACCACGTGGGGCAGCACCAAGACCGGGCAGGAAGCTGTCCGGATCAGGGCCGCCGCCACGCTGGACTGGACCAAGCGGTCCAATCCCTCGCGGCTATGGCTGCCCAGAACGATGAGATCGAAGTTCTCCTCCCGGGCCAATCGGCTGACCTCCTCCTCGGCCACGCCAAAGGCCATGCGGCCCCGGACGGCGATCCCGCTACTGGCAAGGTCCTTCAGGAGGCCCATCATCACTCGGGCCGAGCGCCAATGGTCCAGCTCGGGACCCTGGTCGTCCGCCAGCTCCAGGACCTCGGGTCCGTGGTAACCCGACGTCTCGAAGACCTGGATCAGCTCCACCCGGGCCCTGAAGGCCAGGGCGACCTGGCGCGTCAGCTCCAAGACCGGCTTGGTGACCAGATCGGGATCGATCCTCACCAGTATCTTTTGAATGGGCCTCATGCCTGCTCCTGCGTGGGGACATGCGAATCCGGGATCGAGCCATCCTGGAGCCAGCGGTTGAGGGTCTTGATATCGATGTCCAGGCTTTCCGCGGTCCTGTTCTTGAGGCCACCACAGCGTTCCAGGGCCCACTGGGCATACCGGTGCTGCAGCTCCCGGGCGGGCAGGACATGGGTGAACACATCCATGGGATTGCCGGAATCGAAGCGGAGGGCCGGAGGCAGATCATCCACGTCGGCCAGAGCCCGCCGTCCCAACACCACCATCCGCTGGACCACGTGGGAAAGCTCCCTGACATTGCCCGGCCACGGGTAGTCCATGAACCTGGCCAGGGCGGCGGGAGTGAAACCTTCCACTGGACTCTGGTTGAACCGGCCCCGGTAGATGCCCAGGAAATGATCGATGAGGGGAAGGATGTCCTCCTTCCGGTGTTTCAGGGCGGGGATCTCGATGGTGACGACATCCAGGCGGTAGAGCAGATCCTCCCGGAACTGCTGTCGCTGGGCCATGTCATGCAGATCCCGGTGGGTGGCCGCCAGAATCCGCACATCCACTTTCCGCTCCCGGTTGGAGCCCACGGGACGCACCGTCCCGCGTTCCAGCACATGGAGGAGCTTGGCCTGGATGGCCAGGGGGAGTTCGCCGATTTCGTCCAGAAGGAGGGTACCGGCTTCGGCCTCCGCGAATAACCCGGAGCGTTCAGAGGTCGCCCCGGTGAAGGCTCCCTTGGCATGGCCGAACAACTCACTCTCCAGCAGGGCCTCGGGCAGGGCTGCGCAGTTGATGGAGACGAAGGAACCCCTGGCCCGGGCACTCCGGGCGTGGATCGCGCTGGCCACCAGACTCTTGCCCGTGCCGGTCTCGCCCTGGATGAGCACCGGCACGTCCACAACGGCCAGCCGGTTGACCAGGTCCAGCACCTCGCGCATGGCCGGACTGGAGCCCACCAGCCCATCGATGGGCAGGTGTTCCCGAAGGGCTTTTCGCAGCCGTTGGGTTTCCTTTTGGAGATCCTGTTCTTCGAGGGCCCTTCGCAGGAAGATTTCCAACTCCTCCGGCGGAAAGGGCTTGGTGAGGTAGTGGTAGGCGCCCTGGCGGATGGAGTCCACGGCCGAATCGATGGCCCCGTAAGCGGTCATCACGATCACGGGCCGCCGGGGGTCGAGCCGCTGGCTGGCCGCCAGCAATTCCAGGCCTCCCACGCCGTCCATGCGGAGATCCGTGACCAGGGCATCCACGCCACCCGCCTCAAGGCGTTCCAGGGCGCGGGCTCCGGAATCCAGGGCCTCCGCCCGCCACCCGGCCTCGCCCAGGGCTTCAGCCAGCATCTCCGCCATCTCGATATGGTCGTCCACCACCAGGATGCATTCCGCCATGGCCCCTCCTCAGTTGACTGGCAGCCAGATCAGGACCTGGGTCCCGTGGGGCTGGGCTTTCTCGAATGTCAGGGTTCCCTTGTGCATTCGAACAATCTCCTTGGCGATGGCCAGGCCCAGGCCCGTGCCTTTCCCCTTAGGCTTGGTCGTGAAGAAGGGCTCCAGGACCCGTTCGACGAGGACATCGGGGATTCCTTTGCCCTGGTCCGCCACGACCAGACCCAGACCCCCGGCCTCGTTCCGAGCCACCAGGTCCACCCTGGACCCGGGCTTCGAGGCGTCACAGGCGTTCAGAAGAACGTTCACCAGGAGGTGCTCCAGGAGGCGGAAATCCCCCCTCAACTTGGGCAGGTCGGGAGTGGCCTCTACCTTAAGCGACACGCCGGCCAGCTCAAAGCGATGCACGACCATGGCTGCGGCCGAGGCCACCAGGGCGGCCGGTTCCAGCTCTTCGGAAACCATGCCACCGCCCCGGGCCAGGTCTAGGAAGCGCCGCACGGTCCGGTTGATCCGCTCCACTTCTTCCTGGATCGTATGGACCAGTCGAGTGGCACGCTCGTCGTCCTTCAGGCCGGTGGTCAATTGGGTGGCCCGGCCGGAGATGACGCCCAGGGGAGTGGATATCTCATGGGCCACGCCGGAAGCCAAGGTGAGCATGGTGGCGGCGCGACTGGCCTGGGCCAGCACCTGATCCTTGTGCCTTCCCATTTCCTGGATCTCCATGTCCCGGGCGAATTTAAGTTCCTTCGTCTGGAGCCTCAGGGCCCAACGGATGAGAAGAAGCAGAAAACCACCCGTGAGGATGAAGCTCAGGCTGAGGCGCCAGGTGGCATGCTGGGCACGGTCCCGTTCCCGGTAGGCGGATCCGGCTACGGCCACGCTCCAGGAGCGACCATGGGAATCCAGGAAATTCACCCGGCCCAGGGCGGCCTTGCGGGCGGGGAGTCCCAAGGCCTGAGCCTCGGCCCGGGAGATCAGGCTGGTTCCGGTGGGACCTGTGGCGAAGACCGCAGGGGCAGCCGGGGTACCCTGGATGGCCACCCAGCCACCTTCGGGAGGAGAAAGGAAGATCCGGATGGGCCGAGATCCCTCCAGCGGTCTGAGATCCCGCAGGAGTTGGTGGATGGGGGTATCCGGCTTGACGTCCAGGCGGGACAGAACCACCACGGCGGCCGCATCGGCCAGCCGGGCCTGCTCCCGCTGGAAATCCTCCAAGGCCGCCCCGGCCTCCCCGCTCTCCATGTAGAGGTTGATCCCCAGCACGGTTCCAAGCGCCAGCGCCATGGTGAGACCAAAGACCCAGAGCCGGCTGGCCGGGGAAGTCGACTTGGAATTGGGACGGTTGTAATTCAGGCGGCCTCCATGGGTAGGAGCGATCTCGCAAGAGTGGGGCCAAGTGGAATCCATGCGCCCCAGGCCCATTTTCGATCCTCAGGGACTCTAGAGTGACCTTTTCTCCCAGGCCTGTAGGGAATTTTTCCCTGCCGANNTTGCAACTGAAAGGTATGCGATGACGCAAATCCCCGAGGAATCAGGTAATCCTTCCGCACCGCCTCGCAATTTGCGCCTTCCCTGGTCCATCGCAGCCGGAACAGCCTTAGTCATCCTGGTGGGTATCACCCTGGGCGTGCGGGCAGCCAGCCGCCAGAACCACACAGCCCTGGCCCAGGCTCGGAAGGTGGTGGGCGTCATCCCTGTCAAGGAGACTCTCTACCGGGCCGAGCACAGGTATGTGGGCGCCCTGCTGGCCTGGAATGAATCCAAGCTCGGCCCCCAGTTTGTCTCAGGCTATTTGACGGAAGTGCGCTGCCGCCCGGGGGCCGTGGTGCGCAAGGGTGAACCCCTGGCGATCATCGAACCCGAGATGGCCAAGAGCAGGTCCATCGCCTCGCAGAAGCAGGCCGAAGCCCTCAAGTCCCAGCTCTGGGCCTTGGCCCGGGAGTCGGAACGGATCCAGGGCTTGGAGAAGAAAGGGATCATCAGCGTGAATGACGCTGAGCGCAAGCTGGCCGGAGTCCAGAGCGAACAGGCCAAGCTTGAGGCCGCCCAAGCGCAAATGGCGAGTTCGGACCTGGAGGTGCAGGACACGATCCAACGGGCGCCCTTCGACGGGGAGATTGCGAACCGCTACTTGGACCCGGGGGCTTTCGTGCATCCCGGGGATTTCATCCTCGAAGTCGTGGACCGATCCAAGATCCGCTGTTCCACTGATGCACCCGAGGAGGACCACCCCTTCTTGGAGGTTGGCCGTTCAGTGCACTTGCGCCTGCTGGCCAATTCCCGGGACCTGGATGCCAAGATCTCCCGGGTATCACCTGCGGCCGACCCCTCCACCCGCACGATCCATTTCGAGGTCGATCTGGACAACAAGGACCTCTCCATATCAGTGGGGACCACGGCCGAGATGCTGATCCTGGAGTCCGGAGGCCGCAGGGTGATCCAGATACCCAGTTCCGCCGCGAAGGTGGAGGGGCATCGGGCGACCCTGTTCGTGATCGAGGGGGACCGGGCCCGCAAAAAGGTGCTGCCCTTCCTGGGTGAGCGTGAGGGCCTGCTCTTCCTTTCGCCGGACCTTCCTCAAGGCTCCCTGGTGGTGCTCGATGGACGGAACCAGCTGGAGGATGGGGACCAGGTCATCGCCCGGCCCGCCACTGGCAGCACGCCAGAGGCCGGAGTCCAGCCTTGACTCGCCTGGCCCTGAGGAATCCCATCGCGATCCTCATGATCTCGATCGCCTTGATCGTGTTCGCGATGGTGGTGGTGCCGCGCTTGAGTATCGACACCTTCCCCGACCTCACCCCACCTGTGCTGGTGGTGGGCACCCAGGCCCCAGGGCTCGGCCCCAAAGAGGTGGAGAAGACCATCACCTGGCGCATGGAGAAGTATGTGAGCGCCACCCCGGGGGTGGATCACGTGGAAAGCCGGTCCATGAACGGCCTGAGTGTCGTCATCGTATGGTTCAAGTGGGGCACGGACCTCAACTCGGCCCAGGTTATCGCACAGCAGCAGGTGACCTTTGCCATGGCCGCCGTGCCCAAGTCTCTGGGCATCCTGCCCCCCTTTGTGCTGCAGTACGATCCCGCCAATGCGCCGGTGGTGCAGGTGGCCGTCTATGGCACGGGCTTCACGGGAGCCCAGCTCTACGACTACGCGTTCAACAACATCGAGCCCGTGCTGGAGGGCATTTCAGGGGTGGCCAGCGCCGCAGTGAACGGCGGCACGGTCCGCCAGATCAACGTGGTGGTGGACGCCCAGAAGGCCCAGAGCCGGGGCCTTTCCACCGAGGATGTGGCGGCGGCAGTGCGCAATTCCAATGCCCTCCTGCCATCGGGAGAATTCCTTTCGCCCAACTTCGACGCCAATGTCTACACGAACGCGGTCCCCTCGAAGGTCGAGACCATCGGCGAATCGGCGGTCAAGTTGGTCAACGGTAAGCCGGTCCTGATCAAGGATGTGGCCCGGGTGGTGGACTCCGGCGCGCCCAACACCCAGACGGTGAACGTGAACGGCCAGAACGGGGTGTACTTGAACGTCCTGCGCACGCCCGGCGGCAACACCCTGGAGATCGTGGACGCGGTCAAGGCGGCCGTGGGCCGCCTGACGGACCTTCCGCCAGGGATCAAGGTCGTGCCGATCTTCGACCAGTCCACCTTCGTCCGCACCACCTACAACGGCCTCAAGAGCGAGATTCTCCGAGCGCTGGTCCTCATCGCGGCCGTCATCCTCCTCTTCCTGCAAAGCATCCGGGGGACGCTCATCGTCTCCGTGGCCATCCCACTGTCCTTCGCCATCGCCTTGATCGTGCTCTACATGACAGGCAATTCCCTGAATGCGTTCACGCTGGGCGGTCTGACCCTGGCGATGGGAAGACTCGTGGATGATGCGGTAGTGGTGCTGGAATCCATCCACCGGCACCAGAAACAGGGTATGGATCCCTACCATGCGGCCCTGAACGGAGCCAATGCCGTGGCCTTGCCGGTACTGGCCTCGACCGTGACGACCATCTGTGTGCTCCTGCCAGTGGTGCTGCTGGAAGGTCTGGCCAAGAAGCTGTTCGCCCCCCTCGCCTTGACGGTGGCCATCTCCATGATCGCGTCCTATTTCGTCAGCATGGCGGTCACCCCCGTGGCCTGCCGGTACCTGCTGAAGCACGTCCACCCGGGACCCCTGGCCAAGCGCCTGGAGGACGCCATCACGGGAACGGCCAATGGGTATGCCTCCCTGCTCGCCAAGGTGGTCAATTACCGAAGCCTGGTCCTGGGAGTGTCGATGGTGCTGGTGGCGTTCAGCGTGATTCTGGCCTCGCGCCTCCCCAGCACTTTCTTTCCCGAGATCGACGAAAGCATGGACACCATCTACGTGCGATTCTCCCCGGGGGTCTCACTCAGGGACGCCACGACGGGCATCAATAAGATGGGTCAGGTGCTGCAGCATGAACTGGGTGATCAGGTGGAACTGGTCCTCACCAATCTGGGTCTGCCTGGCACCGCACGGAGCGCCATCTACAGCCCCAATCCAGGGCCCAACTCCGGCTTCATCCAGCTCGCCCTGTCGGACGTGGAGAAGCGCAAGGCAAGCCAGCAGGAACTGGCTGACAAGGCCCGGGACATCCTCAACAAAAACTTCCCCGGTGTGGAGTTCCTCCAGGCACCGGGCGGCCTGGTGGCCAGCGTGTTCTCCAATGGCTATTTTTCGCCCATTGTCCTGGAAATCCGGAACGAGAACCTGAACAAGTTGAGCGATCAGCTCCACGATGTGGCCGAAGTGGCTCGCAAGGTGCCGGGCCTCGTGGACATGTATCCTTCCGTGGAAGTGGACTATCCGGAAGTCCATGTGGATACCAACCGGCAGATGGCTTCGGAAGTCAACGTCAGCGCCCGGGCGGTGGCCCAGCAGACCCTGGAGTCCACCTACGGCAACATCAACACGCCCAGCGTCTGGGTCGACGAGAACAACGGGCAGACCTACTACGTGGTGACCTCCTACAACCAGATCACCGATCCCAACAAGCTGATGGCGATTCCAGCCTTCATGGACAAGGCGGGACGGACGGTCACCCTGGGCGCCTACGCCAAGGCCCGGCGGGCAGTCGGGCCGCTCATGGTCGAGCGGAACAGCATGGAACGCGCGGGCCACATGCTCATGCAGACCAAGGATCGCGACATCGGCAGCGCCGCCAAGGAGCTTGAACAACGGTTGAAGTCCGACCCGCTCACGAAGAACCTCCGATGGCGGTTTGCCGGCGAGGTGGACCTCATGCGCAAGACCTTTTCCGGTCTGGGCCTAGCCATCAGCTTGGCCATCATGCTGGTCTTCATGATCATGGCCTCCCAGTTCAAATCCCTGCGATTGCCTTTCGTGATGCTCTTCACCATCCCCGTGACTCTGGTGGGCATCGTCCTGGCCCTCATGGGCGCGGGGCAAGGCTTCTCCATCACGGCCATGATGGGCATCCTCATGGTGGTCGGCATCGCTGTCAGCAACGGCATCCTCATGGTGGATGACGCCAACCGGCGACTCATGGAAGGGGACGCCAAGCTGCACGCCATCATCGAGGCGGCCCGATCCCGGTTCGTGCCCATCGCCATGACCAGCTTGGCCACGGTCATCGGGCTTGTTCCCACGGCCCTTGGCATTGAACACGGCACGGAGTCGAACCAGCCCCTCGCCCTGGCCGTCGTGGGCGGGTTGACTTCCTCGACGATCCTGTCCCTGTTCCTGGTGCCCGTTATGTTCCTCCTCTTCGCCAAGGAACCCTCTGAAGCAGAAAGGAGCGAGGTATGAAACGTCTCCACCTGACCCTCCTTCCACTGTTGGTGGCAGGGCTGGTCTGGGGCGCGGAGGCTCCGGCCCCCTTGCCCCTCACCCATCGCCAGGCCCTTCTGCTGGGCGCCTCCAACCTGCTCCAGGCGCGCATCGCCCGCGAGATCCGGGAACAGATTCGTCAATTCCCTGAGGCCGAACGGGGTGCCTTCGATTGGCAGCTCTCGGCCAGTGCATCCAACGGCAAGCTGGCGTTCGGGGAGGTCAATCCCCGGTTCAGCGGCCTTGCGAACCTCTACCTCACTGCCTTGAATACTACCGAAGAGACCCGGACGGCCAGCCTCGGTATCTCCAAACTGGACGCCATCGGAGGGACAATCAATCTCAACCTCAATACCGGCTACAACTCCTTCTACAACCAGGTGAATAGCCAGACTCTGCCCTTCGGACCCATGGCCGCCTTGGCTTTCGGCACCACGAACCCCTATAGCGGGAACCTCAGCCTGACCTACACCCAGCCCCTGCTCCGGGGGTTCGGACGGGAGGTCACCGAGGCCCGGCTCCAGGCCGCCATCGAACAGGCCAAGGGCGCTGATGAAAGTTTCCGTGGGCGGATGATGGAACTGCTCACCCTTGTCGACCACCTCTACTGGAACCAGGTCTACGCCCGGCAGAACCTGGCGAACAAGACCATCGCCCTGGAGCTCGCCAAGAAGCACCTGCAGGAGGACAGGGATCGGATCGAGGCCGGGATGCTGGCCCCCATCGAGCTCCCCCAAGTCCAGGCCGCCGTCGCCGAGTGGGAGAAGGAAGTTCTCGCCGCTGAAGCGATGCTGATGAACGCCCAGGCGGCCCTCCTGCAGAACCTCTTCCCCGACGAGACGGACCGTCCCCCCGCCCTGAACCCGGTGGATCCCCCAGAGGCCGGCCCCATGCCAGTTCCCCTGGCGGAGGCCAAGGCGCTGGCCTTCTCCCACCGCCCTGAACTGGCGCAGGCGAAGTATTCCCTCTCGGCAAACCGGACCATCGAGAAGGCCGCCAGCAATGCCACCTTGCCCCAACTGGACACCCAGGTCGCTGTCATCAGGGATACGTCGACTTATGCGGATGTAAATGGCATTTGGAATGATTGGTCCCAGGCCAGGTACCCGGGCTACTACGTGGGACTCACCTTTTCCTATCCCATCGGGAATCGCGCCCGCCTGGCGCGGTTGGCCCAGGCCAAGGCCGCCACCCGCAGCTCGGAATATGTCATGAAGGATACGAAGACCACGGTGGGCTTGGATGTGGAGCAGGCCTACACGGACCTCACCACCGCCCGCAAGCAGGTGGACGCCGCCGATGCAGCCTTGGCCTTCCGGCAGGAAAGCCTGGATGCGGAGATGGAGAAACTGGCCAATGGACTGAGTACCAGCTTCTTCGTGCTGCAAAGGCAGTCAGAGTTGGACCAAGCCCGCACCTCGGACCTGGAGGCCAGGATCACCGCGGAAAAGGCCCGCACTAACCTGGAGCGGGCCATGGGAACCCTGATCGATGCCGTCAACTGATGAATACCACCGAGTACGTCCTGTGAATCAACGAAAGACGAGAGGCGGGGACCGTTAATCGCCGAAGCAGATGCCCAGATCCCGTCCAGTCAGAAGGGTGTCGCAGTCCAGCGGCACGGCTTTCATGCGGCCAGCAACCTCCTCCAGAGGCACATAATTCACGTTCGGAAGGGCCAGGGCCACCATGACACCGCTGTGCCCTTCCTCCAGGGCCCTCACGGCGGCAGCGCCGAACCGCAATGCGGCCAGGCGATCGAAACTCGTGGGGCTGCCGCCGCGGAGCAGGTGTCCGAGTACGACCACTCGGGTGTCTTTGCCAGTGATCTCCTGGAGGGACTTGGCCACCCACTCGCCAATTCCACCCAGACGCTCGGCCTGCCCGACTCCAGCCTGCTCCAGCACGGCCTGCCGCCCATTCGCGGGTATGGCGCCCTCGGCCACCACCACCAGGGAGTACATGCGGCCCACCTGATCACGGGCGCGGATCTTGGCAGCGACTTGCTCCAGATCGAAGGGGATCTCTGGGATCAGGATGGCGTGGGCGCTGCCTGAGATGCCGGAATGGAGCGCGATCCAGCCCGCGTAACGACCCATCATCTCCACCACGATCACCCGCTGGTGGCTTTCGGCGGTACTGTGCAGGCGATCCAGGCATTCCGTGGCGAAGCTCACGGCCGTGTCGAAACCGAAGGTGGTGTAGGTCTTGTCCAGGTCATTATCGATGGTCTTGGGCACACCCACGACACGCAGGCCCTTCTGGTGGAGAGCGTGGGCGATGGTGAGGGAGCCATCCCCGCCCACGGACACCAGCGCATCCAGTTCCTTGCGCGCAAAGCATTCCACGATCTCGTCCGTGCGATCCACCTCCTTGACCGAGCCGTCGGGCATCTTCACGGGAAAGTGCAGGGGATTGCCTTTGTTCGTGGTGCCCAGGATCGTGCCACCCAGGTGGCCGATGCCCCGCACCCGGTCCCGGGTCAGTCTGAACACACCGCCTTCGGGATAGCGTTCAGGGAAGAGGATGCCGTTGTACCCGTCGCGTATGCCGTAGCATTCCCAGTCGCGATTTGAGGCCGCGATGACGACCGCACGGATGACGGCGTTGAGACCTGGAGCATCCCCCCCGCCCGTGGAGATTGCAATGCGTCGGATGCCCTTGGACATGGAGTCCCTTCCTGGACGGATGAATGAATGCAAGCGTATCAAAAGGATTTGATGCGGTCCCGCATTACGGGGGAGTCACGGGAAATCCCTCCGCATTCCATATTTCGCGGGCGTACTCCCGGACGGTGCGATCGATGGAGAACTTCCCCATCCCCGCCACGTTGAGGATGGATAGCCGCGCCCATTCCGAAGGGCGCGCATAGGTGGCCGACACGCGTTCCTGGGTTTCCAGGTAGGAGGCGTAGTCCGCGCAGTGGAAATAGTGGTCCGAGTCCATCAAGATCCCACCGAGGGTCTGAAATCGCCCACCATCCAAGGTGGCGATGGTCTCGATGGCCCGCTGCAGTTCAGGGTTGGCCCTGGCCCATTCCCGAGGCTGGTAGCCGGAATCCCGAAGACCCACGATGCCCTGTGCCGTGTTCCCGAAGATGAAGATGTTGGCCTCGCCCACCTCCTCCATGATCTCGACATTGGCGCCATCCAAGGTGCCGATGGTTAGGGCGCCGTTGAGGGCGGCCTTCATGTTGCCGGTGCCGGAGGCTTCGGTGCCTGCAGTGGAGATCTGCTCGGAGAGCTCGGTGGCGGGGAAAACCAGTTCCGCAAGGGAGACTCGATAGTTGGGCAGGAAGGCCACGCTCAGGCGGCCCTTGGCGGCGGGGTCCGCCCCAATGGCGTGGGCCATGACATTCGTGAGGTGGATGATCTGTTTGGCCACCCAGTAGGCCGGTGCGGCCTTCCCCCCAATGAGGGCAATCCGGGGCATACCCGCATCCGCGCCATCCCGCAGGCGGTTCCAAAGCGTGGCGACATGGAGCAAATTCAGCAACTGCCGCTTGTACTCGTGGATCCGCTTCACCTGGACATCGAACAGGAACTCCGGGTCGAGGGTAAGGTCATGACTCCCCTTGGCCCAGGTGGCCAACCGTTCCTTGTTGGATCGCTTGATCCGAGTCCAACGTTCCTGGAAGGCCGGGTCCTCTGCGAATGGTTCAAGATCCCTCAATGCGTCCAGATCCCGGTTCCACCTCGCCCCGATGGCCTCAGTGATCAGGCCGGCCAGGTCGGGATTGCACTTCAGCAACCAGCGCCGTGGGGTAATGCCATTGGTCTTGTTGTTGATCCGGCCTGGAAAGAGTTCGTTCATCTCGGCAAAGGTGGAGGCCTTCAGGATGTCCGTATGGAGCTTGGCCACGCCATTGACGGAATGGCTTCCCACAATGGCCAGGTTGGCCATCCGCACGCTGTGGCCCTGGTCGATGATGGCGAGACGCTGAAGTTTGGCATCGTCGAAGGGATAGCGATTCCGCACGATCATCCTGAAACGACGATCGATCTCTTCCACGATTTCCACATGGCGCGGCAGCAGGTTGCGCCATAGCTCCAGGGGCCAGATCTCCATGGCTTCCGGAAGGATCGTATGGTTGGTATAGGCGCATACCTGCTGGGTGAGGGACCAGGCAAGATCCCATTTCAGCGATTCCTGGTCCACCAATACTCTCATCAGTTCAGGCACCACCAGCGCCGGGTGCGTGTCGTTCATCTGGATGGCGACCTTGTCCGGAAGGTCCTCCCAGCCGCAGCCGGGGCGCTTCTTGAACCGCCGGATCACATCCTGGAGGGTGGCTGATACGAAGAAATACTGCTGTTTCAGACGCAATTCCTTGCCCGCGCTCTGGTCATCCGCCGGGTAGAGAACCTTCGAGATGTTCTCAGAAAAAGTCTTGTTCTCGACGGCATGGACATAATCGCCGGTGTTGAAACGGGCCAGGTTGAATTCGCGACTCGACTTGGCGGACCACAGGCGCAAGGTATTGACGGTTCCATTGCGGAATCCAGCCACGGGCGTGTCGTAGGCCACGGCCCAGACGTCCTGGGTGTCCTGCCAATCCACGCGGTACCGCCCCCTCTCATCGACGTAGCCATGGGTATGACCATAGAATCGGACCGGGAAGATGGCATCGGGACGCTGGATCTCCCAGGGATTGCCATAGCGAAGCCAACCATCGGGGAACTCGACCTGCTGGCCATCGATGATTTTCTGATAGAAGATCCCGTACTCGTAGCGGATGCCGTAGCCGTAGAAGGGCAGTTCCAGGGTGGCGGCTGCGTCCAGGATGCATGCGGCCAGGCGGCCGAGTCCCCCATTGCCCAACCCTGCATCCCATTCCTGTTCCCCGATGTCTTCCAGCTGGTAGCCGAGTTCCTGCATGGCCCTGCTGTAGGCATCCTCAGCACCGAGGTTCACCACATTGTTGAGCAGGGCCCTCCCCATCAGGAATTCCAGGGACAGGTAATAGACCCGCTTCACATTCTGGTGGTAGTAGGTGCTCTGGGTCTTGAACCATCGCTCCATGAGCCGGTCACGAACCGCCAACGCCAACCCCTGGTAGACATTGAAATCGGTGGCGGTGTGATGATCCTTCGCGATCGAATACATCATCCGATGCGCAAAGGCGTCGATGATGCTGGGCACATCCATCGTCCCCGCATCAGGAGTTGGAATGATTCGGGCTCCAGCATTCATCGCCACACTCCTTCGAGACTGGACACAGGCCAACGGATCCCGCCATTGACCGTAGCGGACCAGGGGTCGCCTGGCCAATGACTCAGGAGCACCTCTGCACCCTCACCAGGGCTCCGCGGCTCAGTCCAGAGGGGACCAGCTAGAAGGTGTCTGAGCCGAGAAAGAGGGCCTGGAGGTTGAGCGAAGGCGTGTGGGTCTGGGTGGCCATGGAGACGTACTTCCGGGCCAGGGCATCCTTGGCACTGCCCAGGACTGTCCCCACGAGGCCGAGGGCCTCCGCCTGCTTGCCAGCGGGCAACTTCTTCAGGATGCGCATCCAGATCGCCTCCTCCAGGACGTTGAAGGCGGTCTGTACCTCGGAGAGATCCACGCCCGCCTCGAAGCGTTCCGTGGCCACGGCATTCGCGTGAGCGATAATGGGAGCCAGATTGCGTTGCAGCACCGCATCGATGACCAGGCTGAGCAGCACGTCGAGCCGTTGGCGGATCAGTTCGGGGCCAGCCATCTCGTAGTGCTGCAGGCGGGCCCGCTGCACCGATTCGACCGCCTCGTTAAGCATTTCCTGCTTGCCTTCGTGCAAGATCTTTTCGAGGCTCATGGGGCGCTCCTCAGAGTGGAAGGCCCCTTCGGGCCTTCATGGCAGGGATTCTTCCGCGCGTAGTTCTATTCTCGATCCATCCTGACGTGATCTCCGTCAAGTGAACCTCAGCATGCCAGGGCCCACGGAAGCTGCGCCAGCAGGATCTTCAACCTCTGAGGCCCCGGCGCGCCCTGAAGTGGACCACCGCCCACACGATCCCACCGAAGGTACTGGAGGTGGCCCCCAGGGCCACCACACCCATCCATCCGAAGTGGCTGAAGGCCGCGGCCGAGCATAGGGAGCCGGCCGCGCCCCCAAGGAAGTAGCTGGTCATGTAGGCGGACGTGAGGCGGTTCCTCGCCTCGGGGCGGATCCGATAGATGGCGGCCTGATTGCTGATATGCACCCCCTGGACCGCCAGGTCCAGGAGCAGTACGCCGATCAGGAACGCACCCATGGAATACTTGACCAAGGCCAGGGGTGCCCAGGAACCCAGAAGGACCAGAAGGCCCCCACCCGTAGCCCAGTCACCCTTTCCCCGGTCGGCGAGGCGGCCGGCGCTGGAGGCCGCGAGGGCCCCGGCCACACCCACCAGTCCGAACAGTCCGATGGTGCTAGGTGACATCCGGTAGGGCGGTCCTGCCAGCGTGAAGGCCATGGAGGTCCAGAAGATGCTGAAGGTCCCGAAGGTCGCCGCCCCGAGCAGGGCCCGGACGCGCAGGACCGGTTCGTCACGGAACAGGGCGAAAATGGAAAGGAGCAGCCTGAAGTAGGAAAGGTCCACAGGCTGGTGGTATCGAGGCAGGGCGCGCCGCAGCACCAGGGTGGCCACGACCATGGCTCCCGCCCCGGTGAAGTAAACGGTGCGCCAGCCGCCCAGCGAGGTCAGGGCCCCCGCCACCGTGCGGGCGAAGAGGATGCCCAGGAGCAACCCGCTCATGACGGTCCCCACCACCTTGCCTCGCTTCTCCGGGGCGGCCAGGGTGGCCGCGAAGGGAACCAGGATCTGCGCCACCACCGAGAAGAGTCCCGTCAACGCGGTCCCCACCAGCACCATGGAGAGGGTAGGAGCCAGAGCGGTGGTCAATAGCCCTGCCGCCGACAGAAAGGCCATGACCAGGATCAGCCCCCGGCGCTCGAACAGATCGCCCAGCGGCACGATGAACAGCAGCCCGGCGGCATATCCCAACTGAGCCGTGGTCACGATGATGCCGGCCTTGGTCGTCGACAACCCCAGATCCTTGGCCATGGTGGGGAGCAGGGGCTGAGCGAAGTAATTGCTCGCCACCGCCAGTCCCGTGGCCGAGGCCATGATCAGGACGAGCAGAGGGGACAGCCCCTTGGAATCCGAAGCCTTCGCGATCACCCTCCGACCCGTTCCAGGAAACGCTCCCGGCGTTCCCTGGGCCATCGCCCACAGAAGGCCGGTTTCTGTTCCTTGATCCGCTTCAGGCAAAGGATGCAACCGGGCGTGCATGGATTGATCGGTTCCTGGATCTCGCCCCTGGCCTTCCGCGGCCAGAGGGGATCGGCGAAGAGGACCCGCGCCAGGCCCACCAGATCGGCCATCCCATCGCGGAGGATGGCCTCCGCCGTCTCCGGATTCTGGATGCGCCCGGCGGCCACGATGGGGACACCGGGGACCGCCTCCTTGATGGATTGGGCGAAGGGCGCCATGAAAGCCTCCTTCGCGTCGTCTTCCACGTACCGGGGAAGCTGGAAGGCGTCATAGCACCCCGTCATCACCGACAGGTAGGTGATCCCTGCCGCCGCGAGTTCCTGGGCGAAGGGAAGGGTATCCGTCAGGGTCAGGCCACCCGGCACGTACTCATCCGCGAGGAATCGGTACCCGACCGTGAAGGCCTCGCCGACCTCGGCCCGCACGGCAGCCAGGACCTCGAGGGGGAAGTGCATGCGCCGCGAGGCGTCGCCACCATAGGCATCCTCGCGGTGGTTCGTGCGGGGGGACAGGAACTGCGAAAGCAGGTAGCCCGTGCCTCCATGCAGCTCCACGCCGTCGAATCCTGCTTCCCTGGCGCGCCTGGCCCCGGCTGCAAAGGCGCCCGTGACCCGGTCGATGCAGGCCTGATCCATGGCCCGAGGTACCACACCCCAGGTCTCGATGGGCGAGGGTGCGATCCGGTCGGGACGGTTCGCGTAGCGTCCCGCGTGGTGGATCTGCAGCACCGCAGGGATGCCGTGCCGTTGGATGGTGCTCGCGAGCCGGGCCAGTCCGGGGATGAAGCGGTCCTCGGAGATGAGCAGCGT
>PMJK01000098.1:10227-16886 GCA_003158505.1 Holophagaceae bacterium | reverse complement strand
GCGGAAGAGATCTGGAACCTGCCGCACAATACCCTCAACCCGAAGGTGGGCAGCCACATCGTCCAGATGATGCGCGACCTGGAGGATGGCAAGGTCCGCTGGCTCTGGATCCAGGTCACCAACCCCTTCCAGTCCTCGGCCAACGCCAACCACTGGATCGAGGCCGCCCGGAAGCTCGACAACTTCATCGTGGTGTCGGATGTCTACCCGACCTTGTCCGCCAAGGTGGCGGACCTCGTCCTACCTTCGGCGATGATCTACGAAAAGTGGGGCGGCTACGGGAACGCCGAGCGGCGGACCCAGCTCTGGCGCCAGGTGGTGCTCCCGCCCGGGGAGGCCCGCAGCGACGTGTGGCAGATGATGGAATTCTCCAAGCGCTTCACGCTGGCCGAGGTCTGGGGCGAGCAGAAGGTACCCGGCCTGGACGCCGAGGGCTACGAGAAGGGCAAGTTGCCAGCGGTCCTTCCGGCGGCAGAGGCACTCGGCCACAAGCCGGACAGCACCCTTTACGAGGTGCTTTTCGCCACTCCCGCCGCCAAGCAGTTCGCCTGGCCTGATCCGGTGGCCTGGGGCAAACCGAACTCCACGGCCATCCATGCCGGGATCAAGTGGTTCCCAGAGAAGGCGCTGTTCGAGGAGTACCGGCACTTTGGGTTGGGGCACGGCCACGACCTCGCGCCTTTCGACGTGTACTTCCGCCGGGAAGTGTCCGGCCTGCGATGGCCCGTGGTGGACGGCAAGGAGACGCGCTGGCGTTTCAACGACCAGTACGATCCTTATGCGAAGAAGGGTTCTGGCATCGACTTCTACGGAACGGCCATGAAGAAGCTGCTCTCCGGCGACCTCGACGGGCCCAAGCCCGGCAACCCGGTGGCGCTGCCCGGAAAGGCGAAGATCTTCTTCCGCCCCTGGCAGGAACCCCCGGAGTCACCGGACGCCACCTACGACCTGTGGCTTTGCACCGGGCGCGTGCTGGAACACTGGCACTCGGGCTCCATGACCCGGCGAGTGCCTCAGCTCCATGCGGCGGTGCCGGAAGCCCTGCTCTTCATCCACGCCAAGGATGCCGAACAGCGCGGACTCAAGGCCGGGGACCTCGCCTGGATCGAATCGAGGAGAGGGAAGATCCAGGCCCGGGTCACGCTGGGGGGCCGGAACAAGGTACCCCGAGGACTCGTCTATGTGCCTTGGTTCGACGAGGGCGTCTTCATCAACAAGGTGACGCTCGACGCCACCTGCCCGATCTCCAAGGAAACGGACTTCAAGAAGTGCGCCATCCGCATCTCCAAGGCCATCTAGGAGAATCAACCATGCATCGCGCCGTCCTGCTGCTCTCCCTCTGCGCCACCGTGCTTGTGGCGGGTCCTCCGCCGAAGCCCATACACGACAGCAGCCTTGGGCTATCCCACACCTCCGTGTTCGAGATACCTGCCCCGCCACTCCACCAGGACGAGGGCTCCGCTCCCGGGGAGAAGCCCCTGCCCAAGCGCATCAACAGGGAGACACCCCCGATCATCCCGCATGGTCTTTCGGACTGCCTTCCCATCACCCGGAGCTCCAACCTCTGCATGGACTGTCACGCAGTCCCGGGCCCCAAGAGAAAGGGTGAGGCTACCCCGATTCCCGGCAGCCATTTCGTGGACCTCCGTCGCGCCCCTCATGCCAAGGGCAAGCAGCTCGCCGGATCCCGGTATGTCTGCATCTCCTGCCACGTTTCGCGGACGGATGCACGGCTGCTCGTTGGGAGTACCTACCGGCCCTAGTGCTGCCCCGAAACGGCAGGATCAACGTTCGGACTGGCCACTTTCCTTAGTGGCGATCCTGCGTCATGGCGTCGTTGAAGCCCTGGAACAAGTCCTCGTATTTCCCAGTTTCGGCGGCGAACCGAAGGCGTTTCACGTTCTCCACGCAGACCTCGGTCGCCTCGGGTCGCGTCCTGAGGAGGTCCATGACCTCGGCGATGAAAGCCCCCAGGGGCATGGCGCGGGGATCGTCGGCGCCATTCATGAGGTCCGTGGCCACATAGGGGGGAACCAGCTCCATGACCTCGACCGGGCTCCCTTTGAGCTGGTACCGAAGGGACTCGGTATAGGAGTGCAGCGCGGCCTTGGTGGCGCAGTAGGTAGGAGTCATCGCCAAGGGGAGGAAGGCCAGCCCGGAAGAGACATTCATGATCACGGACCTCGGCTGCCTTCGAAGATGGGGCAGCAGGGCTGCGGTCAGACGAATGGGACCCAGCAGGTTCGTGGCGACGATGGCTTCCATGTCGGCGAGATCGTCCGGCTGGGCCAGAAGATTCTCGGCCCGCATGATCCCGGAGTTGTTGACCACGACGTTCAGGGCGGGGAAGTCCCGGGAGATCTGGGCTGCGAAATCGCGGGTCTCCTTTGGATTCTGGAGATCGACCACGTAGGACGCCATGCCAGGGTTGGCTTCGGTGGTCTGGTCCAGGACCTGCTTGCGCCGGCCGGCGATGATGACCTGGTTGCCGAGAGCGTGGAAGGCTTCAGCCAGCCCTCGCCCGATCCCCGAGCCGCCGCCGGTGATGAGGATGTGGTTGCTCTGGGTCTTCATGAAGGCCTCGCAGGGATGCCTGACCGATTCAACGGAACACCAAACCCATGAACGTCCCGTTGAACCCGCAGGGCTGGTGATGGTACCCCCGATTCTAAAGCACCGGGTTGGCGGACTGGAAGCCCGGCGGGCCGGGGGGGCAACCGCCGGATTTCCCACCATTGCCCGGCCTGACACGGGAGAATGGGCTTGTGCGCTACGACGAACCCCTGTTCCGTCCACCGAGCGAGGCCGACTCGTTCATCCTCCAGGCCACCCTTGGCTGTTCCTGGAACGCCTGCACCTACTGTGCGATGTACCGCGGAAAACGGTACCAGGTCAGGCCACTCGATGCCGTGCTGGCCGAGATCTCCGAGGGAAGTGGGAGATCTGCAGAGGAGGTGCGGCACGTCTTCGTGGCCGACGGCGATCCGCTGGGCATGGGTCTTGATCATTGGGAACCCATCCTTCGAGCCCTGGCCGCCTCGTTCCCGCGCCTCCGGCGCGTCAGCACCTATGCCACGGCGCGGAACCTGCTGGAAAAATCATCAGAGGAACTGGATCGTCTCCGAAAATGGGGACTCTCGCTGCTCTACATCGGACCCGAATCCGGAGACGACGTGACCCTGCGCCGCCTCGCCAAGGGCGCCAGCACCGCCGAACATATCGAGGCGGCCCGCAAGGCCAGGGAAGCCGGGATGGAACAGTCGCTGATCTTCCTGCTCGGGGCTGGTGGCCGCGAGCGCAGCGAAGAACATGCGCGAGCTTCCGGGCGCCTGGCCACGGCGATGGATCCCCGCTTCCTCTCCACCCTCACCCTGACGGTGATTCCGGGCACACCCATCTCCAGACTGGAGGACCAGAGGCGCTTCGAGCTGCCTGATGTGCTGGGTCTGCTCACCGAACTGCGCTGGTTCGTGGAGGAGACCCACCTCAGCTCCGCCATTTTCCGCTCCAACCATGCCTCCAACTACCTCCCCATTGGAGGCCGCCTGCCACGCGATCGCGAGGCAATCCTGGCCTCCATCGACGAGGCGCTGGCTGGGCGAGTCCAGCTGCGCCCGGAATGGGCCCGGGGATTGTAACGAAACCGCTTCCATGGTGGACCGGTGGTTCGGCTCCCCGTGCATCACCCCTCGATGAACCAGACGCGGACGATCTTACCCTGTGCGGTTTCATAGATGGCGGTGACCGTGACGGGGTTGGGGCCCATGCCTTCGGCCTGTTCCTGGTCGATGACGAAGGCTCCCTGGCTGATCCGCTTGAGGATCTTCACCTTCAGCTTCGGGAACCGCTTGAATAGGTCTGCATAGCCTTTCCGCAAGGCGGCCAGCCCTTTCTCGGGGCCCACTTTCCCATCCATGGTCCGGAACTCGATGGCCTCCCCGTAGCAGGCCGAAAAAGCCTCGAGGTCATGCGCATTGTAGGCATCGACCTGATTCTGGATCAGGGCCTCTGGCGTGATGGCAGCCGAAGGAGCCGCCTGCACTGCGAGGGCTGCGGCCAGGACAAAGGCCCGGATCATCGGCGGGATCATAGGGTCACGGTAGAAGCTTCACCATTCTCGTGAAGCAGGCGGTCGAGATCCTTCCATGAAAAAGCGAAGCGGCCCTGGAGGCCCCAGTCCGTGCCCCAGGAGTTGATCGCCCATACCAGCTTCTTCTCCGCATCCACGCCCAGCAGCTCGAAGGCATGGCCCCCGCGCACTGAACCCGCGATCTTCACCAGCCCCTTGGCATCCGGCTTGTCGAAGCCCTCGTACCAGCTCAGTCCCACCTCCACGGGCCCAAGGGTGGAGAGGGTCTTGAGCACATCATCCAGGCCGAAGCACCAGTGGTACCCCTTCGCCATCCCGAGGTCCTTGAGGGCCTTCATGGCACCCAGCACCGTCGAACCGGTATCCTTCGGTGGCCAGGCCCCCACGATGCTGTCATCCTTCGTGGCCTGACTATAGACCTTGCGGGCCAAGGCCTCGGAATACCGAATGCCCTTCTGCCGATAGGGATCTGTGCAGATGACGCCGACGGCGCCATTGCCGGTGCAGGATCCGAGATCCCCCTGGTTGAAAGGTTTCACTGTCCGGTCCCAGGTCCGGGTCTGAATGAGCGCCCCTTTGCGAAGGGAAACGCGGAAGTTCCAGCTGCGGTCATCGAATTGAAGATGGCGTCCGAGTCGTCCCCCATGCTTCGAGGGATGTTCCGGGATCAGACCAATGCGGATGGGAGGGGGCACTTTCGCCATGATGATCGACCTTCTTAAAAGGGACTCGGTGGTGAATTTGTCAGCGGACCTGAAGGCCCTTCCGGGTTGATCTCAGCAGAAATATAAGCGCCTGGATCTGAAAAAGAATGCAAAATTTAAAATTCGGAACGATCGAATGACTCGTGGCCGAGGCCTCTGCGCCATGAATTGGGGTTCGCAAAAAATCGATATTAAACAATGAATGTCTACCAATGATAAGGTGTCTGCATCAGGCGGTTTTTCCAGCTGAGGGCCCCATGAAGATTGCCGTTCCCAGGGAGATCAGGGCGGAAGAGACCCGCGTCGCACTGGACCCGGAATCCTGCAAGAAACTCATCACCCTCGGCCTCGAGGTGGCCGTGGAAACCGGAGCCGGAGTCTCCGCATGCTTCCCGGACCAGGCTTACCGGGACGCAGGGGCCACCCTGGTGCCGGATGCGGCTGCGCTCCTGGGCGGGGCCGATTTCGTGCTGAAGGTGAACGCCCCCCAGGCCCGGCCNNCGCTCTTCCCCACCCGGCACCTCGATGCGGTGCAGCGGATGGCCACCCGGAACCTCACGGCCTTCTCCACGGACTGCATCCCCCGCACCACCCGGGCCCAGGCCATGGACACACTCTCCAGCCAGGCGAACATCGTGGGCTACAAAGGGGTGTTGCTGGGCGCCATGGAATTGCCGAAGTACTTCCCGATGTTCATCACCGCCGCCGGCACCACCCTGCCTGCCAGGGTGTTCGTCATCGGCGCGGGCGTGGCGGGCCTGCAGGCCATCGCCACAGCCAAACGCCTCGGCGCCAGTGTGACGGCCACTGACGTGCGGCCCGAGGTGAAGGAACAGATCGAATCCGTGGGCGGCAAGTACGTGGGCATCGACCTGAAACAGGGGGCCTCTGCGGGCGGAGGCTATGCCACAGAGCTCTCCGCCGAGGACAAGGCCCTGCAGGCGAAGCTGCTGGCGGATCACTGCGCCCAGGTGGACGTGGTCATCACCACCGCCCTCATCGGCGGCGTCTTTGCACCCAAGCTGCTCGACGAAACCATCGTGAAAAGCATGAAGCCCGGTTCGGTGATCGTGGACCTCGGGGCCGACGGGGGCGGCAACTGCACCCTGTCGAAGCTGGGTGCCACCATGGAGGTCGGTGGCGTGAAGATCCTCGCGCCGCTCAACCTTCCAGCGACAGTGCCCACCCACGCCAGCATGATGTTCTCGCGCAACCTGCTGAACTTCATGACGGCCTTCTGGGACAGGTCGGCCAAGCGCTTCAACCTCGACTGGACCGACGACATCCTGAAGGGTTGCGCCGTGACCCACGAGGGGAAGGTGGTCCACGGGCCCACCCTGAAGGCATTGCAGGGTTGATCAAGGGATACGGAGGAACAGCGTGATGATTCTCATCGCACTCACCGAGGCACCGAGTCACACGGCCCAGGCCGGGGGCGGACACGGGCAGCTCGACTTCATGGGCGCCCTGTTCGTCTTCCTGCTGGCCACCTTCATCGGCGTCATGGTCATCCAGCGCGTATCGCGGCTGTTGCACACACCCCTCATGAGCCTCACCAACGCCATCTCGGCCATCGCCGTGGTGGGCGCCCTCATCGTCTCGGCCGGAAAGGGTTCCCCAGGCTACATCACAGCCCTGGGCCTCGTAGCCATCTTCTGCTCCACCACGAACATCGTCAGCGGCTTCCTCATCACCGACCGCATGCTGAAGATGTTCAAGAAGCGCGAAGGGGTGGCGAAGTGACTGCCGAGACCCTCGTCCAGCTTCTCTACCTGGTCTCCACCGCATTATTCATCCTGTCCCTGCGGTGGATGAGCGATCCCGAAACCGCGCGCAAGGGCGTGTTCTCCGGCGTGGCCGCCATG
>PMJK01000098.1:9876-10199 GCA_003158505.1 Holophagaceae bacterium | reverse complement strand
CAGCGCAACGAGGCGGCCCTGGCCCCCTTCATCGTGGTGGCCCTGGTGGCGGAAATCCTCCTGGGTTTCCTCACGTTCACGGGCTCCCTCCTGGCGGCGGGCAAGCTGCAGGAAGTGAAGTGGATTCCCCAGCGGCCGGTCACCTATCCCATGCAGAACATGAGCAACCTCGCGCTGTTTGCGCTGGCGCTCGCCCTGGGTGTGGCCCTGGTCCTGCACCCGCTGGCCCCCTGGGCCCCATGGGCCTTCGGCGGCATCATCCTGCTGTCGCTCGCCTTCGGCGTGCTGCTGATCATCCCCATCGGCGGCGCCGACATGCCGAC
>PMJK01000098.1:0-9865 GCA_003158505.1 Holophagaceae bacterium | reverse complement strand
TGCAAGGCCATGAACCGCTCCTTCTTCAACGTGCTGTTCGGCGCCTTCGGCCAGGCCCAGGTGAAGGCCGCGGACGGCGAGCAGAAGGTCTACAAGGAGGACACCATCGAAAGCGCCGCCCAGGTCATGGAGCAGGCGGACCTGGTGGTCATCGTGCCCGGCTACGGCATGGCCGTGGCNNGGCCACATGAACGTGCTGCTGGCGGAGGCCGAGATCCCCTACACCGACCTGGTGGAGATGGACGAGATCAACGGCGACATGCCACAGGCGGACGTGGCCCTCATCATCGGCGCCAACGACGTGGTGAATCCCGCCGCCCGGACGGACAAGACCAGCCCCATCTATGGCATGCCCATCATCGACGCCGACAAGGCCAAGACCATCTACGCCATCAAGCGCTCGAAGGCCCCAGGCTTCGCCGGCATCGACAACGAGCTCTACTTCCTGGACAAGACCTTCATGCTCTTCGGCGACGCCAAGACCGTGGTGGGCGAGCTGGCACGGAAGCTGGCGGACGATAGCGGCCACTGATCATTCCAGGTCTCAGCATTGTGCGGCTCCACCTGAGCTGCGTATAAAGGGCCTGCAACCCAGTCAAGGATACCCCCCACTTGAAGCTCATGATCGTCGGCGCGCTTGCCGCCTTGTTCTTCAGCACCACCTTCGTCCTCAACCGTGCGATGAGCCTGCAGGGCGGACACTGGTTCTGGACGGCGGCCCTGCGCTACGCCTGGATGATCGGTTTTCTATGCGGCGGCTACCTCCTGCTCGGGGGCGGCCGCGCCTTGGTCGGCGTCTTTCGTCTGTTCGCGAGCCACTGGCTGTTCTGGAGCTTCACCGGCAGCATCGGCTTCGGCGTGTTCTACGCGCTGTTGAGCTTTGCCAGCGCTTTCGCGCCCGGCTGGATGATTGCCACTACCTGGCAGACCACCATCCTGTGCACACCCTTGGTGCTTCGCCTGTTCGGTCATCGCGTGCCGATGCGCGCCCTGGTCCTGACGGCGGTGGTCTTCGGCGGCGTCGTGCTGGTCAACCTGGAACACGCACGCCAGACTTCCATGGGCGCGGTCCTGCTGGCGGCGCTGCCGGTGCTGGTCGCCGCCTTTGCCTATCCTCTCGGCAACCAGCTGCTATGGGAGGCCCGCGCCGGAAACCACCGCCGTCTGCCCCGCATCGTCGACCCCGTGCTGGACGACCCCTTCGCGCGCGTGCTGTTGCTATCCCTGGGATCCCTGCCCTTGTGGCTGGCCCTGGCGGCCTTCATCCTGCCGCCGCCGCCGACCAGCGGCCAAGTTCTGAACACTGCTCTCGTCGCCCTGTTTTCGGGCGTCATCGCCACCAGCCTGTTCCTGTATGCCCGCCACCTGGCCGTCTCACCTGCGCAGCTGGCGGCGGCCGACTGCACCCAGGCACTGGAGGTGGTGTTCTCCCTGACTGGAGAAGTCTGGCTACTGGGCGGAACCCTGCCCTCGACCCTGGGCTGGAGCGGCCTGGCCCTCACCCTCGTGGGGCTGCTGCTCTACCTGTGGGCGCAGCGGTAGCCTTTAAAACCTAGGATCCTGCTCCCCTAAGGCTTGACATGTCCCACAGGAAGCAGAGTCATGACCTGGGTTCCCTTGGGGAGCCTCAAGGTCCGGGCCACGGCTTCCAGGTCCACTCCCGCAGCGGTTCCGGCCCCGAGACCCAGGGCCGAGGCCTGCAGGAGCAGTCCCTGGGCTGCGGCGCCCCCTTCGTAGTAGGTCAGGTTGAGAGCGGAGGCACCTTCCCCGATGCGGCTGGAGTCCCCGGCCACCATGAAGACCGCCGGGGAGTCCTTGATCCAGGCCTGCATGCCCTTGACGGCGCCCAGGAGCGTCTGGGGAGTGCCGTCGGCCATCCGGGCCAGTTGGTGGCCCGCCGGGAGGTAGTGGTAGAGGCCGGGGGCCAGATCGGGTGAGCCGGAGGTGACCAGGTAGAGCTCGAGCGGATACTTGGCGTGGGCCGACGGGACGACGCGCTTGCCGAGGCGGTTTTCGCCCTGAGCCGCCCACAGCAGCTGGCCGACCTCTGGGAGGGTCGGGGCGGGGCCGGCCAGGGCCCTGGCCGTGGCCCGGCCTTTGAGGGCGGCAAGCAGAGAGGGGCCAGCCGTCGAAGGCAAGGGCAATCGAAGAGGAGCCGGATCCTGGGCCCCCAGCAGAAGGGCCGCGCAGAGGGCGAGGGAGGGGCGGAGCAGGCGCATGGGGACTCCTATCTTTCGATTGGACAGGGTATTCAAACTCCCCATTTTGACCCGGGTCCTTCATGGGAGCACAAGGGTCGCTGTTCCTCGGCGCCCTCGGTGGTGAATCCGCAGACCGGAAACCGGGAAGCTTCCAGGCACGGGGTGCCTCGAAGGCCTATCCTTGAGATGGGGCGTTTCAACACCCTGGAGTGTGTATGTTCAAGCTGACCCCCCGAGCCTGGCTCAATACCCTCTTCCTGGGGGGTACGTTGGTGTTGGCCCTGGTGCTGGTGCCCTGGAAACTCGCGACCCAGGGCCTGCGCCTGAGCGAGGTGGTGGTCTTCCTGGTGATGTACTCGCTGATCGGCCTCTCCATCACCGTGGGCTATCACCGCCTTTTCAGCCACCGGGCCTTCCAGGCCTCCTGGCCCATGAGGCTCCTGGCCCTGCTCCTCGGCGCCGCCGCCTTCGAGAACTCGGCCCTGGCCTGGTGCAGTGACCACCGCCATCACCATCGTTTCGTGGACGACGTCGAACGCGATCCCTACCCGGTCCGCAGGGGTTTCTGGTACGCGCATTGGATCTGGGTGATGGAAGCCAAGGACCGACCCAGGGACTCAGTCGGCGACCTGGAGCAGGATCCCCTCATCCGCTGGCAGCATCGCTACCACTTCTGGATCGGCGCCGCCGTCTCGGCCCTGCCCGTCCTCGCCGTGGGCCTGATGACCCACAACCTCATCGGCCAACTCATCATCGGCCTCCTGCTCCGGATCGTGGCCACCCATCACAGCACTTTCCTCATCAATTCCGCCGCCCACTGGTTCGGCACCCAGCCCTACACAGACACCAACAGCGCCCGCGACAACGCGCTCCTGGCGCCCTTCACCTTCGGGGAGGGGTACCACAACTACCACCACATGTGGCAGTGGGACTACCGCAACGGCCCGCGCTGGTACCAGTGGGACCCCGCCAAGTGGCTCATCGCCGCCGCCGCGTGGGTGGGCCTCGCCCGGGGCCTGCGCAGGGTCCCGGACACCGAGATTCAGCGGGCCAGAGTGGACATGGAAGCCCGGCGCCTCGTCGCGGTGCTCGCTGCGGACGCCCTTCAGGCCAAGAGCATCCTGGAAGCGGCGCGCGTCCGCGTGGATGGGGCCCTCAGTGCTTTCCAGACGCGGCTCGAAGCCTGGCAGGCGAAGAAGGCCGAATGGAAAGCCAAGGGCCACGCGAACGCCGAGAGCCGGTCTGTGCTCCGTGGGGAATGGAAGGAGCAGCGTGCCCAGCTCCGCCGGGACTTGCAGGCCGCCTGGGCGGATTGGAACCGGGCCAGGCAGTTGGTGAAACGTCAGGCCATGGCCTGAGAATCGGCTTATCAGGGAGACTCACTCGAACCGGTAATCCTTGGGCACCACGATGATGCCCTTGTCCGAGCATGTGAAGCGCAGACTGTCCTTCTCTGGATTGAAGCCGATGGTCTCACCGGGGGGAATGCTCACGTCCTTGTCGACGATGCAGCGGCGCAGTTTGGCGCCCCGGCCCACGGTGACCTGGTCGAACAGGATGGCGTCCTCCACCACCGCTTCCTCGTGGATGTAGACCCGGGAGGCCAGGATGGAATGGCGCACGATGCCACCGACAATCACCGTGCCGGCACCCATGATGGAGTTAGCCATCAGCCCATCCTTGCCGCCCTCGCCGGGCACCATCCGCGCCGGTGGATTCTGGCCATGGTAGGTGCGGATGGCCCAGTCCTGCTGGTAGAGGTCCAGGGGTGGGATGGGCTGGAGAAGGTCCATGTTCGCTTCGTAGTAGGCATCGATGCTGCCCACGTCCCGCCAGTAGCGATCCTGCGTGACCCGGCCCCGAGGGCCGCCAAACTCGTAGGCATAGACTTTGTGTGCACTGATCATGCGGGGAATCAGATCCTTCCCGAAGTCATGGCTGGAATCCTCCCGGGTCGAGTCAGCCCGCAATTCCTCCATCAGGAGGTCCTTCGGAAAGACGTAGATGCCCATGGACACCAGGGCAGTACCAGGCTCGCCGGGGATGGCCTGAGGATGCTCGGGCTTCTCCTGGAAGTCGATGACGCGGCTGTCCCTATTGATGGCCATGACACCGAAGGCGCTGGCTTCTTCGATGGGCACCTTCATGCAGGCGATGGTCAGATCGGCGGCCTTTTCGTCGTGAGTCTTGAGGAGGGCGGCGTAATCCATCCGGTAGATGTGGTCGGCGGCGAGGATCAGCACCTTCTTGGCGGTGCTGCGTTCCAGCAGGAACAGGTTCTGGTAGATGGCATCCGCCGTGCCCGCGTACCAGGAGGCGCCCGTTCGCATCTGCGGAGGAACAACCGTGATGTATTCGCCGCACTCGGGATTGAAGATGGACCAGCCGTCACGCAGGTGTTTGTGCAGGGAATGGGATTTGTACTGGGTCAGCACCAGAACGCGGCGCAGACCGGAGTGCAGGCAGTTGGAGAGGGTGAAGTCGATGACCCGGTACTTGCCGCCGAAGGGCACGGCCGGCTTGGCTCGATCGGCGGTCAAAGGCTGCAGGCGCGACCCGCTGCCGCCTGCGAGGAGGATGGTCAGCGTGTCATCGGCCATGGGGGCACCTTCAAGGCATTGATCTTATGGGAACTATTCGCCCAAACATTAAACAGGTTCGGTGGCAAAGCAATGAAAAGTGGTCACTCTAGGCGTCGATAAAATGCGCGAACTCAGAGACGGCTGCACGCCCGGTCACCAGGCTGTTCTCCACCGCCGCTGGATCGGCATGGCCGAGCGCCATGCCGCAGACCAGCATCTGGGCGGGCTTGAAGGCCAGTTCCTCGGCGATGAGGCGGTGGAACTGGGTGAAGGCGGCTTGCGGGCAGGTGTGAAGGCCCCGGGCCCGGGCGGCCACCATGATGTTCTGCAGGAACATGCCGTAGTCCATCCAGCTGCCTTGCTGCAACACGCGGTCGATGCTGAAGATCAGGCCCACCGGTGCGTCGAAGAAGCGGTAGTTGCGACCATGCTGGCGGTGCATACCCGCCTTGTCGGTCTTGGCGATGCCGAGGAGCCCGTACAGATCCCAGCCGACCTTGCGGCGGCGGTCGAGATAGGGTGAGGTCCATTCCTTTGGGTAGTAGTCGTATTCCCGCTCGTGCTGGGCCAGCTCTGCGGAGTTCTCATAGGCGGCGCTGATGCGGTCCGAGAGCCGCTGTTTGGCGGCCCCCGTCAGCACATGGACCTGCCAGGGTTGGGTGTTGGTGCCTGAAGGCGCCCGCGCGGCCACGCGCAGGATGTCCTCCACCGTTGCGCGTGGCACCGGAGTGTGCAGGAAGGCGCGCATCGAATGACGGCTGGTGATGGCGGCGTCGACCGCGGCCATTTGCGCCTCGGTGGGCTGGTCGTACAGGTTCACAGGATCAATCCTTTCATGGTTGACGGCGAAAAAGATCAAGCGATCCGACAACAGCCCCCAACACGATCAGTCCCATGGCAGCAATCGAAATTCCGGAGAGGTGTTTTCCTCCCCAGAGGACGAGGTTGAGGGTCGACAGTAGGGGCGTGAGATAGGCGAGCGCCCCGATGACGCGGGAATCGCCCCGTTTCAAGGCCGCATCCCAGGTGTAGAAAGCCGCCCCCATGGGACCGAGGCCCAGCAGCAGGAGGAAGACCCCATCCTTGGCGGTGATGGTTGGAACCGGTGCACCGAAGACCAGGACATCCAGAGCGAAGAGCCCCAGCGAGAGCACACCCGAAGCCAGACAGAATCCCCCGACGGCGCCCGTCGGGAAGGGGCGGATCCGCTTGGTCAGCAGCGAGTAGCTGGACCAGGTGAAGGCCGCCCCGAGGGCCAGCAGGTAGCCGGGCAGGTTCGCCGATTCGAGACTCAGTTTCCCGCCCGTGATCACGAGGCCCGCCCCCGCCAATCCGAGGATGGATCCCGCCACGTGATGGATCGCCAGCCGGTAACCGCGCAGGTATATGGGTGAGAGGACGACGATCAGCAGAGGCCAGAGGTACTGAAGGAGATTCACCTCCACCGCGGGCGCGAACCGGAAGGCCGTGAAGAGGAGCGCGTGGTAGCCAAAGATCCCCCCGATGCCGATGGCCAGTGTGCTCAGGGGCACTTTCCAGTCCTTCACCCGAATGAGCCCCACGAGGCCGCCCACCACCAGGGCCAGGCCCACGGAAAGGAAGGGCGGCAGATGCCCCATGCGTGAACCGAGCACCGCCAGAGTGCTCCAGATGAGGATGGTGATCAGCGAGAGGACCACGGCAGGCATGCCGGAACTATAAACGATCGGATGGATCGGAGCACAGACAGATGCCGGTTGGACTTGCGCCGCTCCTTTTCCCGTAGATGACACGCATGGCACCCGGTGGATGCTCGGCGAAATCTGCGTATGGCCTTGAGCCGGCCTACTCCTGAGTTGCCTTCAGAAAGGCCTCAAACTCGGGCCAGACCAGGGAGGAGTGAGCCGCTCCGGGGCCATTGTGAGACTGGAGTTGCCACCCCCTTCCTCCAACCAGAAAGAGAAATCTCGAACACATCCTGATGGTGTGCCTCAGCAAGCGAGTTCCGGGGTCCGCCCCTTGGTGACGATCCAGCAGCCTTTTCAACAGCGACCTGAGCCCCCGCTCGAGTGCTGTATGGGGCATGCCTTCTGATCCCCGAGATGCTGCGCTCACTGGAGAGCATCTGGACTGCTGGAACTGCTGCCTAGAAAGACCGAAGAATTGCCTGTCATCCCATTGATGTATGAGTTCCATTCCCAGTTTTCCAAGAACGGCCAGACTGCCCGGATTGGGGCCGACCACGATGGCCCCCACTCCCATGACCGACTTGCTCTTGAACAAGGTCTCGATGATTACCCCAGCTCCCTCCCGGGCGTACCCGCACCCCCGGAACTCGGGACGCACGGCGTAGAGGATCTGAGGCCAGCCTCGACTGGGGGAGATGGCCCAGACACCCACCAGTCCGATCAGCTCCCCCCCGACTTTCTCTTCCACCAGGAACAGGGCGAAAGGCTCATCGCCCACCAGCTTGCTGCGAAAGGACTGACTGGAGAGATCTCTTGGCAGCTGCAGACCGGTCTTGATACCAGCCAGCTGGATCAGTTCAAAGGCCAAGTCAACCCGACCCTTGCTGATGACTGGACGCAGGCGAAGCCTTGGGGTTTCCAGCCGAGCCTGGGAGAGGCGCACCACGAACTTCCCCGCCCGACTCCGCCGCTGGGGCCAATTCGGAAAGCGCAAAGCAGCTTTGATATTGCCCATCGAAAACACCTTGGGCTTATAGACCCGTTCGGTTCGCGGTGGTTGAACCATCAATTTCCTGGCCGACACCCCTAGTGAATCTTCTGCGTGGTGGGTCAACCACCTCCCGGTGGAAGTTCCCTGTTTTTTCCTCTGGCTCCTGTTGCCAGGGCAACCAGATTCTCAGGGCCCTGACTGAGGCTCAGCGTAGCCCGTACCGGACCTTGAACCCGGCCCACCCCTGCTTGGCCACCAGGAAGGCCTCGACGTCCGGGCAGAGCAGGAAGGGGTTGGTCTGTCGCTCCCAAGCAACGGTGGAGCTGGGACGGGCACCGTAGTCATGGCCGGGCCAGATCGTGGTGTGGGGCGACCACTCCCGGAGCAGGCGCTGCAGGCTGTTCCATTCCGTGCGTCCGTCAGCCTCCGTCTGGGTGCCACCCACCTTCCCCACAAAGAGCAGGTCGCCCGTGAAGGCGGCGTCCTGGCCCTCCACCAGGAAGGCCAGGTGGTCGTGGTAGTGGCCGGGGGCGTGCCAGACGCGGATCGTGAAAGCTCCGAAGGGAACGCGGTCCCCGTCCTTGAGCGTGATGTCCACGGAGCCTGGGTGACCCGGGCCACCGGCGATCAAGGCCCCGGTCAGCTCCTTGGCGACCTCGTTGCCGTTGGTGTGGTCCTCGTGGCCATGGGTATTGAGGATGTGGGTGACCTTCAGGCCCTGGACGCGGGCCCGCTCCACCACGGCCTCCGGCGTGTAGGAGGGATCGATCAATACCCCCGCGCCCGCCTCCCGGTCCCCGAGGAGATACCCGAAGTTGCGGTCCCCGCCGACCCGGATCTGTTCAAAGATGAATCGCATCGCTCCCCCCTGCAGGTCCTTCAGGATGGTACCGCAGCAGGCAGGTCTGCTTGATCAGCCCTTCCGCGCAGCCGGGCATCCGGAACTGCACTTGCCGCAGGTGCCCCCCGATGATGGGGCTCTTCCCACGCTCAGATCCTCGATGGCCCCCCGGATGAAGTAGAGGGCCGATAGCCCGGCAGCGGAAGCGACGATAAGGGTTTGAAGGTTCATGGCAGCCTCATGCGAATCCGATGGCCCGGCCCACAGTCACAGTCATCCAGGCAAGTCCCCAGCCGAGTACCAGACCGTAGCCCACCGTGAAGGCCGCCCAGCCCCAGCTGCCCGCTTCGCGGCGGATCATGGCGATAGTGCCCAGGCAGGGCGTGTAGATGAGCGTGAAGACCATGAAGGCCAGGGCAGTGAGGGGCGTCAGGCCTGACCCGTCCCGAAGCGACACTTGCAGCGGACTGAGGCGCTCACCCTCTTTCGGTTCCTCGCTGGCCTGATGGATGACGGCCATGGTGGAGACCACGATCTCCTTGGCGACGAACCCGGCGGTGAGCGCGATGACATCCTTCCAGGCCTCGGCCCGCTTGTGGTCGGGGTCGAGGATGGGCCGCAGGATCGGTTCCACCTTCTGGCCCAGACGCGCGGCCAGACTCGTGTTCACGATCCGGCTTTCGTGGGCGAGCTGCAACAGCTTGAGTCGCTCCTCGGACTCGCCCGCAGGCAGGTTCAGGGCCGTCACGACCTGGCGCTGCTGCTGGTACTCCAGGGTCCATTGGCGGTTGGCGATGCCCGGGTAGCGCGACAGGAACCAGATCAGCGTCGCCCCCGCGAAGATGGTGGTGCCAGCCCGGGTGAGGAAGATGGAACCCTTCTCCCACATATGGATGAGCGTGGCCTTCAGCATCGGCATCCGGTATGGTGGCAGTTCCATCACGAAGGGCGAACTGGGGCCGCTGAACAGGGCGCTCCGCAGCACCCGGCCCATGAGCACGGCCAGGCCCAGGCCCAGGAAGTGCATGGCGATGATGGCGAGGGCCGCCTTGAAGGGCGTGAAGAAGGTCCCGGCGATGACGATGTAGACCTGCAGGCGCGCCGAGCAGCTCACCAGGGGCGTCACCAGCATGGTGATGAGGCGGTCCTGGGGGCTCTCGATGGTGCGCGCCGCCTGGATCGCCGGCACGTTGCAGCCGCTGCCCATGATGAGGGGGATGAAGCTCTTTCCATGGAGGCCCATGACGTGCATGAGCCGATCCATGATGAAGGCTGCCCGGGCCATGTAGCCCGTGTCCTCCAAGAAGGCGATGCAGCCCATGAGGATCATGATCACGGGCACGAAGACGATCACCGCGCTCACGCCGGGAATGACGCCGTCCACCAGCAGGCTGGTCAGCTCGCCCGCGGGCAACCGGGAGCCGGCGAAATTCGACAGGGCCTTGAATCCATCCGCGATCCAGTCCTGGGGGATCTTCCCCAGCACGAAGGACAGCGAGTACATGAGGGCCAGCACGCACACGAAGATGGGGACGCCCAGGAAACGGTTCGTGAGCACTGCATCCAGCCTGGCCGTGGGGGAT
>PMJK01000052.1 GCA_003158505.1 Holophagaceae bacterium | reverse complement strand
CCCCACATCCTGATGCGGTTCTTCACGGTGAGCAATGCCAAGGAAGCCCGCAAGTCAGTGCTGTACGCCTCAGGCTTCGTGGCCTATTTCTTCAATGTGATCTTCCTCTTGGGGCTGACCGGCATCCTGATCGTCGGTCAGAACGGGTCCTTCTTTGAGGGCGGCAAGGTGGGCGGCAAGCTCATCGGCGGCGGCAACATGGTCGCCATGCACCTGGCCAAGGCTGTGGGCGGCAACCTCCTGCTCGGTTTCCTGGCGGCGGTGGCCTTCGCCACCATCCTGGCCGTGGTCTCCGGCTTGGCCCTGGCAGGCGCGTCCGCGATTTCCCACGACCTGTATTCCCGGGTCATCATGAAAGGGAAGGCGTCGGAGATCACCGAGATCCAGGTCTCGAAAGTGGCCACCATCTGCCTCGGCTTCGTTGCCATCGTTCTGGGCATCCTGTTCGAGAAGCAGAACATCGCCTTCATGGTGGGTCTCGCCTTCGGCGTGGCCGCGGCGGCGAACTTCCCGGTACTCATCCTCTCCATGTATTGGAGGGGCCTGACCACCCGCGGTGCCCTCTGGGGCGGCTATGGCGGACTGGTATCCGCGGTGCTCTTCGTCGTGTTCTCCAAGTCGGTATGGGTGGACGTGATCGGCCGCAAGGCGGCCCTGTTCCCCTACACCCAGCCGGCGCTGTTCGCCATGCCGATCGCCTTCCTGCTGGCCTACATCTTCTCCAAGCTCGATGGCAGTGCCCGCGCCAAGGCAGAGATCGAGGCCTTCGAGGACCAGTACGTCCGAGCCCAGACGGGTTTCGGCGCTTCCACCTCCACCAAACACTGATCCTTCAGCCACTGATTCGAAGCGGTACAAACCTAGGCCGGGGGGTCTCACTCCCCGGCCTTCCTTTTTCCTGACCTTCATTCCACCTGGGCGCTGCTTTTCACAACGGGAACCGCAATCCCTTGTCCCCGGCCAAATCCACGGTCTCGGTCTTGCTGCCCTTGGCCCCGCGCACGGTGATGGTGTGGCGGCCCTGGGCGACCTGGATACCGGTGCTGCCATCGCTTTCGATGCCGGAGTCCTGGCCATCCACCAGGACCTTGCCGGTGCCGGGGAAGGTCTCCACGGTGAGGGTGGCAAGGCCGGGCACCGTGAGGGTGGACATCTGACCGGCAACGACGGTGACGGCCCGGACATCCTTGTAGAAGTGCCGGGGGTTCGTCAATTCGAGCTGATGGGTGCCGGGGGACAGCGGCGCCTTTGAACCCGGGCTGAGTTCACCCAGATCCTTGCCGTCCGCTTTGAGGTGGATGCTGAAGCCACCGGCCAGCTTGAGGGCGCCCGGCGCATGGGGATCCAGGGACGGCTCCTGCCGTGTCTCAGCGGTGGTGGCTTCCATCAGTTTGAAGACCTGGCCGCCAGGCACGTCCCCGGGGTCGAAGTCCTTGGGGAACACGAGTTTGCCTTTGGTGAGAGTCAGTCGATGGTGCTTGCCCTGATTCCATTGGACAGAAAGGGGTGTAACGCCCTCGAGCTTCTTCTCATCCAGCACCACGGTGGCGCCCTGGGGAACGGAATCCAGCAACTCTTCGCTGATGATGGGTTGCAGCGGGAAGTCGGGTGGGGCCTCGCCAGGTTTGATTTCGTAGGTCACGGGCTGATGCCCTTTCAGTTCCAGGCGCAGTTTGTCTCCGGGAACCAGGGGCTGGTTCACGGGGGCGTTGCCCACGTCTAGACCGTTTACGAAGACCTTGGCACCTGAAGGCACCGACTTGATCTGGAGGCGCGTCCCTTTGGGGCCCTTGAACATGAACCAGGCACCACCGATCACCACGGCCAAGACCACGGCAGTGATCCAGGGCCAGGTGGCCTTCCGAGGTTCAGAACGGGGCACGACCATCGTTTCATCAAAGGAAGTGGATACGATCGCAGGTAGGGGTGCCTCGCCACTCATTCGCATGAGATTCAACATCTCGCGGCGGTCCTCCTTGCCCAGCTCCGTCACGGAGTCGAGGAGGTCGCGCACGAAGGCCGTGCAGGACGGATGGCGTTCCTCCGGCCGCTTGGCCAGCACCTTATCAAATACACGACGCCATCCTTCGGGAAGCATGCCTATCACGGGCGGCTGCACTTCGACGGGCGGCTCGTTCACGATGCGGTAGAGGATGGTGTTGATGGATGTTCCAGGGAAGGGAGACTGCCCACTCATGAGCTCGAAGACCAGCACACCGAAGCTGAAGATATCGGAGCGGTTGTCCACCGTGCCGTCCCTGATCTGCTCGGGACTGGCATAGCTGGGCGTGCCCAGGAAGGTGCCCGTCTGGGTGAGGCTGGCATCCTCCCGCTTGGCGATGCCGAAATCCATCAGCTTGGGGCGCCCATCCTCGGCCACCATCACGTTCCCGGGCTTCACATCCCGGTGGACGATCGCCTTGGCGTGGGCATGATCCAAGGCCTCGGCCAAGCCCACGGCAATCCGGAACTTTTCCTTCAGGGTCAGGGCGGGACCGTTCTTCATGATCCCATCCAGCGGCTTGCCCGCCACGAATTCCATGGCCAGGAACGGGCCGTAGCCCTCCACTTCACCCACGTCGTAGATGGCCACGATTCCCGGGTGGTTCAGCAGACCCGATACTTCCGCCTCGCGCTGGAACCGCGCCAGGTACTCGTGCTGGTCGGCCTCGGTCCTCACGGCGTCCAGCTTCATCAGTTTGATCGCCACCTTGCGTTTGATCCTTGGATCCTCGGCCAGCACGACACTTCCCATGGCTCCTGAGCCCAGGAGATGCAGCACCTGGTAACGGCCGATCATTCTGGGGAGGCTGAGGTTGTCGAGATCACTCATGTCAGCATCCTACCCAACCCACCGGAAATCAGGCGGTAGATTGTTAGGTTTTTCATGGTTTTACCAAGAGGTTGTGACACAATAAGCAAGGCTCGCCGACCCGGGCTGTGGGAGGTTTGTTTCGTGATGGAAGTCGTCAAAATCGTCGTACTCGTCACCTACTTCACGCTGCTCACCATCCTGAGCATCTACGGGGCGCATCGCCTATGGATGCTCCTTTTGTACTATCGCCACAAGAAAGACGTGCCCCAGCCCGTGGGCGATGCGACCTATCTCCCCGTGGTCACGGTCCAGCTGGCCGTGTTCAACGAGATCAATGTCATCGAGCGGCTTATGGCCTACACCCTCAAGATGGACTGGCCCAAGGACAAGCTCGAGATCCAGGTTTTGGACGATTCCACTGACGACACCGTGAAGATGGCAAGCGCCGTGGTCGACCGTTACAGGGCCCTGGGCTTTGACATCCACTACCTGCATCGCACGGACCGCACGGGCTTCAAGGCCGGGGCGCTGGCCGAGGGCCTCAAGGTCGCCAAGGGCGAGCTGGTGGCCATGTTCGATGCCGACTTCCTGCCCACCGAGGACTTTCTTCGCAAGGCCGTTCCCCACTTCGCGGATGGGAAGGTGGCCTTCGTCCAGGGTTGCTGGGCCCACCTCAACCGCGAGTTCTCGCTCTTGACCCAGGTCCAGGCCATTCTGCTCGACGGGCACTTCGTCTTCGAGCACACCGCCCGCCACCGCTCCAAGGCCTTCTTCAACTTCAGCGGCACGGCCGGCATGTGGCGCGTGTCCGCCATCGCTGACGCGGGCGGCTGGGAACACGACACTATCACCGAGGATGCGGACCTGTCCTACCGCGCCCAGCTCAAGGGCTGGACGGGTGTCTACCTCAAGGATCTCGTCGTTCCCGCCGAGCTGCCTGTGGAGGTGAATGCCTTCAAGAGCCAGCAGCACCGCTGGGCCAAGGGCAACGCCCAGGTCATCCGCAAGCTCATGAAGACCATCTGGATGTCCAACGAAAGCCTGCACACCAAGCTGGAGTGCTGGTTCCACCTGACGGCCAACTGCAACTACATGCTGATGGTAGTGCTTTCCGTCATCATGGTGCCCGCCATGGTCTTCCGGGCAGGCACACCGGTCCACATCCTGCTCCTCACGGATGGCCCCTTCTTCCTGCTGAATGCCGTAAGCGTGGGCCTCTACTTCGGCCTCTCACAGAAGGAACTGACCGACAACACCGGTTGGAAGTCCCGCCTGAAGTACATTCCCGGCCTCATGGGCCTGGGCATCGGCTTGGCCCTGAACCAAGCCAAGGCTGTTCTGGAAGGTTTCTTCACCGACGACAAGGAATTCAAGCGTACCCCCAAGCTGGGCGTGGATGCAGACGGCAAGGCCATCACCAAGCGCGCCTACAAGGTGCCCAAGAGCCTGCTCACCTTCCTGGAACTGGGGTTCGCCCTCTACTACTTCGGCGCGCTCATCGTGGCCATCTACATCCGCAAGTGGGCCTCCGTACCGTTCCTCTGGCTGTTCTTCAGCGGCTTCTCCTACATGAGCGTCCTGTCCTTCGCCGACATGAATCTCTTCCGCCGTCTGGCCATGGACGAACCCGTTGACGACGCCCAGAGCGCCTCGAACTTCGTCCAGTAGTCTGGCCGCCCGATAAGGGTTCATGGCCCATCCAGGATCCTCCCGCCCTCGAGCCGCCGCCCTACGGTACCGGCCAGAGTCGCCTTTCCGGGACGCGGCACCGCGTCTTGTCGCCAAGGGACAGGGCCTTCTTGCCGAGCGCATCCTCGACCTGGCCAAGCAGCACGGCGTATCGATCTCCAGGGATCCTGACCTCCTGGCTGCCCTTGAACCCCTGGACCTGGATCGGCTCATCCCCCCAGAACTCTTCCAGGCTGTGGCTGTGATGCTCGCCGCCCTTTATCGCGCCAACAAGAACCTGTCCCCACGGTGATCGACCTCCATTGCCACTCCCTCCATTCTGACGGCACCGACACGCCTGGGAGATTGGCCCTGCTCGGAGAGGAAGGTCGTTTGACCGCCCTCTGCCTCACGGACCATGACACGCTTGGCGGCATTCCTGATTTCCTGGCCATGCAGCCCCAGGTGAAGGTGCGGCTGCTCGTAGGCACTGAGCTCAGTTGCCAGTTCCTCGGGCAGTCCCTCCACGTGCTCGGGCTCCTGGTGGATCCTTCTGACGCCCAGTTCCAAGCGAGGCTGGTGGAACTCCGTAGTCGCCGAGAGGACCGGAACCGCCGCATGCTGGTGCGGCTCGCCGAGCTTGGGTGTCCTCTCACGCTTGAAGATGTACAGGCCCAGGCCGACTCCCCCCTGCTCTCCCGGGTCCATTTTGCCGAGGCCCTCGCCGCCCGTGGTTTTGTGCGCCGGGCGCCCGAGGCCTTCGAGCGACTCATCGGCGACGACTGCCCGGGCTTCGTGCCCCGGGAAGAACTGAGCCCATCGGAAGCCGCCCGCTGGGTCCGCGAAGCCGGCGGCGTGCCCGTGGTCGCCCATCCCGGCCGTTTCGCCAGGGGCGGTTTCCCCTGGGATGAAGCCATGGCGGACCTCCAGCGTCAGGGCCTGGAGGGCCTCGAGGGGTACTATGGCGAGTACCGCGCGGCCGAGCAGAAGTACTTCGTGGCCCTGGCCGCGCGTCTCGGCATGGTCGTCACCGGCGGCAGCGACTACCACGGNNATTTGAACGGGGCGTTCCAATGCTTTTGGACAATTTGCCAAGTGTCGATAGGCTGGAGGCGTAGAGGCATTCATGTCCAATAGGATCCTCCTGGTGGAGGACGACCCCATCAATGTGAAATTCATCCAGACCGTACTCACCAAGAAGGGTGGATATGCGGTCCTGGTCTCGGAAGAGGTGGAAGAAATCCTGCGTCTTGCCCAGGAGGCGGATCTGGCTGCCATCATCATGGATGTGAGCCTTACCCGTTCGAGTTATGAAGGCCGCAAGGTGGATGGCATCTTCATCACCCAGTTGCTGAAGAAAGATGAAATCACCCGCCACATTCCCGTGCTCCTGGCCACGGCCCACGCCATGTTCGGTGATCGTGAGAAGTACCTGGAACTGACCGGCGCCGAAGGCTACATCGCCAAGCCGATCCATGACCCTGCCGCCCTGATCGAGGCGGTGAGGGCCCTCATCGGGTCCTGATCATGGCCATGAAACCACCGCCCCTGGCCTCTTTCCGGCTGCTGATCGAGTATGACGGAAGCCGGTTCCAGGGATGGCAGAAGCAGGGTGCCAGCCAGTCCCGGGAAGGGGTGCGCACCGTGGCAGGGAGCCTCGAGCACGTCATCCATGACGCGGGTCTGCGCCTTATCTACCTGGGCGGCGCGGGCCGGACCGATGCCGGTGTCCATGCCCTGGGCCAGGTTGCCCATCTGCACCTGGAAGCTAAGGGGGCACCCCGCCCAGGCGAGTTGCGGCGGATCCTCGACGGGGCTCTTCCCCATGACATCGCCATCCGCGACGTCCGCAGCTGCCCTCCCCGGTTCCACGCCCGCCACGACGCCATGGATCGCACCTATCTCTACCAGATCAGCCGCCGCCGCAGTGCCTTCGGCAAGCCATGGATCTGGTGGGTGAAGCGGAATCTGGATCTGGACCGTCTCTCCCAAGCCTGGAAGGCCTTTGAAGGGGACCAGGATGTGTCCGCCTTTGCGGATCTCGACACGGAGGAGGATGGCCGCGCTCGCATCTTCCGATGCGAGGTGGCGGAAGCCGGGGCCCTCATCCTCCTGCGGGTCCAGGCCACCCACTTCTTCCGCCGTCAGGTGCGCCGCATGGTCGGTGCCGCCGTGGCCTGCGCCCTGGCCGAAGAAGAACCCAGGCGGGTGCAGGAAGATCTGCGGAATCCGACGGAGGCCGCCAATCTCTTCTGGGGCGCGAAGGCCTCCCCTGCCTCGGGGCTCCTCCTCGCCTGCATCCGCTATCCCGGGGATCCGGAGCTCGGACCGCTGGAACCCACCATCAAAATTCCCTGAGGACACTCCGATGCTCACCCGCGATGAAGCCTGGCTGCTGCTTTGCGACTGGACCCCATCGGAAAAACTCTGCACGCATGCCCATGCGGTGGAACTCGTGATGCGAGATCTTGCTTCCGGCCTGGGGCAGGACGTCGAACGCTTCGGCTTGGCCGGCCTTCTGCATGACGCTGACTACGACCGCTGGCCCGAGGAGCACCCCAGGCGCATCGTGGCCTGGCTGGGGGAGCGCGGCGACGAGGACTTGGCGCACGCCATCAGTGCCCACTACACGCGCTGGAACGTGCCCTACGACAGCCTGCTGGACAAGGCCCTCTTGGCCTCCGACGAGATCACGGGCTTCATCATGGCCTGTGCGCTGGTGCGTCCCACCCGCACGGACGGCCTGGAGCCGAAGAGCGTGAAGAAGAAGCTGAAGGACAAGGCCTTCGCCGCTGGCGTGGACCGCTTCGAAGTGGCCGAGGGCCTGCGGATGCTCATGGAGACCGTGGGTGGCACCGAAGACGAGCACCTCGGCCGCATCATCGCCGTCCTGCACACGCATCGCCAGGAACTGGGGCTTACCTAGTCCCTAGCCCCCGACAAAGGCTTCGCCCATAACCTCGGCGATGCGCCTGCGCCGAAGGATGAGCGTGCGGAGGTATTCCTGCTTCTCCAGAATCGCCTTGCGACGAAAGACTGGATCAGGCTGGGTTCTGGGCCCTTCAACCGGATCTGCAAGGCGATCCAGCTCCGCGCGGACCCTGGCCTCGGCGGCCGCCACCCGGATGACGCGGATCTCCCGCCGGTCGGCGGATGTGCCCCAGTTGTTCTCGGTCCAGAGAGGCTCAACGGTGGCCTCGGCCAGCATCATATGATTCAGGCCATCGGACCCTCGTCTCTGCTCGAAGCGAATCTTCAGCGCAGCGCCGTCCCGGTTGTCGCCCCCGGCCACGGGAAAGAGGTCCGCACGGTACATCCGATCCTGGTTGCTGATGAAGTTGCCCAGCGAGTAGGCCACCAGGGCCTGGCGGCCATGGACCTCCAGAAGTTCGAGGGGCTGGAGCACGTGCGGATGGTGTCCTAGGAGCACGTCACAGCCCGCGTCGACCATGGAAAGGGCGATATCCTTCTGCCGCTTCGTGGGCAGGTGCTGGTATTCGTTGCCCCAGTGGACGCTCACCACGACCAGATCAGCCCGGCCCCGGGCCTCGCGCACGGCTGCCAGGGCCGGTTCCAGATCCAGTGGGCGCACCCAGGGTTCGGTGGCACGCCGGTTCAGGTCGAGGTTGAAGATATCCGTGAAACCCAGGAAGGCGACCCGGAGACCTTGCCGCTCGACGATTTGGAGCGCTTCAGCCCGGGGTCGGTCTTCGCCGCTGCCGATGGCCACGAGGTGCGCCGCCCGCAAGCGGTTCAGGGTTTCACTCACCCCGCTGGCGCCCTGGTCAAAGGCATGGTTGTTGGCCGTGGACAGCACCGTGAAACCGCTGGCCCGCAGCGCGGCCGGAAGGTCCTCCGGCGCGTTGAACTGGAAGGGCACACCCGGTCGGCCGGTGAGGGGTGCCACGGGGGTCTCCAGATTGCCGAAGGCCAGATCGGCCCCTTGGAACAGCGGGACCAGATCCGCCCACAGGGCCGGGAGGCCGGCCGGGTCCATCTCAGCGGCGCGCTTGACGTCCTGATGCATCAGAATGTCACCGACAGCGACCAGTCTGAGGCTGATGGGCGCTGGGAGTGTTGGGGGCATTGGTTTGGCGACCCGGCTACGGCATGCGCCCAGGTCAAGCACCAGCAGGAACGCCAAACCCGAGACGAACCGGCCCATCAGGCCCATTCCTCCGGACCGTAGTAGACCTCCACCGGCAGCCCCGGAAGGCGGCCCCGCAGGCTCGCCGCGATGGCATCCAGCACAAGCCGCCGCAGAGGCTTGGCCTCGGGCTCGGGAGTGGGGCGTGCCACCGTATAGAGTTGGATCGCCTGAAGCTGTCCTCCCTGGGCAAGGATGCGTTCCAGTCGTCCGCAGTAAGCTTCCAACTCGGCTGCGCCGGGCCCCTGCCCTTTCCACTCGAGAAAGAGCGTCTGGATGAGAATCGGCCATCGGCGGGCGGTGGCGAGCAGGTTGTCCAGGATGCGCTCGAAGGGCACCTGGCTGCGGCAGATCTCGCGGTAAAAGGACTCCGTGCCCGCATCGAGCTTGGCCCAGACTTCGCCCTGATTCGCCATCAGGATTTCGAGTCCCTTCACCACCTCAGGCGCCTGAAGGCGGCTGGAATCCGTGATGAGCACGAGCTTCACCAGGTCGAGACCCCGCTGGGCCTTGAGGCGGGCCACCCGAGCCACCACCTCGGCGAACTCGCGGGCCGTCGTGGGTTCGCCGTCCCCGCTGAAGGCGATGTCGTTGAGCCGCCGCTGCTCGATCTGGGCCGAATCGAAGGGTGGATCCAGATAGATCTCACCGCTGGTGATCAAGTCCAGCAGCAGGCCCAGTTCCCGCTCAAGCAAATCCAGGTCGAGGTCCTTCCGCTTGGGCGGCGCCTTACGGTCCACCTCGCAGTAGACACAATCAAAATTGCAGACCTTGTCCGGGTTCAGGTTCACGCCAAGGCTCACACCCCGACTGCGGCGAGATATCACCGGGTAGCAGTAATCGAATTCCCGCCAGATGCGCCGATGATCCAGATGAGCCTTGATGAGATCCGCCATGGGATCAGAATACGCGGGTCAACACTGATCCGCCTGCAATCCTCTCCGCTTCAGCTGGGCTTCGGAGGCGGCCTGCACCATCTCTGGCTTCCAAATAATGAGCTCCGGATGCTGAAATTCGTCCACGGCGACCATCACGAACTCGCCGCTGGTGACATCCCGCCGGATGTCTGAGACGGGTTCGTAGACCTGGACCTCGATCTTGATGGTCAGGCTGGTGGTCCCCTGGCGGGCGATGGCAATGTGGAACTCGATGATCTCCCCGGCCCACACGGGGCTGTGGAAGAGCAGCTCGGACACCTTCACGGTGAGAAAGCGCCGGTTGCGGGACAGGAGCGAGGCCGTGATGCCCGCCACCTTGTCCATGCGCGCCATCATGTCCCCACCGAAAAGGGTGGCATTGAGGCCGATGTCCTGGTCCAGAACCATTTCACGCGAGATCAACATATTTCGTTCTACTTCAGCCGCTCGGCCAGGGCCTTGCCCATGTCAGCTGGACTCTGGACGACCCGGATGCCGGCGGCCTGGAGGGCCTTCATCTTTTCGGCGGCGGTGCCATGGCCGCCGGAGATGATGGCGCCGGCGTGGCCCATGCGGCGACCCGGAGGGGCCGTCTGGCCGGCGATGAAGGCCACCACGGGTTTCGTGACGTACTGCTTCACGAACTCCGCGGCCTCCTCCTCGGCGCTGCCGCCGATCTCGCCGATCATGATGATGGCGTGGGTGTCCGGGTCATCCTGGAACAGCCGCAGGGCGTCGATGTGGCTGGTGCCGTTGACCGGATCGCCGCCAATGCCGATGCAGGTGCTCTGGCCGATACCGAGGGCCGTCAACTGGCCCACCGCCTCGTAGGTGAGAGTGCCCGAGCGGCTGACCACACCCACGTGGCCCTGCTTGTGGATGCGGCCGGGCATGATGCCGATCTTGGCGAGACCAGGGCTGATGATGCCGGGACAGTTGGGGCCGATGAGGCGGCTCTTGGGATAGTCGGGGAGGACTCGCTTCACCTTCACCATGTCGAGGACAGGGATGCCCTCGGTGATGCAGACAATGAGTTCGATGCCCGCTTCCATGGCCTCGAGGATGGCGTCTGCGGCGCCGGCGGGTGGCACGAAGATCATGGTGGCATTGGCGCCGGTTTTGGCGACGGCATCCCTTACAGTATTGAAAACGGGGAACCCCTCGATCTCGGTCCCGCCCTTGCCTGGAGTGACGCCGCCGACTACGTTGGTGCCATATTCGCGGCACCCAACGGCGTGGAAGAGCCCTTCACGGCCCGTGATGCCCTGGACGATGAGTTTGGTGTGGTTGCCCACGAGAACAGCCATGTCATACCTCGCAAAAATGGATCCTGTCGGATTCTCTAGGTGGGGCTACTTGATGGAAGCCACGACCTTCTCGGCGGCGTCCTTCAGGTCCGTGGCAACCATGAGATTCAGGCCGCTATCGGCCAGAATCTTCTTGCCCTCTTCGAAATTGGTGCCCTCCAGGCGCACCACCACCGGCACCTGGATGCCGATCACCTTGGCGGCCTTCACGATGCCTGCGGCGACCACGTCACAGCGCATGATGCCTCCGAAGATGTTCACCAGCACGGCCTTCACGGCAGGGTCCTGCAGGATGATGCGGAAGGCATTCTTCACCGCATCTTCGGTGGCGCCACCGCCCACATCCAGGAAGTTGGCTGGGGAGCCGCCGTAGTACTTGATGATGTCCATGGTGGCCATGGCCAGGCCTGCGCCGTTCACCATGCAGCCGATCTGGCCGTCCAGCTTGATGAAGTTCAGGTTGAACTTGCTGGCCTCGACTTCCTCCTCGGCCTCTTCGTTGAGGTCGCGCAGGGCCAGGATGTCCGGGTGGCGGAACAGGGCGTTGTCATCGAAGCCCATCTTGGCGTCCAGGGCCGTGACGAACCCCTGCTTGGTGACCACCAGCGGGTTGATCTCCACCATGGAGCAATCCTTTTCCACGAAGAGCCTGTAGAGGTTCTGAAGGAATTTCACGCCCAGCTTGAAGGCATCCCCTTCGAAGCCCAGGGCGAAGGCCACCTGGCGGGCCTGGAAACCGCTGAAGCCCAGGGCCGGATCCACCACCACCTTGATGATCTTCTCGGGGCTCTTTTCGGCGACTTCTTCGATCTCCACGCCGCCCTGGGTGGAGGCCAGGATCGTGATGCGGCTGGAACCACGATCCACCAGGATGCTCAAGTAGAGCTCCCGGTCGATGTCGACGAGCCTGGAGACGTAGACCGTGCGGACCTTGCGCCCCTCGGCACCGGTCTGCTTCGTAACGAGCCGCATGCCGAAGATGGACCTGAACAGTTCGGCAGCCATGTCGGGATTGGTCGCGAGCTTCACGCCCCCACCCTTGCCCCGGCCCCCGGCATGGATCTGCGCCTTCACTACGCTGGCTCCACCGTACTCCTTGGTGATCATGCGGGCATCCTCGGCGTCTTGAGCCAATTTCCCCTCGGGGGTGGCTACTTTGTAGAGCCGAAGCAGCTCCTTGGCTTGATACTCGTGGATGTTCATGCTCACTCCGGGAAAGATGCACGACCAGTTTAACGGGCGCAGGGCCAGGACCGATCCCTGAAGACCGTGACCCATGGCATCCTTTGGGCTACCCAGAGTCATAGAGGAGTTCTTGACCATGGCCCAGTTGGATCGCCTGCTCACCCAGATCATCGCGAAAGCAGGCCGCCGCCTGGAGCTGAAGGCCGACCGGAAGCCCCGATTGGAACTGAAATCTGGAGAAACCATCGATCTGCTGCCAAACCCTTTGCCAGCCGTGATGGTGGATGTACTCGCGGGCGACGTGGTGCCCACCGAACTCAAGGCGGTCTGGCAGAAAGAAGGTCAGGCCGAATTCGACTATGATCTGGCCGGGCAGAGCTTCCACATTCGCCTCAGCCGGTATATGGAGACCTCCCAGATCCAGGCCGAGCACCTGGGGCCGTCGCCCACCCCGCCGGTGCAGCTTGGCAAAGCCGCGGCTCCCATCGAAGTGGCTCCCCCCCTCAGCATGGCAAGACCCGCTCCTGCCGCTGCAGAAGTGGTTCCACGGGAGACTCCGCGGCCTGGGCCTCGGCCCGGCCCCAGGAGGACCCAGGTCCATCCCCTGACGGAACGGCTTCTCGCGAACCTCCTGGAGAAGCAGGGCTCCGACCTGCACTGTACCTCCCACGAACCGCCCCTGATCCGGGTCCATGGAGACATGCTGGAACTGGATGGATTCGGCCCTCTGGATCCGGCCACCCTGCTGGAGATGATGGAAGCCCTGGCCACACCCAATACGTGGCAACGCTTCGAGGAACACCATGACGCCGATTTCGCCTATACCTACGAGGCTGGCGGATGCCGTCTTCGGGTGAACTTCTTCCAGGACCGGGTGGGACCGGGCATGGTCTGTCGCGTCATCCCCAACCAGCTGCCGGACCCCGACCGCCTGGGTATTCCGGATCCCATACGTCGCCTGGCAACGCTCTCCAAGGGCCTGGTACTGGTCACCGGTCCGACCGGCAGCGGCAAATCAACCACCCTGGCGGCCATCGTCGACCTGGCCAACCAGAAGCGGAAGGACCATATTCTCACCATCGAGGATCCCATCGAATTCGTGCATCCCCGCAAAGGCTGTCTGGTCAACCAGCGCGAGGTGGGCACCCATACGGACAGCTTCAAGAGTGGCCTGCGGGCAGCGCTGCGAGAAGATCCGGACGTGGTCCTGGTGGGCGAGATGCGCGACCTGGAAACCATCGCCATCGCCCTGGAGACCGCCGCCACCGGGCATCTCGTCTTCGGAACGTTGCATACCAGCAGTGCCATCGGGACCATCGATCGCATCGTGGACCAGTTCCCGAGCGACCGGCAGCAGCAGATCCGCGTGATGCTGGCGGACGCCCTGAAGTGCGTGGTGAGCCAGATACTGCTCAAGCGCGTGGGTGGCGGCCGGGTAGCGGCCCTGGAGACCCTCTTCATCACGCCAGCCATCGCCAACCTCATGCGCGAGGGGAAGAACTTCCAGATCCCCAGCGCCATGCAGACCGGCCGCGGCTATGGCCAGCGCCTCATGAACGATGCCCTCGTGGAGCTCATCCAGGCCCGGAAGGTCGAGCCCATGGAGGCCTACCTCAAGTGCCCGGACAAGGAGACCTTCATCGCCTCCTGCAAGCGGGCGGGCATTCCCTTCGATTTGAGGCTGGGGGAAGCCGAATCCTGAAGCAACGTGAGCTTCCGGTGAACCAGTCCGGGTAGCTATCAAATTGATGGAAATGTCACATCATCCTGATGGCGTTTGACGACATGGGCGCTTGAGCATTTTACGTAAATCATTCAGGTAATAAGTGGTAAGGCCAAGGCACGAAACCTGCCTCATCGGCCGTAGTTGAGGGCCTTCATGCAGAAGTGATTGGCAAGGAGGATTGTACCCGCAGTGCCCGTGGGGCTCAGTCGCGTGCCTGTGTCTGCCCTGATCCGGCTAGGTATGGATCACTGAGCGATCCAGATTCAAGTTGCCTCAGATACAACCCCAGATCCACCTAGGAGAGAAGCATGATGACCTTTCTGGAAGTCATCATCAAGAAATTGACCCTCGGAACCCCCAGCGGCAGCAGCTGTAGGGTCGGAGATGCCTCCTTCACGGTTCGGTACTGTTCGGATATTTGGGAGTGGGAATACCTGGGCGAGACCTTCTGGGATGTGCATGACCTTGCCAAAGCCATGGCGAGGGGAAGCACCGCAACCCCTCAAAAGGTATCCCTCTTGTCCAAAAAGACCAAAGCCGGAGGGCGGTCGCTCAAGACGAAACTTCTCAGGACGGGTTCTTTGGGGAATCCAGGGAGGTCAGTCGGTGAGGTGTTACCGGCTCGGCCTGTTTTTCGAATGAGTCGAGCTCCACGAAGTCTGGTGAATTCCCGGAGTTTACGCATGCCTTAGGGAGATCTCATGCATGCCGTGGTTTTCAAGCACACAGAAGAATTTGAGGCGCGGCCTTATTTGGAATTCGCAAAGTACATCCGGAACCACACCCATTTCCATGTGATGCAGGAGGGCCAACCCACGGCGTTCACTGTAGATCTAGGTTAATAAAATCAATCGCAAATGGTGACGGTAAATCCTCACCTGGAAGGACTGGGGGCCTGCAATGGGCAGATCGGTCAATACAATCGAACAAGCCGCAGAACTGCGTCGACGGGCCGAGGAATTGGCCCTGAGACATGCCTCCCCGGTCTCCGCCGACCCTGAATCTACTCTGCCGACTTGGGCTGTCGAAATGCTTCATGAACTCCGCGTGCATCAGATCGAACTGGAGATGCAGAACGAGGAATTGCGACAGGCCGAGGTCAAACTGGAGGAGGCCCGCGCGCGGTATTTCGACCTTTATGAACTGGCCCCGCTCGGGTATTTCACCCTGGATGAATCAGGAGTGATCCTGGAGGCCAATCTGTATGCCGCCTCGCGGTTGGGTGTGTCCCGGGTCGCCCTCGTGCAGCAGCCCTTCAGCAGGTTCATTTCCCGAGAAGACCAGGACAGCTTCTACCTCCACCGCAGAAAACTCTCGGAGATTGGCTCGGCGGAAAGCTGGGATCTCCGCATGGTGCGCCAGGACGGTACCCCGTTCTGGGCGCACCTGGATGCCGCGGCCGCCTGGGAGGCAGAGGGGCCCCCGGTGCTCCGCGTCACCATGGGCGACATTTCCGTGCAGAAACTCGCCGAGGACCGGCAGCGGCGCCTTGAGGCCGAGCTTCGACACGAGCATGGTATGGAAAGTCTGGGCACTCTGACCGGGTGTATCGCCCACAATATGAACAACGAGCTGGGGGTCATTCTTGCAACGGCTTCGGCCAATCTCGACCCCCAGCCGGACGGCAGTCCTGCCGACCGCGCCTTCGATACCATTACCAAGGCGGCGGAGCGTGGTGCCATGCTGGTCCAGAGCCTCCTGAGCCTCGCCCGTCGACAACCTGCCGAGGCAAAGGAACTGGATCTGAACGTGATCCTCCACGATGCTGTTCGGCTGCTTGAGCCCACCACCTTCGACAAGTGCCGGCTGGAGACAGCGTTTTCTGGTGCTCTCAACCCCATCCTCGGGGATGCGAACGCGCTATCCAACGCGTTCAAGAACCTCTTCGTCAATTCAGTGGAGGCCATGGCCCCGGGCGGCACCCTCACCCTCCGGACCCGGAACCTGGAGAACCATTCGGTCGAAGTCCAGGTGGAGGATACGGGGTCTGGGATGTCCGCGGAGACCTTGACGAAGGCACTGGAACCCTACTTCACCACCAAGGGCGTTCGCCAGGGTACAGGACTGGGCCTATCGATCGTCGAGAGCACCATCAAGGCCCACCACGGCCAGATGGAAATCCAAAGCGAACCCGGGCAGGGAACCCTCGTCACCCTTCGATTCCCAGGCATCAAGATCCTGAGTCAGGCCGACTCGCCCACCAGCGAACCCGGTGCAGACCACTCCCATCATCCGCAGAAGATGATCGTGGCGGATGACGATCCACTGAGCCGGGGATCGTTGCAGACCCCCCTGGGGCAGCCCTGGGCCACTCTTCGGCCATGGCAGCGGGCGGTGTGGGGGCCCGGACAAGGCTCGGAGCCGAGGTTGTCTTCCTCGGCTTGAACCTGCCCGGACCTTATGGCACTGGGACGCTGCTGCGCATTCGCGCCTGGCGGCCTACCCTGCCTGTCGAAAGATGAGGCCCCGGGCGCATTCCCGAACCCGGAGCCTTTCTCTCACTGCGGCGGTCTCTATTGGATCTGCTTGATCAGGAGCGATGCGGAAACGGCATGAGTGCCACCGGCAATGGGTGTCACCGTCAGCGCCGCTGCGTTCCCGGAGGGATTTCGGACGGTCAGGAGCGAATTCACCGTAGTCGTCATGAGTAGCACATGATTCGTGATCTGGGACGTCAGAGCAGCGCGTCCGGCCACAGAATAGGGCTGCTCCACGGCTCCCGAACCGCTGTCGAGCCCAAGGACGAGTTGCCCGGCTTCGCTGATGCTCACCTGCCAGAAGATTTCGTAGGTCCCGATCGCTGGCAGGATGAATATGCTGAAGCTGGAGCCGGACCGGCTGATCCCGTTTGTCGCGCCATTCCGCGGGAAGTCCAACGCAGCCCCGGGCGCGACGGTCGCGGCGTTATCGCCTGGCATGAGGGCATAGAAGTACCCGAAGGCCTTGAGGCCGGTCGGGCCCTGCAGGCCCGTGGCACCGGTTGCTCCAGTCAGTCCGCTGGGCCCCTGGGATCCAGTGGCTCCCGTCAGGCCCTGGGGCCCGGTCACACCGATGGGGCCCTGCGGTCCGGTCACACCGATGGGGCCCTGAGATCCAGTGGCTCCCGTCAGGCCTTGAAGCCCTGTCAAACCGATGGGGCCCTGAGGTCCAGTGGCCCCCGCGACTCCCGTGGCTCCGATCGGACCAATGGGCCCCACCATGGACACCCCAAGCAGTCCTACCCAATTCGCGCCCACTTTGGGTCCATAAAGCAGCTCGTTGGTCGTGTCGAGGTAGAAGTCCCCGACCGTCCCACCAGCACCGCTAAGGACGGGGCTTCCGGCGCCATTGAGGATGGTTTTGCCGTCCAGGCCATTGGTTCCCGGAAGTCCCTGTAGCCCCGTGGCACCAGTATTACCCGTAAGACCGGTCAGGCCTTGAGGCCCGGTCAAACCAATGGGCCCCTGCGGTCCAGTGGCTCCGGTGCCTCCCGCGACTCCAGTGGCTCCGGTTAGACCGATGGGCCCCACCATGGACACCCCAAGCAGTCCCACCCAATTCGCGCCCACCTTGGGCCCGTAGAGCAGGTTATTCGTCGTGTCGAGGTAGAAGTCTCCGACCACCCCACCAGCACCGCTAAGGACGGGGCTTCCCGCGCCATTGAGGAGGGTTTTGCCGTCCAGGCCATTGGT
>PMJK01000027.1 GCA_003158505.1 Holophagaceae bacterium | reverse complement strand
GATTCCTCCGATCGAACGGCCATCTGCCGCCAGGGAATGGCAGGCAGATTGGATTCAAGGGCCGCAAAGAGTTCCTCCCGTTCGCTGGCGACGATGGGCACCCAGCCCTCCTCGACTTCGCGCTCCGTCGTGCCCACCTGCAACAGGCCGTCCCTGGGGATGACGAACAGGATGCGCCCCTTGGGACGGCGGATGGCCCAGGGCCGTTCGCAGGCAGGTACCCGGTCGAACCAAAGGTGGATGCCGGAGGACAGCCGCAGGCGCTTCCTGGTTTCGCCGAACCAGTGGGTCATGGCCCGGTCGGTCCAAGGTCCCAGGGCGAACACCCAGCGGCGCGCTGCAAGGCGCCGCACGGTGCCGTCTCGGCGATCCCTTATCGTCAGCGCCTTCAATCCCCCATCACCGTCTTCGAACCGTTCGGGTTCATGAAAATCCAGCAACACCGCTTTGCTGGAAGCGGCCAGATCCTTGGTGAGGTTCCGGTCCCAGGTGATGAGGTCGGCATAGGCCGTGGCACCTCGGAAGGGACCTTCCGCGCTACGGGGATCAGCCTCGAAGGCTGTCCGAGGGACATGGCCCAGTGCTAGTGCTGCAGGCCAACCCGGGCGCTCGGCCCCCCAGTGATCGTAGAGCCCGATGCCGAATCGGTGGGCCTGTCCTTCCAACCAGAAGCGATGCGGCATCCAGAATGCCTCCCAGCGGCATCGATGGGGCGCGATGCGGGCCCAGGTGGCTCGCTCGACCAGACCCTCGCGCATCTGCCGGATGTCGCCGGTGAGCAGGTAGCGGATGCCGCCGTGCAGCAATTGGCTGGACCATTGGCTGGTGCCGCCTCCGACTTCACCCTTGTCCACCAGGGCGCAGGATACGCCCCGCAGGGTCAGTTCCCGGGCCAGGGCCGCGCCATGGATGCCGGCACCGAGGATGGCGACCTCTGCCTCCAGGGCCGTGGGCAGTGGACAATCACCGGAAGGAGGGGCGGGCCAGAGGGAGTCGGACATGGATGCAGTGTGCCTTGTCCTGGCCCTTCCAAGAAGGCACCGCTGAGCATCACCTGGCCAGCGGGCCTAGTAGACCGCGTCTGCACCGCCATCAATCGGGATCACGGCCCCCGTCATCCAGGCACTCTCATCCCCCAGCAGGTATGCGGCGAGGGCTGCTACTTCGGTCTCCGTGCCCAGACGTTTCAGTGGATTCGCGCCCGCCAGCCGCGCCAGACCCGCCCCAGGATCGGCGCTGCCGGCAAGCCGCGCATCCACCATAGCCGTGTGGATGGGTCCAGGCGCGATGGCATTGCATCGGATCCCCCTTGCCGACCATTCCAGGGCGAGCACCCTGGCCAACATGTGGACGCCCGCCTTCGCCACGCTGTAGGCCGCACTGTCCTGGATGGCGCGAAGGGCGATGTTCGAACCCACGAGGACCACGCTGGCCCCGTCCTTCAGCTTGGGACCAAGGTAATGGGCCAGGAGCCATGGTCCCCGGAGGTTGGCCGCGATCATGGCTTCGAAATCAGCCATCGAAGTGCCTTCGACCGAACCTGTCCTGAGCTCGCCCGCGGCGAGGAACATCCCATCCAATGGGTGACAACTGGAGGCGAAGGCCGCCACTGCAGCCTCGTCCGCATGGTCTAGCAAGCTCAGGTGCGCATCCGGAAGGGTTTCCTGAAGGGCGGCAAGGCGTCGCCCCACCAGTTCCAGTTCCGCCCCACGCTCCCGGAACAGCCTCGCTGCGGTCCGCCCAATGCCGCTGCCGGCGCCCGTGACCAGGATCCGTTTGCCCGCGAGGGGCTTCTCCGGGGATCCGGCGACGGGATTCAACCCCTGGTTCCGTTCACGGCACGACCTACGATCCCCAACTGTTGAACCTGATGAGATGACTGGCCATTCGCCGGTCGTGATCATTGATGTGGCCAATCAGCCAATCGGACAGAAAGACGAGAACCCCTTCGCTCACAATCGATTGGTCCTCAAGGTACCTGGCAACCAGCTGTTTCACCTGGGCGCGCATGTCGTCATGAATCGCCTTGTGCCCGATGAGGCCAGGATAACGGGTCGCCTTCATATGTTCTTCTTCGGTGGAGAAATGGGTCTCCACGTAGTCGGAGAGAAAGGCGAGAAGGCCAGGAATCCTCTCCTCCGGGTGATTCTCGTGGATCGCGACAAGCAGCTCTTCAAACTGCGTCAGCAACTGCCGATGCTGCTCGTCGATCTGTTGGACGCCCGTTTCCCACGCGGGATTCCAGGTCAATAAGGTCATGGAACCACCTCATCAAGATCGTCCATCATTATGCCCAGTTGATGAACTCCACCGGACTCACAAGGAGGTATCAAGCCGAATGTGGCCACTCATCGTCCTCGCGGCGGATCCGGCACCACCACCCCGCCGCTCACGGCCCAGGTCAAGGCCTGATCGGCACTGAGGTGCACGGGCCGCACCCTGGCAGCCTCGATCATGATCACGTAGCCGGAGGTCGGGTTGGGCGAGGTCGGGACATAGACCGCGATCATGGTCTGGCCCTCGGGGACCGCCCAGGAACAGTCCCGGCTGGCCACGAAGCCCAGAGTGAAGGAGCCGGGATAGGGCCATTCCACCAGCACCACGTCCTTGAAGCTGCCCCCGTGCCCCGACTGGATGGCTCCCATCAGCTGACGGGTGGCCCCATAGATGGTCTTCACTATAGGCACGTGCATCATCAGTTCGTCCAGCCAGGCCAGCAGCTGGCGGCCAATGAAGTTGCCGACCAGCGCCCCCACCGCCAGGAGGAGCAGCACGGTCGCCAGGGCCGAGAAGAGCCCCAGCCCCCAGGTGGGTGGATCCGCCATATGGATCTGGTGCGCCACCCAAGTCAGCGGTCCCCGGAAGACTCTCACCAAGGCGGTGAAAATGCTCTCCAGGATCCACAGGGTGACCACCATGGGGAGCAGCGTAAAAATGCCTGCGACGAGGTACTTGCGGATCATCGTTGCCCATCCTGTCGGCACGCGGGCCATGCACTACCGAGCGTCTCGCGTATCCCCGCAGGGGATACCGAGAGAATGCCTGCGACGAGGTATTTGCGGATCATTCGGAATCCCCGGGTCCGTTCAGGTGACTATTCTCGGCCATGATCCGGGGTCCCACCACTTTCCAGAAATCGTGGAAGTAGGAGATCGCGCTCCAGATGGCCAGGATGACGGCTCCCCAGAGCAGCAGAACGCCCATACCCCAGAAGAACGTGTAAGGACGGTTCAGCTGGATGAAGAAGTGGAAGATCTCTTTGTGGGTCCACTCGTAAAGCCAGTAGTCGAGCCGCGGACCGAGGATGAGGCAGGAAATGGCCGCCACCTGGAAACCCATCTTCCACTTGCCCACGGGACTGGCAGGGATGGTGAGCCCCTCTTCACTGGCAATACCGCGAAGCCCCGTGATCGCGAACTCCCGAGCCAGGATGATGAAGGTCATCCAGGCTGGCGCCAAATTCAATTCCACCAGCGAGATCAATGCACCCGCCACCAGCAGCTTGTCCGCCAGGGGATCCAGGAGCTTGCCAAGCGTTGTCACCTGTTTCCATCGGCGGGCCAGGTATCCGTCGAGGGCGTCCGTGATCGAGGCCACCCAGAAAACCAGCACGCCGATCACTTCGTGGTTCGTCACCTTGGTCATGAGCACCACGACCAGGATCGGAACCATCAGGATCCGTGCGAGTGACAGGAAGTTGGGAAGGTTCATGAGGGGCGTTCGGCTCCGGCTCCAGCCTAACGCCTTTTACAGTACCGTCACCCCGCCCCGGGCCAGGAGCTTCTGCCAGCCTTCGTCGGGAACCAGGTCGAACCCTGCGTCTGCTTGGCCCCCATGGGCCAGGCTGGCAACGGACACATGAACGGGAATGCCCCTGGCCCTCAGGCCCTCCAGAATGGCCACGGCGCCAGGGTCATCGAGCAGTTCCACCGCCTGATGGGCCAGGCAGAGCCAGGGAGTGCCTGGCTCGAGATGGGAGAGGGTCTCCAGCAGCAGACGTCTTCCCAGCGCCCGGTCTCCAGGAGCGAAGGCACCCCGAAGCAGCAAGACAGGCCTAGGAACCGGCGCCATCGGCGAAGCCATCGGAATGGGGCGAACGGCCTGCGCCACCTGCAGCTCCCACTGTCCCCCCTGCCGCACCGGCCGGACGGTCCGACCCTGCTTTTCAAGAAACCCCGTGACGTTCACCCGCAGCAGATCATCCTCTCCCCGAATGCGCATGGCCTCTCCAGGGTGGTCGGCGAGCAGACCCCTCAGTTCCAGGAGGGCCTGGAAGACCGTGACATCGAGCAGTTCGAGGGTGAGGATATCCATAGGGAGGTGGCTTTCCGGTGCCAGTTGAACACCCTGATCCGCTGGCGTTCAAGACCTGGCTTCGCCTTGAGGCCCTGGAGGCCGGATTTGCCCTGGTCGGTTTCGCCCCCTGCGACCCCTTCCGGTCGGAGGAAGATCGGCTCCGGGGCTGGTTCCAGGAGGGGCGAGGCACCCTGCTGCCCTATCTGGACCCGGCCACCCTGCTGGACCCCCGGTCCCTCTGGCCCCAGGCCCGGACCGCCCTTGCGGGCTTCTTCCCCTATGCCCGGCCCGACGCGGTTCCCGGGGCCGCCCCTGGCAGCCTCAAGCTGAGCCGCTACCTCTGGGGTCCGGACTACCACATGATCCTCAAGCCCCGCCTGACCCGCCTCCTGGAAGCCGCCCAGATTCGCTGGCCCAGACTGGAGGGCCGAGTCTGCGTGGACACGGCCCCCCTGCTGGAGCGCCAGCTGGCGGTCCGGGCAGGCCTGGGCTGGCAGGGCAAGCACACCCTTCTCATCGCCGGGAAGGACGGCTCCTGGGGCTTCCTGGGGGTCCTGCTGCTATCTGTGGTGCTTCCGCCGGACGAGCCGGTGCACACCGAACACTGTGGAACCTGCACCGCCTGTCTGGAGGCCTGCCCAAGCAGCGCCCTGGAGCCCTTCCGCCTGAAGCCCGCCCGCTGCCTCACCACCTACACGATCGAGACCGAGACGGAACCCCCTCCCGACGTCGCCGCCGCCCTGGCCACCAGCCGTTGGGCGGCAGGCTGCGACGCCTGCCAGGACGTCTGCCCCTGGAACCGGGCGCCGGTCTGGGGGGATCCGGCTCTTTGGGGCGGTGACAGCCCGCTCCACACCCGCCCAGCCGAGGATCTCCCCCGGGGTGCGGCCCAGTGGCGGAAGCTTACCCGAAAGACCGCCCTACGGCGGGTGCGGGACCGCCACTGGCGGGCTACCCTGAGCCAGATTCTCGGTCCCTGACAATTTCATTGGCAGTATTGGGCTTTTTTCCATATAAACAAACTTCCGGCCAAAGGTGGCCGCACGACTTGAGGAGTCCCCTGGGATGCCCATGAAGCACTGGACGGTCCAGGACGCAGCGACCCTGTACGGGATTCGCGAGTGGGGCAGCGGCTACTTCGGCATCAATGCCAAGGGGCACCTTGAAATCACGCCCACCAAGGACGAGTCCCTCAGCTGCGACGTCTATGAGATCGTCCAGCACCTGAAGAAGAAGGGCCTCCGGACTCCCATCAACCTCCGGTTTCCCCAGGTGCTCGCCGATCGCGTCATCGAGGTGAACGAGTCCTTCCGCAAGGCCATCATCGAATTCGGGTACGAAGGCGGCTACCAGGGCGTCTACCCCGTGAAGACCAACCAAACGAAAGAAGTGGTCGAAGAGATCGTCCGCGCCGGGAACAAATACCACTACGGCCTGGAAGCCGGTTCCAAGCCCGAGCTGATAATCGCCCTCAGCATCGATCTGCATCCCGAAGCCCTGGTGCTCTGCAACGGCTACAAGGACGAATCGTTCATCCGCATGGCACTGCTGGCCCGCAAGGCCGGACGCAAAGTGGTCATCACCGTCGAGAAGATGACCGAACTGCCCCTGATCCTGAAGGTGGCCAAGGAACTCAAGGTCGAGCCCCTCATCGGGCTGCGCGCCAAGCTCAATGCCCAGGGTTCCGGCAAATGGGAGACCAGCGCCGGCGACCACGCCAAGTTCGGCCTCACCACCCGCGAGATCCTGGACGCCATCGAGGTCCTGGAGAAACGCGACCTGCTGGACTGCGTCATCGAGCTGCACTTCCACATCGGCAGCCAGATCACGGACATCCGCAAGATCAAATCGGCCATGAAGGAGGCCACGCGCATCTACGCCAAGCTCCGCAAGATGGGCGTCCCCATCCGCTACCTCAACGTGGGCGGCGGCCTGGGCGTGGACTACGATGGCAGCAAGACCACCTTCAGCAGTTCCATGAACTACACCATCGCCGAGTACGCCGCGGACGTGGTCTACACCACGAAGGACATCTGCGCCCAGGAGCAGGTGCCCATGCCGGACCTGCTGAGCGAGTCGGGCCGCGCCATCGTGGCCTACCACGAGGTGGTGGTGGTGGACATCATCGGCCTCATCGACACCACGCACACCAAGTACACCGTGACCCTCACGGGCAACGAACCCCAGATCCTCAAAGAGCTGGCCTACACCCGCGACAACATTTCGGTGAAAAATTTCGCTGAAATGTACCACGACGCCATCACCCAGAAGGACGAGATGCTGACCCTCTTCAACCTGGGCTACCTGGGACTGGAGGACCGGAGCAAGGGCGAGACGCTGTTCTGGGAAGTCTGCCGCAAGCTCTCCCGCATCATCAGCAGCAAGAGCCTCAAGTACGTGCCCGAGGAGTTCCAGGATCTCAACAAGAGCCTGGCCGACAAGCTCATCGCGAACTTCAGCATCTTCCAGTCCATGCCTGACCACTGGGCCATCGAGCAGCTCTTCCCGGTCATGCCCATCCACCGTCTCAAGGAGAAACCAGGACTGTCCGCCACCCTCTGCGACATCACCTGCGACAGCGACGGGAAGATGGAGAAGTTCATCGACCTGAAGGACGTGCGGGACGAGATTCCGTTCCACGAACCCCGCGGCGGCGAGGCCTACTACGTGGCCTTCTTCCTCACGGGCGCCTACCAGGACATCCTGGGCATGCGGCACAACCTGTTCGGCGCCCCCAACGAGGCCCACATCATGGTCCACGAGGATGACACCTTCAAGGTGCAGCACATCGTGGCGGGCGACACCGTGGATCACGTGCTCCGCAGCGTCCACTACGATCCCGACGTGCTGATCCAGGGGCCCCAGACGCGGCGGAAGGCCAGTGTCAAGAACGATGCCGCCGAGGCCCTGCGCACCCTCCTGACGGAGGAGCGGAAGCTGCATACCTATCTGGAGATCTGAATCAAGGGTTCCAGCGCGCTTCCGGCTTCTGCTTCCAGAGCCAGATGATGTAGTCCACGTTCTTGGGAATGGCACCCAGGGCCTTGAGTCGCGCCATGTTCTGGCCGCGATGGTGCTGGCTGTGCATGCAGACTTGCAACAAGGCGTCGGACACCGAGATCACACAGGGGGGCTCTGGGAACCAGGGTACCCGCACCATTCGCGCCAGCGAGGCCTGGTCCAAACCATGACCCAGGGCCTTGAACACCTGATGGCCAACCTCACACCGGGCCTTGAGTTCCTGGAAACTCGGCAGGGGCCGCTCCGGGAATACCACCGCATCCCCCTTGAGTACCTGCAGAAAGGCCTCCTGTACCGCCACCTGGTGGTCCATCCGGGTTCGCAATTCCTCATCATCAAGGGCCTCAGATCCCTCCCAGGCCCTGAGGAACATCGCGTCTGCCCAGGCCTGATGGCCGAGGAGATCCTTCAGCGGACCGATCATGGTCACCCCCGATTGATGGGCGGATTCTACCGGAGGTCATGCCCCCCGCGGGCCGGGAATTCCAGGAGAATGGGGACCTGAACATCCCCAGGACAATCAGGAGGCACCAATGGATATCCAACACATCGGCATTGTCGGCTGTGGACTCATGGGTTCCGGCATCGCGCAGTGCGCGGCCGAGGTCGGCTGCCAGGTCCTGGTGAAGGAGGCCGATGAGGCCCTGCTCGCCAAGGGGTTGAACCGCATCCACATTGCCTGGGACAAGTCCGTAGCCAAGGGGAAGGCCACGGAAGAGCAGCGCAGCGCCTGGCTCCAGAACCTCCATGGCACCCTGAGTTTCTCTGCCCTTGCCGCATGTGACCTGGTGGTGGAGGCCATCCCGGAGCGCCTCGACCTGAAGCTCCAGACCTTCACGGAGCTCGACCGAGTGCTGGGCCCTGCGGCGATCCTCTGTACCAATACCTCGAGTCTCTCCGTCGCCCAGCTCAGCCCGGCGCTGGCACCTCACCGGCTGCCGCGCCTCGCGGGCCTGCACTTTTTCAATCCGGTGCCCATGATGCCCCTGGTGGAGGTCATCCGCACCCTCGCCACGACTGAGGACACCCTCGCCGCCCTGCGGGCCTTCGTGCAGAGGCTCGGCAAGACCGCCGTCATGGCGCCCGACGCGCCGGGCTTCATCGTCAACCGCCTGCTGGTGCCCTACCTGCTGGACGCCATCCGCTGTGCCGAGCAGCGGCTGGCCACGGTGGAGGACATCGACACGGGGATGAAGCTGGGCTGCGGACACCCCATGGGGCCGCTCCACCTCAGCGACTTCATTGGGCTCGATACCATGCTGAGTGTGGCCGAAGTGACCTTCGAGGCCTTTGGCGAACCCCGGTTCAAGGCGCCATCCCTGCTCCGGCAGCTGGTGGCCGCCGGCCGCCTGGGCCGCAAGACCGGGTCGGGCTTCTACCGATGGGAAGCCGAGAAGCGCATGGAGGCCCTGCCTCTGTGACCCGAACCGGGTAGTCTGGCGGTCATGCTCGATGTCCTGCTGATCCCGGCGGCGCTGCTGCTGACCCTGGCCCTCCAGGCGGTTCGCCGCGGCGAGTACCGTCTCCACGGACACCTCATGACGGGGGCCTTCACCCTGATCGGCCTGCGTCTGCTGCTGCACCCGACTGGCCTGAGCCCCGCCCACCGCACACTCTGGCTGATCACCCTGACCGTGGCCGGACTGACCATCCTCCTGGGACGGATGGCCNNTTGGCAAGACCACCCTGGTCGGGCTGGCGCTCACCACCCTGGTCTGGCTGCTGCGCCAGAGGACCTGATTACAAACGGTTCACCAGGGGTCCTGAACGGTTTTGCCGGCCTGGGCGTGCTTCAGGGCCTTGAGGCCGATGTCGCGGCGGACCTGCCGGCCGGGCCAGTTCACTTGCGGCAGGGCGGCCTCGATGGCGGCGCGGGCGGTGGCGAGATCCGGGGCCGAGGTGGCCAGGTTCAAGACGCGGCCTCCGTTGGTCAGCCATTGGCCGGCCTGCTTCCGGGTACCCGCGTGGATGACGGTGACGGCGGGCGATCCTATGGTGATGGACACGCCTTTTTTCGCGCCTTCCGGATAGCCCTCCGCGGCCAGCACCACGGCGATGGCCGTGTGGGGCTTGAGCTTCAGGTCGCGGGCGACCAGTCGGCCCTCGGCCACCTCCAGCAGCAGGGCGGCCAGGTCCTCATCCAGCAGCTGCATGAGCACCTGGGTCTCGGGGTCGCCGAAGCGCACGTTGTATTCCAGGAGCTCCGGGCCGGAGGCCGTCCACATGACGCCCAGGAATAGCACCCCCCGGGCCATGAGGCCGTCCTTCTGCAGCCCGAGGACGGTGGGTTCCACCAGGGTGGTGCGCATGAGCTCGATGTCCTCGGCCCGCAGGAAGGGCAGCGGGCCGAAGGCACCCATGCCGCCGGTGTTGGGGCCCTGGTCGCCGTCGAAGATGCGCTTGTGGTCCTGGCAGGCCGGCAGCAGGGCGTAGGTCGCGTGCTCGGCGTCTACATCCACCAGCACGTGCAGGGAGAGTTCCATGCCCACCAGGGGTGCCTCGAAGACCACAGTCTTGCTGGCCTCCCCGAACTGCCCGGCCATGAAAGCGCGGAAGGTGGCCAGTGCCTCGGCCTCGCTCATGGCTAACACCACGCCCTTGCCCGCGGCCAGGCCATCGGCCTTCAGAACGATGGGGAAGCCATAGGACCAGGTGCGAATCAGGGCCTCGCCCGCCGCCAGCTCCGTGATGGTGTGGCTGGCGGCACAGGGAATGTGATGCCGTTGCATGAACGCCTTGGCGAAGGCCTTGCTGCCTTCCAGGCGGGCCGTGGCGGCGTCATGGCCGAAGACCGGGATGCCCAGGGACCGCACGGCGTCGGCCACACCCGCCACAAGCGGAACCTCGGGCCCCGCCACGACCAGGTCGGGGTGATTGGCCGCGCACCAGGCCGCCACCGAGGCCGGATCCTCCAGATCCAGTGCCGCCCGGTCCCCCAACTCCGCCAGGGCATCACTGCCTGGGGCGGCCACCAGGTCCACGAGCTGCGCCGAGGCCTTCAGCTTCAAGGCCAAGGCATGTTCCCGGCCGCCGGAGCCGAGGAGCAGGATCTTCATGGGGACCTCCGCCCTCCAGTATCGCCGAGCCCGGACAACTCCGCTCCGTTGAAGGCCTTCGCCATAAACAGGTCCCCGTGGTCAAGAATGGTGTCAACGAGTCCCAGACTTGGGAGTAGGATGACCCCGCCGGGAGGTTCCCATGGCCACGATCACCCTGAGCGGCAACCCCGTCCACACCTGCGGCGAACTGCCCCTGCCAGGACACGCGACGCCCTTTTTCACGCTCACACGCGACGATCTCAGCGAGATCACCAGCGTGGACCTGGAGGGCAAGCGCGTCGTGCTGAGCATCTTCCCCAGCCTGGACACTTCGACCTGCGCTGAGAGTGTGAGGAAGTTCAACCACCTGACGGCCGACCTGGCCGATACGGTCATGCTGTGCGTCTCCATGGACCTGCCCTTCGCGCAGTCGCAGTTCTGCGGCGCCCAGAAGCTGAACCGGGTGGTCACCGCCTCCGCCTTCCGCCACCTCGACTTCGGCCGCGCCTTCGGCGTCACCCTGGTGGACGGTCCCATGCGGGGCCTCTTCGCGCGGGCCGTGGTCGCGCTGGACGAGAACGGGACGGTCGTGCACACCGAACTGGTGCCAGAGCTCACGCATGAACCTGACTACGACCTGGCCATCCATGCCATCCGAAACCGCCATCACCCCTGCCCCGAGGATGCCCTGGAAAGCACGGAATAGGCCGACTCAGGCCTGTTTAGCCATCAGCCTTGCCCGTGTATAGGGGATCAGCCCACCGGCATCCATGATGCCCTTGCGGGCCGCGGGCAACTGGACCTGGTCGAAGACCCTGCCGGTGGCCCGGTTGAGCACCTGGTCCGCGGTGATCTCCAGCTCATCACCCTCGCTGGCTTCGAGGCCGGGGCAGATTACGACCTGCAGGCCGAGGTTGATGCTGTTCTGCAGGAAGATGCGGGAGATGCTCTTGGCGATCACGGCCACCTCGTGGCCCTTCAGGGTCGAGCAGGCCTGCTCCCGGCTGGAGCCACAACCGAAATTCTCGCCCCCCATGATGATCGAGCCCGGTAGGAAGGCCTTGGCATTCAATTTCGCGTTGAAGTCCGTACGATCGAAGAAGGCGTACTTCGGCGTTTCCGCGGGCAGCACGGTAGCCATGAAGCGGCCCGGGTAGATGTCGTCGGTGCTGATGTCGTTCTCGAGCTTGAGGATGACCTTGGCCATGGTTCACATCTTCCTGGGATCGGTGATGACACCGGTGATGGCCGAGGCGGCCGCCACCACCGGGCTGCAGAGGTAGACGAAACCCGTGGGGTTGCCCATGCGGCCCTTGAAGTTGCGGTTGGTGGTGCTGAGGGCGGTTTCGCCATCGCCCAGGGCCCCTTCATGAACGCCCAGGCAGGGCCCGCAGCCGGAGTTCATCACCACGGCGCCGGCCTTCATGAGGTCGTGGATGTAGCCCTTGTCGAGGGCCTGGCCGAAGACCTTGCTGGAAGCGGGAAACACCAGCATGCGGGTGCCCTGCGCGACCTTCTTCCCGCGCAGGATGGCGGCGGCCTCCGCCAGATCGTCCAAGCGCCCGTTCGTGCAACTGCCGATGACAATCTGATGAACCTTGATTCCCAATACTTGATCGATGGATTTCACATTGTCCACCGTATGCGGGCAGGCGATCTGGGGTGCCAGGGCAGACACGTCGACCTCCACCGTCTGGACATAGTGCGCATCGGCGTCCGGCAAAATGCATGAAAGGGTGCCCGTGACACCGGCCTCCTCGCGGAGGTAGCGCAAGGTCTCATCGTCGCCGGGCACGATACCGGAAGTGGCGCCCGCCTCGACGCTCATGTTGCAGATCGCGATGCGCCCGCTGGTGCTCATCCGGCGGATGGTTTCGCCGTGGAATTCCAGCACCTTGAAGTTGGCGCCCTGGGCCGTGAGCTGGCCGATCAGGTAAAGGATCAGATCCTTTGGTCCGACCATGGATGGGAACTCGCCCTTGACCTCGACCCGGATAGTGGCGGGAACCTCGATGTTCACGGCGATGCCCAGGCTCCAGACTGAGGCCATCTCGGTGGCGCCGACGCCGAAACTGAAGGCGCCGAGGGCCCCGTGGCTGGTGGTGTGGGAGTCCGTGCCTACCACCACGAACCCGGGATGCACATAGCCATACTCAGGCAGGATCTGGTGGCAGATGCCGCCCACATCGCCGCGGACATCGTGGAACTTGGTGATGCCGTTCGCTGCCACGAACTCCCGGATCTTCTTCTGATTGGTGGCGGTCTTGGGCGATTCCGCGGGCACGCGGTGGTCAAAGATGATGGCGAGCTTCGAGGGATCCCACACTCTAGGCTCGAGACCGGTACCTTGGAACACCTCCTGAAACTGGTTGATCACCAGGGCCGCGTTCTCGTGGGACATGGCGAGATCCACCTTGGGCTCCACAACGTCTCCAACTTTCGTGGAGGGCCGTCCCGATGCATGAGCCAGGATCTTCTCGACGACGGTCATGCCCATGAACACTCCTTAGATGACACCCTTCAATTTCAGCTCAGCCTGCTCCGATTCGGAAAGCCCCAGGGCCCCGAAGATCAGCTGATTATGCTCACCCAGGGTTGGAGGCGGTGTATCCACTGTGCCAGGGGTCTTCTCGAACTGGGCCGTGAGGCCGAAGACTTCCACTTCGCCGACACCTTCCACCTGAACCTTGCGCAGGACCTGCCGATGCTGGACCTGCGGCTGCCGCAGCGCCGCCTCTAGCTCGAGGATCTCGCCGCTGGGGACATTCTTCGCGTTCAGGGCCTCCACCCAGAATCCGGTGGTGTTCTGAGTCAGCCGGGCTTCCAAGAGCGGCGTGAGAACCTTCCGATTATTTTTCCGGGTGTCGCGTTCCTGGAAGCGCGGATCCACCTTGAGGGATGGAAGCTCCAGCACGTCGCAAACCGACTCCCATTGCTCCTGCTTGTTGGCGGCGATGTTGATGTGGCCATCCTGCGTGCGGAAGGTGCCGCTGGGTGCCGCCGTGAAGTTGTCGTTGCCCATGAGGGCGGGCTGCTCGCCACCGATGAGCAGGTTGGCCGCCATCCAGCCCATGAGGGGCATGATGCTGTCCAGCAGGGCCACATCGATGAACTGGCCCTCGCCCGTGCGTTCCCGGTGGAAAAGGGCGGCCATGACGGCAAAAGCCGCGTTGAGCCCACCGACGGTATCGCAGACGGGAAAGCCCGCCCGGAGGGGATGCAACCGCTGGTCGCCGTTCAGGGCCATCTCGCCGGAGAGGCCCTGAATGATCTGGTCGTAGGCCGGCTTCAAGGCGTCGGGCCCGGTTTGGCCGAAGCCGGAGATGGCGCAATAGATGAGCCGGGGGTTGATCTCCGCCAGGGATTTGTAGCCCAGTCCCAGGCGATCCATGACCCCGGGACGGAAGTTCTCCACCACCACATCCGCGTCCTTGACGAGACGCCGGAACAGGGCCTTCCCTTCCGCTGATTTGGTGTTCAGCGTGATGGACAGCTTGTTGCAGTTCTGGGCCAGGAAGCTTGTGCCCATCAGCTTCTGGTTCAGGTCCGGCAGGATGCCCAGCTTGCGGGCCAGGTCGCCATCCTTGGGGTTCTCCACCTTGACGACTTCCGCCCCGAGCAGGGCCAAGTGCAGTGTGGTGAAGGGTCCGGACAGCACGTTCGTGAGATCCAGGACCCTGATGCCTTCGAGAATCTTCTGGCTCATGACAGCACCATTCCCCGGATCGGACCGGTCCTGTACACGCGTCCCGGAAGTTCCCTGCCGAGGTAGGTAGCCACGTCCTCCGCCACGCCGATGAGGGCGGCGAGGTCGATGTCCATGCGCTGCCCGGCGCGCTGGAGTCCATGCACCAGGTCCTCTGTGGCCACGTTGCCGGCAGCCACCCGGGTGAAGGGGCAGCCGCCGAGGCCGCCGAAGCTGGTCTCGATGGCCCGGGCTCCCGCTTCCATGGCCGCATAGACATTGGCCATGCCGAGGCCGTAGGTGTCATGGATGTGGGCGGTGACTTCGGCCGCTGGCTCGAGTGCCAGCACCTTCTTCACATAGCGCAGGACCTGGTCGGGATGGGCATGCCCAGCGGTGTCCGCCAGGCTGATGGAGGTGAGCCCGGCCTCCAGGTAGGCAGCAACAATGCTCATGATTCGGGCCTCGTCGATAACCCCCTCGAAGCCGCAGCCGAAAGCGCTCTGCACGCTCACCTGCACCTTTCGTCCGGCCTTCTTGCCTTCCAGGGCGATGGCTATGATGCGGCGAGTGGCCTCCTCCGTCCCCATGCCTGTGTTCTTCCGGCTGTGGGTCTCCGAGGCGGAGACGCCCATGCAGATGAGGGGAACTCCCACCTCCAGGGTCCGCTCTAGCCCCTTTTCGTTGAGCACCAGGCCGGACAATACGGCGTGGTGGGATTCCCTTATGAGGATCCGGAACAGTTCGTCCGTGTCCGCCATCTGAGGCATCCGATCGGCTCGCACGAATGACCCCACCTGGACAATGTCCACGCCTGAATCCGCCACCCGGCGGATCCAGTCCAGTTTGACCTCCGTCGGCACCACCGCCGCTTCGGCCTGGAGGCCATCGCGGGGACCGACTTCATGAATGAGGATCGCATTCATGGCGGCCTCAGAGCTTCTGTGCGATGGCTTCGCCCATCTCGAGCGTGCTGGCGCTGCCACCCATGTCGTAGGTGCGGACCTTGCCCTCGGCGATGACGGCGGCGGTGGCGGCCTCGAGGCGGGCGCCCTTTTCGGTCTCGCCGAGCCAGTCCAGCATCATCTTGGCCGCGAGGATGGTGGCGATGGGGTTCACCTTGTACTGCCCGGCGTACTTCGGGGCACTGCCGTGGCTGGGCTCGAACACGGCCAGCTTTTCGCCGATATTGCCCGAGCAGCCGAAGCCGAGACCACCGACCATCTGGGCCGCGAGATCGCTGATGATGTCGCCGAACAGGTTCGTTGCCACCATCACGCCGTAGTTCTTGGGATTCTTCAGCATCCACATGGTGATGGCGTCGACGTTGGCATCGTCCATCTGGATGCTCGGGTATTCCTTGGCGATGCGCTTGCCCGTCTCCAGGAACATGCCTTCCGTGGCGCGCACCACGTTGGCCTTGTGAATGACCGTGACCTTGGGATAGCCGAACTTCTTCGCGTAATCGAAGGCGGCCCGGATGATACGGTCACAGCCCTTCTGCGTGTTCACCTTGCAGGTGATGGCGAAGGCGTCGCCGGGCAGGTCCGCGAAGGGACCGAAGGGCTTGCTGAGCTTCTTCAGGCTTTCCTTCAGTTCATCGGGCACCGGGCTGAATTCGACGCCGGCATAGAGATCCTCGGTGTTCTCCCTGAAGACCACCATGTCGATGCCTTCCCTGTAGTTCAGGGGATTGCCGGGATAGGCCTTGCAGGGGCGCAGGCAGGTGAAGAGGTCGAACATCTGCCGCATGCGGACGATGGGGCTGCGGTAGATGAGACCTCGGCCTTTCAGCTCGGGTGCCAGTTCCGCTTCTGCGTCTTTCACGGGCTTGGAAGTGATGGCCCCGAACATGGCGGCATGGCTGTGTTTCAGCAAGTCGATGGTGCGCTCGGGGAAGGACTCGCCCTCCCTGCGCCAGAACTCCCAGCCGATGTCGCCGTGGGTGTACGTAGCCTCGAACTTCAGGGCGTCCAGGCAAAGCCTCGCCGCCTCCATGACTTCGACCCCGACCCCGTCCCCGGGCAACCACGCGATGTTGTACTGGCCCATGATCGGTTTCCTCCGGAATGGGGCTGGAACTCGGGCGCAAGACCGCACCGGAATCGCCCAATCATGACCTCATCGTTGGATTTGAGCCCGGGCGGCCATCACAAAACCCCCCGAAATCGCAGGATGCTGGAACCCCACCCGACAAACTGTCAAACCACCCGGATCACTTGCAGGCCAGCCAGCTGGCTCCCGTGCGCACCTCCGCGGCGAGCTTCACGCCCAGGGCGCCAAGGTCGTCGGCCCCTTCCATGGCCTCCTTGAGCAGGATGGCCGCCCTTTCCACTTCCTCCTGAGGTGCCTCCATGAGCAGCTCGTCGTGGACCTGGAGCAGCAGTCGGGCCTTCAGGCCCGAGGCCAGGAGGCTTCGGTGCAGGCGCACCATGGCGCGGCGCATGAGATCCGCGGCCGTACCCTGAACGATGGTGTTCACAGCCTCGCGGAGGGCCGTGTTCTGGTCATTCCTGTTCGAACTTTCCAGATAAGGAATGCGGCGGATGCGACCCCAGTGGGTGCGGACCAGGCCTTCCGCCAGGGCCTTTTCCTTGGCCCCCTCGATCCAGGCGGCCACCCTGGGCATGCGCTCGAAATACCGCTCGATGAAGGCCTTGGCTTCCTTCTGGCTGACGCCGATGTTGGCGGCGAGGGCGAAGGCCCCCTGGCCGTAAAGCAGGCCGAAGTTGACCGCCTTGGAGGCACTGCGCTGGTCCGAGGTGACCTGGTCCATGGGCACGTTGAAGACCTCGGAGGCTGTCCGACGGTGGATGTCTTCGCCGGCCTCGAAGGCCCCCAGCAGCACGGGGTCCCCGGCCAAGGCAGCCACCACCCGCAGCTCGATCTGGCTGTAGTCCGCGTCCAGCAGCACCCAGCCTGGCTCGGGCACGAAGGCCCCGCGGATGGCCCGACCCTCTTCCGTGCGGATGGGGATGTTCTGCAGATTGGGATCGCTGGAGGCCAGCCGTCCCGAAGCCACCGCCGCCTGATGTAGCCGAGTGTGCACGCGACCAGTGATGGGGTTCACCATCAGTGGCAGCGCCTCCACATAGGTGCCCAGCAGCTTCACCATCTGGCGGTGGCGCAACAGCTCGCTGGCGATCTCGGCCCCTTGCTTCTCCGCCAGTTCCTGAAGCACTTCCTCGTCGGTGCTGGGCGCCTTGGTCTTGCCGGTGTACTTCACGGGCTTGTAGCCAAGCTTGCCGAAGAGGATGGCGCCCAGCTGGGTGGGGCTGTTCAGGTTGAAGGGCTCCCCGGCGAGTTCGATCACCCGGGCTTCGGCGCGTTTGCGCTCGCCGTGCATGCGCAGGGCGAGTTGGGAAAGGACATCCAGGTCCAGCCTGACGCCGTGGCCTTCCAGGGCCGCGAGCACCTCCACCAGGGGCAGGTCCACCTCCTCGTACAGGAGTTTCAGCTGGTCATCGGTGAGCTTCGCCCGCAGCTTGTCGCAAAGCCGCAGGGCCAGGTCGGCGTCCTCGGCCGCGTACTGCACTGCGTGCTCGAACCCGGCCTGGTCGAAGCGTTTCTGACCCTTGCCCTTCCCCACCACCTCCTCGAAGGCGATGGGCTTCAGGTCCAACAGGCGCACGGAAAGATCGTCCAGGTTGTGCCGGACACCGCTCTCCAGCAGGAAGCTCAGCACCATGCTGTCATCCGCCAACCCCAGCACCGGCAGACCATGGCGAGCCAGCACCTGGAGGTCGTACTTGAGGTTCTGGCCGCACTTCCCGATGGAAGCGTCCGCCAGCAGGGGCGCCAGGATGCGGCGGACCTCACCGAAGGAAAGGTTGCGGGAATCCAGGTGCGGCGCCAATTGTGTAAAGAAGGCCGCCGCATCGCCTCGCAGGTCCAGCATGGAGTCCGGCAGGCCCGAGTCGGGCAGCAACCCCGGAAGCGAGCCCTCCGTATCGGCGGTGGCCGGTTTCAGGTGGGCCAGGGGCACATAGAGCCCCTCATTGGGCACCCAGGACAGNNGGCCTTGAAGGTCTCCCGGGCCTTGGCCTCGTCCACGCCGGCATAGGTGAGATCCCTGGGATGCAGCGCGAGATCGAGGTCCGTCACGACCGTGACCAGGCGCTTCGTGAGTCCCAGCCATTCGGCGGCGGCCTCCAGCCCCTCCCGCTGCTTGGGCTTCAGCTCGGCCTTGGCCGCAATGACGCCATCGAGGCTGCTGAACTTTTCCAGCAGGAGCGCCGCACCCTTTTCGCCGATGCCCGGTACGCCCTTCACGTTGTCCGAAGCGTCCCCCACCAGGCTGAGGAAGTCCACCACTTGCTCGCGCCACACGCCCATGCGGGCCTTCACGCC
>PMJK01000183.1:32813-35629 GCA_003158505.1 Holophagaceae bacterium | reverse complement strand
GATCAGGCCCGTGCGCCCTCGGCGTCGAGCTTGCCGAGGAGCCGCAGCAGGCCATCCAGAATGGTGAGGGGGTGGGGCGGACAGCCTGGAATGTAGAGGTCAACGGGCACCACGCTGGAGGCGCCTCCCAGCTGTTCCGACTGGCGGAAGTACGGGCCCCCCTGGATGGCACAGGCCCCCACCGCGATCACGATTTTCGGATGGGGCACCGCATCGTAGGTCTTGCGCAGGGCCAGTTCCATGTTCTGGGTGACCGGGCCCGTGATGAGAAGGCCGTCGGCGTGACGTGGGGAGGCCACGAACTGGATCCCGAACCGGCCCAGATCCCAGGCAAGTGTGCCCAGCACATTGACCTCCACCTCACAGCCGGCACAGCCCCCGGCGCTCACGACGCGCAGCTTCAGAGAACGGCCCAGCACCCGCTTGAGTTCAGTCCCCAGGGCATGGGCGCGCCGATAGTCTTCCCCCGGCGCGACGACCAGGTCCTCGGGGGTTCTGGCGGCGAGACGGTGGTCCTGGGTGTAATGGATGGCGCCTTCGGGGCAGGCTTCGCTGCACTCGGGGCAGAAGAGGCAACGGCCAAGATTCACATGGGGGCCCCCGGGATCGAGTTGGATGGCCTCGGTGGGGCAGGCGTCGGCGCAGGCGCGACAACCCTCCGGACACTTCTCTGCCTGGATCTTGGGTAGGCCGCGGAAGCGCTCCGGCAGTACGGGCACCTCCTTGGGATAGGGGAAGGTGCGGTAGCCCTGGCGCCAGCGGGACAGGAGAATGTGAATCATAGGTCGTGGNNGCCGAACCAGTTGTGGAAGGAGGGGTCGACGATCTTGTAGCGCGCGAATTTGCCTCGCTCGTCGGTCAGGGCCAGATGCAGCACCTCCCCCCGCCACCCTTCCGTCATCGAAATACAGAGGCTGTCGGGCGCGAGCGGCGGGAGGGACCCAGTCCGGGGATCCGGGTCGGATCCCGCCAGGTCCGCCAAACCATCCAAAAGAAAGCGCTGGCTTTCGATCAGTTCCAGCCAGCGGACCCAGGCCCGGGAGTGAACCGTCCCGCTTTCTGCGAGCGAAGGTGGGATTGGAAACGCCCCATAGGGCCCGAAGGGATGGTCCCGGCGGACGTCTAGATCCACGCCGCAGGCGCGGGCCGGCACCCCGACCAGACCGATCTCCCGGGCCTGGATGGGATCGACCCTGCCCGCCACCTCGAACCGGATCATGACTGAGGCGGCGCCCCACAGCAGTTCCACCGCATCCCGTGTGTCGGACCAGCTCCGGATCAGGCGGGGGAGCAGACGCGTGGCCGTGGCCGGGTCCAGATCCTGGTACAGGCCCCCGGGCTTCAGCCAGCCTCGGCCCAGGCGGCTGCCGCAGACTTCGGCACTGAGGTTCAGCCAGTCGCCGCGGATCCGGCCGCAGAAGGAAGCAGTGGGCAGGAACCCCACGTCCCCGGAGAGCGCCCCGAGATCCCCCACATGGTTGGCGGCCCGCTCCAGTTCCAGCGCCACACCCCGCACCCGGTCGACCCGGGGAGACACCTCGACCCCCGCCAAGGATTCCAGGAGCCTGCAGTAGGCCCAGACATGGGCGATGCTGCTGTCTCCCGAGGCCGTCTCCGCCTGTTTGAGGCTGAGGGGATGGGGGCCGCCCACCAGGGCCCGTTCGATGCCGCGATGCTGGAACCCCAGGGCAATCTCGAGATGAAAGACGGTCTCCCCGTGGCACTGGAACCGGAAGTGACCCGGTTCGATGACTCCGGCGTGAACCGGACCCACGGCCACCTCGTGGACTTCCTCGCCGCTCACCTTGAAGAAGTCCATGACCGCGGGCAGGGAATCCGCATCCCGTCCCCAGGGACTGGGCCGATCAGACCAGGGCAGGTGATAGCGCACAGGCTTGAACCAGGGATGGCCCTCGGGAATGATCCCGAATTGTTCGGCGATTTCCCTTTCAAAAAGGTGGGCCTGGGGGCATTCCGGCGTGAGGGCCGGGTACCGTGGCCCAGCGAGGCGGGTGCAGGCCACCCGAAGGCGATTCTGCGCATCCTCTGCGAGCACGGCGAAGAGGCGCAGATCCGAGGTCGCGCACAGACAGGCGAGACGTGCGCCACGCCGGGTGCCTTCAAGGATGGCCTCCCGGAAGGACGAAAGGGGGAGTTCCGGCACCTCCCGCAAGGGCAGCGCCTGTCCGTTCAAAATGGACCGCATGGCCTGGTCACTCATGGGGGACCCCCGCCGTCAGAACTGGGCCGGGGAGGGGCACCGTGCGAACCTCCCTCGGCGGCATCGAGCCGTTCACTGTGACCGCCGCGTGTTCCAGCAGGGTGTACAGGGGCTTCGGTAGCCACATGCCCAGCAGGCCCGCCAGGCCAAGGGCCACGATCAGAGGGGCCGTGGTGGCGACGGTATCGGAGTAGGGGGTCCTCACCCGCTGGGGACTGGGCGTGCCGAAGACCACCTGGAGCACGGTTTCGCTCATGGCAATGAAGATCCCGGCGAGCAACACCAGGAAGGCCACCCCGGCCAGCATGTGCCCGCCGGTCAACGCCCCGGCGGCGATATTGAACTCACTTATGAAGGGGGCGAAGGGAGGCAGTCCCGTGATGGCCAGAAACCCGATGAGGAAGAGCCAGCCGGACACCGGCGTGCGCCTGATGGCACCCGTGACATGGGGAAGCGTCTTGCTGGAATAGCTGCGGTGGATGTTCCCGGCGGACAGGAACAGGACGCACTTCACCAGCGCGTTGGCGGCCAGGTGGAACAGGGCGAATCGGGCTGCAACACCTCCGATCCCGATGCCGAAGACCAGGATTCCCAT
>PMJK01000183.1:10887-32736 GCA_003158505.1 Holophagaceae bacterium | reverse complement strand
GGTTTCCAGGTGTGGAGGGGCGCCAGGCCCATTTTGGTGCCGTAACCGACCAGGCAGAGCACGAAGGCGGCCCGCAACCAGGGCCGCGAGAGCAGGTCCGCATGCTGCATCAGCCGGGTGTAGTGCAGCGGCTCTTCCAAGCCCCCGAAGTGGGCCGCGTAGGCGAGAAAGAGGGTGCCGAGCAGAGCCAGGGCGATGCCCACGGAACCGATCAGCAGGTACTTCCAGGTCGCTTCGAGGGAACGCCGGTTGCGGTTGAAGTAGATCAGTGGGGCCGTCACCAGGGTGGTGGTCTCCATGGCCACCCAGGCCACCCCGGGGTGCCGGGCCTGGGCCAGCAGCGAGGCCAGCCCTAGGAAAGCCAGGAGGCTCACGCAGAAGATCCGGCTGTCCCGATCGGGGCGCAGGACGAGATAGGACGGTGCATAGAAGGCGCAGATGCAGAACAGGACACTGATGACCAGCAGCACCCAGGCACCCAGGGCGTCGAGTCCCAGCCAGGCGTTGACGGGCAGGGAATCCCAATGGCGCAACGCCGCCAGCAGGAGGATCAGATGCAGGGTTCCGGCCACCGGGAGCATCCGGGCCCGAAGTATCGATGAATCCACCAGGTAGGCGACCAGTGCCGCCAGAAGTGGGAGGGCGATCAGCAACAGGGCCATGTCAGTCCTTCAACTCGGCCAGATGGCGCGTGTCGGTGGAATCGAAGGCNNCACCAGCATCGGCATATCCTCCACGAGCAGCAGGCCGAACAAGAAGATCCCGTTTTCAAGGATGAGATAACCCACCACCTGGGTGAGGGCCTTCCGGCGGGATACGAGCATCAGGAACCCGGTGAAGAGGGTCGAGAGGGCTGCGGGAACCAGGAGGATCACTTTGGTTCCGCCCTTGAGCGGGAGCATGTGAGCCAGGATCAGGCTCAGGCCCGTGCCCAGGGCGCACAGCATCAGCGACACCGTGTAGCCGACGTAGGGGTCCACCTCCCGGTGGATGTGGACCTCTTGAATGGCCCGACGAAGCAGGAAGGGGATGAACCAGCCCTTCACAGTGATGGTGGCGGCGACCATGAAGAGGATGTGGGGATGCCTGCCGAGTCCCATGGCCAGGGGGATCAGACCCAGCAGAACCCCCTGGATCACGGCGACCTGGATGGCCTTGTTCACGCGGCTCGTGGCCACTAGGACGAAGTTGCTGAGGATGGTCAAGGCAATGAGAAAATCAGGCGACATGACGACCCCTAGACCAGAAGCAACAGGAAGGCGAAGGCCGAGGCCAGGATTCCGGCGATGAGGAATTGGGGCACCTTGGTCATCCGGAACCGGGCCGACATGCTTTCTACCAGCCCCACCGCCACGGCGAGGACACCCAGGCCCCCGTAAAAGATGAGCCAGTTCTGCCAGGCCTGTGGGGCGCGGGGCAGAAGCGGATCCATGAGCATGGCGCCGAGCACCAGGAGCTTGAGGCTCGCCCCATAGAGCACAAGCGCCAGGGGCCGGCCCGAGTGATCCAGCACCATGACTTCATGGATCATGGTGAGTTCCAGATGGGTGTTGGGGTCATCCACCGGAATCCGGGCGTTCTCGGCCAGGAACACGATGGCCCAGCCCACCAGTACCAGGATCAAGGGCCCGGCAATCCGGCCCGACCCCAGTCCGGAACCCAGGAGCATGGTGGAGAGCGAGAGGCTGGACGAGGCCTTTGCCAGGGCCGCGAAACCCAGGAAGAGGGCCGGTTCGGCCAGGGCCGAGAAGGCGACCTCCCGGGCGGCGCCCATGCCCTCGAAGCTCGAACCCGTATCGAGGGCGGACAGCACCGTGAGGAATCGCGCCAGCCCGAACAGGTAGGCGAAAAGGATCACGTCTCCCTCGAATGACAGCGGTGTGCCCGTATGCCCGAAGGGCACCAGAAGCCCGGCGACCAGTCCCGCCGCCACGGTTCCAATGGGCCCCGCCAGGAAGACCCAGGTGGTCGTCCGGCTGAACACCGCCCGCTTGTGGGCCAGTTTGCCCAGATCGTAATAGAGCTGAAACACGGGCGGTCCGTTTCGCCCGGCCATGACCGCCTTCACCTTGTTGATCAGGCCAGGAATCAGCGGGGGCAGCAAGAGGAGCGTGAGCAGATGAACCGCCCACTGGATCGAAAGGGGAAGCAAGGGCTGGGACATCTCAGGCCACCATCCAAAGCAGGAGCGTCAGCAGGGTGAGCAGGACATAGAGCAGGTAGATGTGCACCTTCCCGCCCTGGAAAAACCGCAGCAGCGTGGCGCCCGTCGCGAGGGACCGGAAGGCCGGATCCGCCAGCCGATCCAGGACGAGATCCGGCACATGGCTTTCAAAGGGCTGATCCACGGGGAAGCACCCCGTCACCTTTCCCCCGTGAGCCCTGGGCCAGAGCACCCAACGGAGGCCCCCGACCAGGCCATCGGCGAAGGAGGAGGCCGTGTATTGCATGCGGGGGTTTGCGGCCGCGTACCCGCAGTCCCAGGTGGGCAGGCTCCGCCGGGAATCCAGGGGCCTGAGCCACCGCCACAACAGGTAGGCAGAGCCCAGCAGGGCCAGGGCCAGAAGGCTGAGGCTCGGCAGGTGGGCGAGCCGGGAGAGCGGCTGCACCTGAGTGCCCTCCCCCATGGCCGCCACCACGCGATCCAGGGCAGGGGCCACCAGCATCGGTGCCAGGCCGATGGTGGCGCAGGCTCCCGCCAGGATGCCCATGGGTACCAGCATGCTGCGGGGCGATTCGTGGGCTGCACCCGCCGCTTCCGTGCGGGGGGATCCCTGGAACACCGTGCCATAGGCCTTGGCAAAGCACGCCATGGCGAGCGCTCCGATGAGGGCGAGGGACGTCAGAACGACCAGGGACCATGGCCAACGAAAGAAGCCCAGGGCCCGGAAAGAGCCGAGGTAGATGAACCATTCGCTCACGAACCCGTTGAGGGGCGGAAGGCCACAAATGGCCCAGGAACCCGCCAGGAAGGCCGCAGAGGTCCAGGGCATCCTTCGCCCCAGCCCACCCATCCGCTCCAGATCCCGGGTCCCGACCGTATGGACCACCGACCCGGCCCCGAGGAAGAGCAGCCCCTTGAAGAGGCTGTGATTGAGCACATGGAGCAAGGCTCCAGCGAATCCCAGGACCTGGATCACGGGGTGCCCGGTGCTCTTGCCCAGGGTGCCGAGGCCCAGGCCCAGCAGGATGATCCCGATGTTCTCGATGGAGTGGTAGGCCAGCAGGCGCTTGAGATCATGCTGGCCGAGGGCAAAGGCCACGCCGAGGATTCCCGAGAGCGCCCCGAGCGCCATGAGGACGGCGCCCCACCAGAATGGCGGATCCGGGATCCAGGACAACAGGCGCACCAAGCCCAGGATCCCCATCTTGATCATCACGCCGGACATCACGGAGGAGATATGGCTGGGCGCAGCCGCATGAGCGGGGGGAAGCCAAAAATGGAGCGGCATGACGCCAGCCTTGAACCCGAATCCGAAAAGGCAGAGGACAAAGAGGGCCGTGCCCCGGCCCGAGGCCGCGAACCCCTGGGGCAGCCCCGAGAAAGTCCAATGCCCCGAGGCGGCAAACAGGATCGCGAAGACGCCGAACAGAGCCAGCGTCCCGGTATGGGTGCACACCAGGTAGATCCAGCCCGCACGCCGGGTCTCGGGCAGGCGATCTTCGGTCATCACGAGGATGAAGGCCGTGATCGCCATCCCTTCCCATCCCAGGAGGAAGGGCAGCGCATGGGTGGAGACGATCAGGAAGGCGAGAGAGGCCGCCAGCAGGCCGAGCGCGAGACGCAGGGTGCGCGCATTCTCCTGGTGGTTGTCCCAGTACCCGATGCCGTAGATCGCGGCACAGGCGAGCAGGAGAAACACCGGAAGCGCGAAAAAAGCGGCGATGGGATCGAGCGTGAGTAGCCCCGCCGAGGCCAAGGGTGCGGGCGGGAGCGCAAGGGTCGCCACGGGCCCTCCCGCAAGCACCCGGATCGCCGCCGTCAGGCCTATCACGGCTCCCAGACTCATCAGAACGGCCGACACCTCCCCACCCCAGCGCCGCAGGAAGATCCCTGGGAACCCTGAGCTCATCACGAGCACAACCGCCAGAAGGTAGAGGTTCATCCCAACAGCCTCCCCCGGAGAACCATCCAGAGGAAGGCCCCCAGAAGGGCCAGCAGGACGTAGAGGATGTAGATGGACAGGTAGCCAGGCTGGAGCCCCCGAAAGCGCAGCAGGCGCATGGCGATCCGCTCCATCCGGGGCCCCAAGTACATCTCGCCGACCAGATCCCGGAACTCGGAGCGGAAGACGGCGGGCTTGGGGAAGATCGCCGTGATCCGGCGGATCTTTGCCCTCAGGCCCGGTTGCATCGGGGCCCAGGCATCGGAGAAGGAGGACCCGGTGTACTCCGCGCGGGGCACGGGAACCGCATAACCACAACTCCAGGTCGGCGGACGGGGACTTTCTCCCTCCGGCGACGAGGTGGATCGGCGCCACCAGAGGAACGCCACCAGTCCGACCACCACCAGCAGGGCCTCGGCCCCGACCAGGAGGCGCATGTCGCCTCTCAGGCCTTGAGCCAGCATGGCCGAGCTACCCGGGGCGACCACGGCCACGATCCGGTCGAGGTAGGGCAGCAGCAGTACCCCCGCCATCCCGGTCCCCAGGCTCAGGCAGGCCAGGATCGCCATGGGGAGCAGCATGGCCCAGGACGGATCATGGGCATGCTCGACCGCAGGGCTCCGCGCAGTCCCCAGGAAAAGGATCCCATAGAACTTCGCAAAGGCCACCGCCGCCAGCCCGCCGGTGAAGGCCAGGGCCACCAGGGCCAGGGCCGCGGACCAGGGATACCCGCGCGAAAGGGATGCAAAGAGGCCCCGATAGAGGAACCACTCACTGAGGAAGGCGTTGAAGGGCGGCAGGGCGGACACCGCCAGCACCGCGGGGAACATCAGCAGGGCCGTCCGGGGCATGCACGACGCGAGGCCCCCCAGGACCTCCATGTCCCGGGTCCCGGTGGCATGCAGGATGGAACCGGCGCCAAAGAAGAGCAGGCTCTTGAAGATCGCGTGGTTCCAGACATGCAAGATCGCCCCGCCGAAACCCAGCGCCACCAGCCAGGGATCATGGCCGGCCCGGCCCGCCAAGCCCAGCCCCACGCCCATGCCGATGATGCCGAGATTCTCGATGCTGGAGTAGGCGAGCAGCCGCTTGTAGTCGCGCTGCGCCAAGGCATTCCCCACCCCGTAGACCGCCGAGAGAGCCCCCAGAGCCAGGAGGGCGGCTCCGAGCCCCGGCGGAATCGACGGGAAGAGGCCGGAAACCCTGAGAATTCCGTAAATTCCCATCTTCAGCATCACCGCCGATAGGATCGCCGATACATGGCTCGGGGCACTGGCGTGGGCCGAGGGCAGCCAGAAGTGGAGGGGCAGGAAGCCCGCCTTGAACCCGAAGCCCAGAATGGCCAGCAACAGGATCCAGGCATCCAGGGTGGGGGAGTTTCCGGCCGGAAGGGGCAGCCAGAGCAGGCCGCCGCTGCGGTGGGCCAGCAGGATCACCATGGCCGTCAGCATCGCGGTGCCGGTGTGGGTGCACACCAGGTAGACCCAGCTGGCGCGGCGGACCTCCGGAATTTCGTGGTCCGTTCCGATCAGGAGGAAGGCTGAGAGGGCCATGAGCTCCCAGGCCAGCAGGAACAAGAGACCATGCCTGGCCACCAGCAGGCAGGTCATGGCCGCCACGAGCACCCCATAGTGGAACCGGAGCGACCGACCCGTTCCCCGAGGGTGGTTCAGGGGCCAGTATTCCTTCCCGTACACCACGCCCAGGCCCGCTACCAAATGCAGGGGAAGCAGAAACGCCGCCGACAAGGCGTCGGTTTCGAGCCGCGCCGCCCCGTGCCAGAAGGGGAAATCGATGTGCGAGGGAACCCCGTTCATCAGCCCGTGCCCGGCGCCGAGGGAGCCCAACAGGGCCCCGGTGATCCCCAGCCAGCGGCTCCAGTGCTCCTCAAGCCGACGGAACAAGGACAGGAAGGAGGCACCGATCCAGCAACAGGCAGCTATGAGAACCAGTGCCACATCGAGCATCTGCAACCAACCCCCTGGATCAGGAGCAACCCCCTGAGCCAGTGGCACAGCTCAATGACCAACATGAATCGCGCGGGTTTGGGGAAGACTCTCCGACAGGATACTGCATCCGGCGGAGACCATCAGAACACCCTGAGCAGCGCCACGTAGCCGCTCACGCAGGTAAGACCCGCGATGCCGCTCTGCACCCCCACGCCCAAGTCCACCCGCACGGTCGTGAACCACCAGAAGCCTGGCAGATCTCCGGTGAAGCCCACGCCGCTCAGGCCGTAGGTCCTCCCGTCGTCCAGACTGCGGGCCTCCGCATGCTCGAGGCTGATGGTGAGGCGGAGACTCGGCCCCGTGGGGATGGCGAGGCTGGTCTTCGCGTAGGCCACCTGATCCGCCGCGACCGCATTGGAGCGGATGCCGGCGATGTGGACTGCCGAGCCCAGGCCGCCGACATCCAGGGCATTGAACCGGTCGAAGGCATGGCCCCCCGCCCAGCCGGCCTCGCCATGGAACCAGAGGCCCGGCTGCACCTCCCGATCAAGGCCGAGGCTCCCTCCCCAGCGCCGGAAATCCCCCCCCTCGGGCACGGACTGGAGGTCCGCGACCATGCCGTAGGTGCCTTCCGGGCGCTTCCCCCATCCATAGAATCCCCGCACCTGGAAGCCCCGGAAAAGCCAGGAACCCTGAAGGGTGCCGGTGCCCGTGAGGCCCGAAGGCGGCAGTAGGTAGCCGGGTGTGCGGTACTTGGTCTCGCCTTCGCTGTAGGCGTCGTACTCGAAGTCGGTCCGGCCCTCCAGACGAAAGCCGAGGCCCAGATCCTGACCCAGTGCCAGGCCCACCTTGCCAGAGCGCCGGCCCACCCCGTCCGCATCCGAAAGCTTCCCGTTCAGCACCGGCCGCTCCGTGGTCTTCAGCAGGAGGGCCGTGGCATTGGCGCCAACATCCAGGCTCCCCAATCCCCGGGGAATGGCCACGCTGGCGGTGTTGAACACGCCGGCCGTGAGCGCGTTCACCTGGACACCCTTGCCGAAAGCGTTGTAGTCGAAGTAGAGGAGGCCAGGAAGGGCGGCCATCGGCGGCGACAACCCAGGGTCCACCAGCACCACGCCGGCCAGCGCCCGGCCACTGCTCTTGGCCTGCTCCTCGATCTTCCGGGAACCGTCCCCCTGGCGCGTGAAGTAGCGGGCGCCTTCCGGGGTCACCTTGAGCATGGTGGCCGAGGAGGCCCGGGCCGCCGTCCGATCCGCCAGGAAATGGTCGCTGTTGAGGCTGAAGTCCCGGTAGGTGAAGCGCCGCTGCACCTGTACGACCCCACCCGTGCTCACCCACCGCTCGAAGGTCTTGACCGCCACAGGCCGCCATACGCCGGTCGCCACCTCGCCGTAGGTGAGGATCTCCCGCTCACTCTTGACGATGCCGGGCAGGTCCGTCCGTTCGCGCCGCTCGATGAGGACCCGCCCGGTGGTTTCCTCCACTTCGAGTTCGCCGGTATAGGCCAGGGGGTCGGGGCTCACGGGCTCGAAGCGAAGTAGCCGCTGTCCGGCTCCCGCGGGGCCGCCATCCCGGTAGCGGTACCTCTCGGCCAAACTGAGGGCCACGGGCAGGGAAACGGACTGCCGGCTTTCGATGAGGGGCAGCTGCACTTCCCCCGTGAGATTGGCCTTCACACCGTTGAACCGCACCTCCTTCTGCAGCAGTTCGGGCCAGTCCCCGGCCTGCTCGAAGTAGCTGAAGGTGAAGCCGAGGTCGCCCCCGGGGCCCCGGTCCCCTTGAATATGAAGGTCCAGGTCCGCCTTGGCCTGGAGGGTCCGGACGGCGGCCCGCCCCCGGAGTTGGGCCGCGCGCACCTTGGCCAAGAGAGCCCCCACGTCATAGGAATCTGCAGCGGTGATGGCGACCTCAGTCCGGTCCTTGGGCAGCGGGACCCCGGTCCAGACTCCCTCGGCAAAGATCCACCGCCGGGAGGCACCTGCCCGGTTGCGCAAGGTGAGATCGCCCACTCCGCCTTCGACCTCCACGAACCCCTGGGGAACCAGGCCGGCGAGTCGGGCCGATGGACCCCCCGCAGGCACCACCAGTCGGCCTCCATCACCTAGCAGTGTGGAGGCCTGGGCGCCCGGATCCGTCGGCAGCCACAGGGTCCAGGGCCGCCCGGGGAAGGTCTCCTGCGCCCGGGCTAGCTGGTTCCTCCAGGCCGTGGCATCGAGGTTCAGGTCGGAGGGGACCAGGGCCCCGCCATCCACCGCCCCCCACGCCGCCTCGTCCAGGATGGGGGCCGCCTTGGCATCAAACGCCATGTAGAGGCGCTGGCCCGGGGATTGGGCCCGCAGTGCCTGGGCAGCCGCGAGGAGGAGTGGGATCTGGGCCTCGCCGAGGGGCAGACGAATGCGGATCGAGGGAGCGTCCCTAAGGAGCGCCACGAGGGGAGCCCACTGCTGCCGAGCGGCTTCGACCAGGGTCGCGTCCCGGTTGTCCCGGGGAACCAATGCCGCCGGATCGACCCCGCGCAGGTCCAAATCCACGGGCAGAGCCTCATCCACCCGCAACGGGGCCGGTAGAACCTGGGCCGCCAGAACCACCGTGAGGGCCGGCATCAGGAAGAGGGGGAATCGCGGCACGAAGCCTCCACCTAGAGGCTACCGCAGCCACCCAGCCCTGGGTTCTCCGGTATCCTCGAAGGCCTATGCGATTCTCGGTTCGACTCACCCATTCCAACGGCGAAGTGCTGGTGCGCGAGTTCGAGGCGGATAATGCGGAAGCCCTCCGCGCCCGAGTCCTCGCCGAAGGGGGATTCCCCCTTGAAGTCACGCGTACCGATACGGCCTTCCGAACCCGGGCGCAACTGAAAACCGAATCCCTGGTGCTGTTCAATCAGGAGCTGCTGGCCCTCCTGAAAGCGGGCATCCCCCTGCTGCAGTCCCTGGAACTGCTGGTCGGCCATGGCAAGGACCCTCAGCTGCGCCGAAGCCTCACCCAGGTGGTGGAGCTGGTGCGCGAAGGCATGTCCTTTTCTGAGGCCATGGAGCAGGCGGGATCCTTCCCCGCCATCTACCGCAGCAACGTGGTCGCCGGCGAGCGCAGTGGCACCCTGCCCGAGGTCCTGGCCCGGTGGCTGTCCTTCCAGAAATTCGCTCAGACCAGCCGCCGCCGCATCATCGAGGCCCTGTTCTACCCAGCCTTCCTGGTGCTGGTGCTGATCCTGGCCCTGGGGGTGATCTTCAATGTGGTGCTGCCCCGCTTCGCGGAGTTCTATGCGGGCGGCGACATCGAGATGCCCTTCCTCACCCGCATGCTCCTGGGCGCCGGGAAGGTCATCAGTTCCACCCTTTGGCTCCAGGGGATCGGCGCCATCGGGCTGGTCTTCCTCATCCGCTGGATGGCGACCTCCGAAGCGGGACGGAAGATGGCCGAGCGATTGCTGCTGATGGTCCCCAAGGTCGGCACCCTCTACCGCATGTACCATTCCAGCGTCTTTTGCCGAACCCTTGGCGTGCTGCTCTCGGGCGGCCTGCCCGTGGTGCAGGCCCTGGAAGTGGTGCAGCGCACCAGCCCCAGCGAGCGGATGAAGGCGGGTCTGCTCACCATCACCGAGAAGGTGCGGGCGGGCAGCAGCTTGAACCTCGCGCTGGAGCAGGCGAAGGTCCTGGATCCCCTGGCCGTGGAGATGGTCCGCGTGGGCGAGCAGAGCAGCGCCCTGCCCGAGATGCTCGATCACGTGGCCGATTTCTTCGATCAGGAAGTGGAGAAGGCCACCACCGCCGTCACCAGCCTCATCGGCCCGGTGCTCATCCTCTTCATGGGCGTCATCGTCCTCGGCCTCCTGCTCGCCATCTACGTGCCGCTCTTCAACGCCAGCAGCGTGGTCCGCTAAAGCTCCGAGAGCTGGTCGCGGAAGACACAGAATCCAACACGAAAGGCGCGGAATAGGGCAACAGCATTCCTGCTTTTTCTGTGCATTCCGCGAATTTCGGCGCTTTCCGCGACCAGCTTACTTTGCCTAGAATCTACCGGTACTTCCGCTTAAGCCACTTCTGCGGATCCTGGGGCTGGGCTTGGTGCCGGATCTCGAAACCCAGGCGGGGACCGTCCACGGTGTCACCCACGGCCCCCACGGCCTCCCCGGCCTTCAGCACCTGGCCCTTGGTGAGGTCGAGGCCCATCAGGTGCGTGTAGAGCGTGAACCAGCCACCCCCATGATCCAGGATCACCATGGGCCCATAGCTCTGGTAGTAGTCGGCAAAGACCACCTTGCCATCGGCCACCGCCGCGACCGGGGCGCTTGCTGTGGCTGCGACGAGCAAGCCACTCTGCGTGGTCTTGGTGTGGAAACGCGGATGCAAGTGCTCGCCAAAGCCCTGAGCCAGGGCGCCCTCCACGGGCTGGGGAAGCTCGCCGCGGAGGGTGGCGAAGGCCACCGCCGCTTCATAGGCCTCCCCCTTGGGCTTGCCAAGCAGCCCGGCCAGCAGGCGCTCCAGCTGCACGGCCTCCTCGGCCAGTTCGGCCTGGGCCTGTTTCTGGGCGTTCTCATCCTGCTGCAGTCCATCGAGGAAGCTGTTGAGCTTGTCCTCCTGGAGCCGGAGGGCAGCCTGGAGCTGAGCGGCCTCCCGTTCCTCGGAGGCCAGTCGCCCAAGGACCTCCCTCAGGGTTTTCTCTTTCGCCGCCAGATCACCTTGGAGCCGATGGATCTGATCCAGCTTCTTCCTCTCTTGCAGCCGCGCCCAGGCGAGCATGCGCCCGCGCACCAGCCAAGCCTCCAGATCCTTGAACGTGACGTAGAACCCGAGATCACCCCAGGGGCCCAGGGCCTGCATCCAGCGCACTTGTTTGCGCAAGTCTCCCTGAAGGCGCAGCACCTCCCCCTGGATGCGTGCCTGCTCCCGACTGATAACCTTTACCTCGCTTTGGGCCTGATCGCGGAGCAGCCGGGCTCCCTCCACCTGGGCCCTGGCACGATCCCGCTGCAGCGAGATGCCCTGGATCTCTACCAGTACGCCCTTGCGTCGCTTCTTCAGCGAAGCCAGTTGCTGATCCACCTGGCCCAGGCGGCCCTGGATCGCCGCCAACTTTTGGCGAAGCTCCGCTGGATCCTGGGCGCTCTGCGCCCACAGGCACAGCGGCAGGATCACCGCCAGGAACGGGCTCAGCCGCAACCGCATCGGGCTACTTTCGACTCCCCGCCGGAAGCAGCATGGCCAGGGCGCCCAATACCAGCGGTCCGCCGATGGAGAGGGGAAGGGCCAGCGGTGAGAACGGATCCGAGGGCAGCTGGGCCATGGGCAGCAGGCGGACGAACACCTCTAGAACCTTCACCTGGGCCGCGCTCCAGCCCAGATCCTGGCCGAAATCCAGGAAAAAGCTGAGGCGCGGCCCCAGTTCCCGGAGGAGCAGGGTCAACAGCAGCGCCAGCCCTGCGCTGGACTTCAACAGCCGCGAGAGCANNCACGGCCCACAGCAGCATCTGGAGGCCCAGCAGCAACCCGAGCAGGTCCGCGCGCAACAGCTCGGGCGGCCAGGCTTCGCCGATCAGCCGCCAGCTCAGGGCCCACACCGGGACCAGCGCCACCTGGGACAGGAACAACCCATGCGCGAAACCCAGGCCCGTGCCCACGAAGAACCCCTTGATCCGCTCGCCACGGGCGGCGGCAGCGGTCCATTGGCTCACGGGACCGAAGGCGCCCAACAACATCACCAGGGACACGGCCCAGTACATGGTCCCCTGCAGGTTGCCCAGCGCGTAGGACCGCAGGGAATCGGCGCCCAGCGGAACCGCCGTGCCGAAGAGCAGGATCTGGGACCCTCCCTCCCCCTGCTGCCCCTTGACGGCCATGACCACCAGACCGGTGACAAACAGGCACACCAGCACCCAGCCGATGCGCAGCTTCGAACTTCCAAAACGATCCATGAAAGGCTCCAAAGGATCCCTCGAGTGTAGGACAGGACGCCCTCAGCGCGCCGCCAGCACTCGGAGCAAGTGGGCCTTCACGTCCGCCCGCCGCTCGGGCAGCACGGCCACGAAGACCGTGTCGTCGCCGGCCAGCGTCCCCATCTGCCCGGGCACCGGATCCGCATCGATGCTGAGGCCCAGGGCCTGGGCGAAGCCCGGGGCCGTGCGCAGCACCAGGAGGTTGGGCGGGGCCTCGGTGATGCTGACCCCCGGCAGGATCTGGGTGCCTGCCTCGGCGCGTCGATAGATGCCATGGGCCTTATGTACCCCCAGCCGCTTCAGTCGCCGGGACAGGGTGGACTGGGTCAGCTCGTGCCCCTTGGCCGCGAGCCGCGCCAGCAGGTCGCCCTGGTCGGTGATGGGAGAGCCGTCCAACAGCTCGAGAATGAGGGTATCCAGGTCCATGCATGGATGATGCATGAAATTGCATGAATCAACAAGATTCATCTTCGCAAAGCGCCGAATTTACCTTAATTTTTTCTTGAAGCTCGGTTGATTACGCGCATAATATGCAATCTGCCGCTGGGCCATGCATCTTCCCTGCGCCCGTTCTCAGGATCCCCGCATGTCGACTGCCAGTTCAATCCCCGCCCTGCTTCCCACCTACGCGCCCTATCCCTTTCCGCTCGTCCGGGGCGAGGGGGACCGGGTCTTCGACGACCATGGCCAGGCCTGGTGGGACTTCTACGGCGGCCATTGCGTCTGCGCCACGGGCCACAGCCACCCCGCCGTCGTGAAGGCCATCGCAGCCCAGGCCGCCACGCTGCTCTTCTATTCCGCCGCCGCCACCCTGCCCGTGCGGGATCGCGCCGCCACGCAGATCACGGCCTTCGCCGGCATGGACTCGGTCTTCTTCTGCAACAGCGGGGCCGAAGCCAACGAGAACGCCCTGAAGATGGTCCTGCTGCTCACGGGTCGGAAGCGGCTGGCGGCCTTCGAGGGGGGCTGGCACGGTCGCACCCTGCTGGCCCTGTCCGTGACGGACGACCCCAAGATCACGGAGCCCTTCGCCGACCAACTCGTGCCTTGCCTGCGCATGCCCTTCGGCGATCTCGCGGCACTCGACGCAGCAGACTTCTCGGACATCGCTGGGATCATCGTCGAACCCATCCAGAGCATGGCCGGCATCAAGACCGCCTCCCGGGAGTGGTTCCAGGCCCTGCGCGCCAAGTGCGACGCTGCGGGGACACTGCTGATCTTCGACGAAATCCAGACGGGCATGGGGCGCATGGGCACGCCCTTCGCCGCCCAGTTCTACGGTGTGCAGCCCGACCTCATCACCTCCGCCAAGGGCCTGGCCTCGGGCGTGCCCATGGGGGCCCTGCTCATGACAGCGGCGGTAGCCTCGAAGCTCAAGGGTGGTGACCTGGGCAGCACCTTCGGCGGAGGGCCCCTGGCCTGCGCCGCCCTGCTGGCCACGGTGGAGGTGATCGAGGCGGAAGGCTTGATGGGGCGGGCTTCCAAAGCCGCTGCGCGACTTCGGAAGGAGTTGAAAGACTCCATCGTCAATGAGGTTCTCGGCGAAGGGTTGCTGCTGGGCCTCCGCAGTGCCCACGCGGCCGCCCTCAAGAAGCACCTGCTGGCCCGGAACATTCTCGTGGGTGGCTCGGGCGATCCAACTGTGTTACGCCTCATGCCCCCCCTCAACGTCAGCGACGGGGCCCTCCTCGCGCTCATCACCGCCATCCATTCCTTCGTGCCGGAGCAGCCATGAAGCACTTCACCCGCATCTCGGATCTGGGCCCTGCGGGGGTCAAGGAGGTCCTCGCCCAGGCAGCCAAGTGGAAGTTCAAGAAGCCCGGTGCCATCTTCATGGACCGCATTCTCGGCATGGTCTTCTTCAATCCCAGCCTGCGGACCCGGGCCAGCTTCGAGGCGGCCATGCTGCGCCACGGCGGCCACGCCATCGTGCTGGAAGTGGGGGCAGGCAGCTGGAAGATGGAGGACCGCGACGGCGCCATCATGAATGCCGACCGGCAGGAGCATGTGCGCGAAGGCGTGCCTGTGCTGGGTCGCTTCGTGGACCTGCTGGCCGTGCGCACCTTCAGCGGCGGCGAGGGCGACGCGACGGACGAGCTCGACCCCGTCATCAACGCCTTCCGGCGCTTCTCCACGGTGCCGGTGCTGAGCATGGAGAGCGCCCGGGAGCACCCCCACCAGGGGCTCGCGGACCTGCTCACCATCCAGGAGGCCCACGGCAGCACGAAGGTGCCGGTCACCCTCACCTGGGCGCCCCACATCAAGCCCCTGCCCAAGGCCGTGCCCAACTCCTTCCTGCTCACCGCCGCCGCCTGCGGGGCGGAGATCCGGGTGGCCCATCCCAAGGGCTACGAACTGGCCCCCGAAGTCCGAGCCGAGGCCGAGGCCTATGCTGCAGCCACCGGCGGGAAGATCGTCTATACGAACGACCAGGATGCGGCCCTGGAGGGCAGCGCCGCGGTCTATGCCAAGGCCTGGGGCCCTTCGACCTCATCCGGCCAGGAGGCCGCGCCCATGGCCGATCTCAGCGCCTGGATGCCCACCGCCGCCCACATGCAGAAGGCCGCCAAGGAGGCCATCTTCATCCACTGCCTGCCGGTGCGCCGCAACCTCGAAGTCCACGACAGCGTCCTCGACGGGCCCTGGAGCCGCGTGGTCGACGAAGCCGAGAACCGCTTCCACGTGCAGCGGGCCACGATCCACCGCCTGCTTTCGTAGTCCGAAGCCTGGAGTCCATGATGCCGCTTTCCCCCAATCCCTACGCCGCCCTCAAGGAAGCGTCCCAGTACGTCCGCCTGTTCCGGGGCAAGACCTTCGTGGTGAAGGTGGGCGGTGAGGTGCTGACGGAGCCCAAGACCCGCAAGGCGCTTTGCGAGCAGTTGGCCCTTCTGTGGTCCTTCTCCATCCGCGTGGTGCTGGTGCATGGCGGGGGTTCTGAGCTGGATGCCGTCTGCAAAGCCATGAACATCCCCGTTCAGAAGGTCGCGGGCCGGCGGGTGACCAGCCCCGAAGTCCTGGACGCCGCCAAGATGGTCTTCGCGGGCCAGGTGCACATGGATCTCCTCGCCGAACTCCAGGCGGCGGGCGTCCCCGCCGTGGGCCTCACGGGCCTGGATGCCGGTCTGGTGAAGGCCCACAGGCGCCCCCCGGTGTCTGTGGTGCCGGACGGCGCCACGGAACCTCGGTTGGTGGACTTCGGCCTGGTGGGCGACATTGACGCCGTGGATCCGCACGTACTCAACCACCTGCTCGAGGGCGGCTTCATGCCCGTGGTCGCGCCCCTCTCAGGCGGCGAGGACGGCACCATCTACAACACCAACGCCGACACCATCGCCGCCAGCCTGGCCTCGGCCATCGGGGCGGAGAAGCTGTTCATCCTGCTGTCGGTGCCGGGCCTGCTCAAGGATGTCACCAAGACTTCCTCCCTGATCCCCCACGCCACCCTGGAGGAGCTCGCCGGCTTCGAGGCCAAGGGCATCATCAGTGGCGGCATGCGGCCCAAGATCACCGCAGTGAAGGCCGCCATCGAGGGGGGTGTCCAGAGTGTCCACCTGGTGAGCGGCCTGGCGCCNNCGGATGAGCCCCGCCGAGCTCATCACCCTCCTGGTCGGCACGCCCAGCATCTCCGGCGAGGAAGGCCCCCTGGCGGACCTGGTGCAGGATCTCGTGGCCGCGAAAGGCTTCGAGGTCCAGCGCCTAGGCTCCAACCTTTGGTTCACCTTCGGCAAAAAGGGTGGGCCCCGGCTGCTGCTCAATTCCCACCTCGATACTGTGCCCCCCTGCGCGGGCTGGGAGGGGAATCCCTTCACTCCGGTCTGGCACGACGCTCGGCTCCAGGGTCTCGGCGCCAACGACGCCAAGGGATGCGTGGCGGCCATCCTGCTCGCGGCCTTCGAGTTGTCCAAGGAGGAGCTGAATGGCGAGGTGGTCGTCGCCCTCACCGCTGAGGAGGAGACCGGGGGCAAGGGCATCACCACCATCCTCGATCAGCTGGGCCCCCTCGATGGTGCCGCAGTGGGCGAACCCACGGGCCTGCGCATCTGCGCGGCCCAGCGGGGCCTGCTGGTGCTCAAGTGCACGGCCCGGGGCCACAGCGGGCACGTGGCCAACGCCCAGATGCTGGGGGCGGAGAATGCCATCCACAAGGCCGCCCGGGATATCAACCGCGTCGCCGCCATGGAGTTCCCCATCCATCCGCTGCTGGGTTCCCAGAAGGCCCAGGCCACCCTGATCCAAGGCGGCCTGCGGCACAACCAGGTGCCGGATGCCTGCGAGTTCTTCATCGACCTCCGAACCGGCCCTGAGCAGGATCATGATGCCCTGGCCGCCGCCTTCCAGCGGCAGCTTGAAAGCGAGGTGGTCATCCACTCCAAGCGCTACCTGCCCAAGAGCACGGACCCCGCCCATCCCATCGTCCGCGCCGCCCTCCAGGCCGCGGGCAAGGCGGGCCCGGTGGGTTCCGCGACCACCTCGGACTGGGCCCTGCTCGGCGATATCCCGACAGTGAAGGTTGGCCCCGGCGATACCTTTCGCAGCCACAGCCCCAACGAGTATCTGACCCTCCCCGAACTCGAAGCGGGCGCGGCCTTCTACGCCCGGCTCGTCCCCGCCTTCTTCAAGCTGCAGGTGCCCCATGAAGGCTGACCCTAGATCCCGGACGGCGTCTGCACCGGCTGAGGATTCCCCGATGCTCTGGGCCAAGGATCTGCCCCTGGATGTGGCCATCCACCGGTTCACCGTGGGCGAGGACCCGGACACGGACTTGGTCCTGCTTCCCTTCGACGCCCTGGGCAGCGCCGCTCACGCCAAGATGCTCGCGGCCACGGGGTTGCTGGCCGCCGACGATGCCGCTGCCCTGGTCCGGGAACTGGAGCGCATCGCGAATCTGGCCCGGCAGAACGCCTTCCCCATCCCGCCCCACCTGGAGGACTGCCATACCGCCATCGAGGCCGATCTCACCCGCAGCCTGGGCGCCGTGGGCCAGCGCATCCATCTCGGCCGTTCGCGGAATGACCAGGTGATCCTCGCGTTCCGCCTCTACCTCCGCGACGCCCTGCTTCGTCTGGGGCTGCGGGTATCCGACCTGGCGGCAGCCTTTGTCGCCTTCGCCCGGGCACATCAGTCCATCCCCCTGCCCGGCTACACCCATCTGCGCCGCGCCATGCCCAGCACCTTCGGCATGTGGGCGGCCGCCTTCGCCGAAGGCCTCCTGGAGGAACTGGAGGCCCTGCAGTCCGTCTACCAGCGGCTGGACCGCTGCCCCCTCGGGTCGGCTGCGGGCTTCGGCGTGCCCCTGCCCATCGACCGGGAACTCACGGCAAAGCTGCTGGGCTTCTCCAAGGTCCAGCGCAGCCCCATCGACGTGCAGAACAGCCGCGGCCGCCATGAGGTGGCCATGCTGCAGTGGACCGCCTCCACGGGTGGGGTGCTGGAGAAGTTCCTATGGGACGTCTCCCTCTACAGCACCGAGGAATTCGGTTTCCTCAAGCTGCCGGACGCCTTCACGACGGGCTCGAGCATCATGCCCCAGAAGAAGAACCCCGATGTGGTGGAACTGGCCCGGGGCCGCTGCCGCGAACTGCGGGGCACGGCCAGCCTGGTGGACCAGATCGCCTCAGGATTGCCCTCCAGCTACCACCGGGATCTGCAACTGCTCAAGCGACCCGTGATCCTGGGCCTGCGGCAGGCGGAGGAGCTGTTCGGCGTGCTGGCGCGCCTGGTCCCCGCCCTGGAAGTGGAGGCCGGGGCCACCACCGCCGCCAGCACGGACGAGCTCTACGCCGCCCACCAGGCCTACGTCTACGTGCAGGGCGGGATGCCCTTCCGCGAGGCCTACCGCAAGGTCGCGCAGCAGATCCAGGAGGGCACCTTCGCCCCGGATCGCGCGGCCCTCACGGCCACCCATCTGGGCGGCGCCGGCAACCTGGGCCTCGAGGCATTGTCCGCCGACCTCGCTGCTGCTCGTACATGGATTGAAGCCAAGGGCGTAATTCACGCCCAGGCGGAGGAGGCCTTGTGGGCGAACTGAACACTGGATATTCCCACCAAAGTTTTTCTGCATTGATGAAAGGTCTCCTATGAGCAAGCTCGCCGTCCTCGCCTTCTCCGGCGGCCTCGATACGTCCTTCTGCGTGCTCTACCTGAAGGAGCAGGGCTACGACGTGGCCACGGTAACGGTCAACACCGGCGGCTTTTCGGCCGGGGAGCTGGCCCGCATCGAGGCCGCCTCGCCGAAGCTGGGCGCCCTGAGCCATACCACCGTGGATGCCCGCGCCGGGCTCTTTGACGGCTACCTGCGTTACCTGGTCTACGGGAACGTGCTCCGCGGCCAGATGTACCCCTTGTCCGTTTCTGCCGAGCGGGTCTGCCAGGCCCGGGCCGTGGCTGAGCTCGCCAAGGAAATGGGCGCCACGGCCATCGCGCACGGCTCCACCGGGGCGGGCAACGACCAGGTGCGCTTCGATGTGGCCTTCCGCGCCCTGGCGCCGGATCTGGAGATCCTCACGCCCATCCGCGACCTGGGCCTGTCCCGGGGCGAGGAGATGGCCTATTGCGCCGAGCGCGGCGTGGTGTTCCCGGAAAAGACCAGGGACTACTCCATCAACGAAGGCATGTGGGGCACCAGCATCGGGGGCCGGGAAACTCTGGATTCCTGGACNNACCCTGCCGGAGGCCGCCTTCCCGGGCGGCGTCATCGGCGCCCTGCCGCCCAAGACCCTCGTGATCAGCTTCGACCAGGGCGTGCCGGTAGCGCTCGACAGAACCGCCAGCGACCCCATCGCGCTCATCGCCCGGCTCAACACCCTCGGCCACGCCTATGGCATAGGGCGCGGCGTGCACCTGGGCGACACCATCCTCGGTATCAAGGGCCGCGTGGGCTTCGAGGCTCCGGCCGCGCACCTGCTCATCGGGGCGCACCGGGAGCTGGAGAAACTGGTCCTCAGCGGCAAGCAGCTCTTCTGGAAAGAAACTCTGGGCAACCTCTACGGCTCCCTGCTTCATGAGGGCCACTTCTTTGATCCCTTGGCCCGGGACCTGGAGGCCTTCCTCGAATCCAGTCAGGACCGCGTCCGCGGTGAGGTGCGTATCACCCTCCATCCCCGCGCCTTCGTGGTGGAAGGCGTGCAGTCGCCATACTCCCTGATGGATCCCCGCATCGCCACCTACGGCGAAGCCAACCGCCTCTGGACCGGCGCCGAGGCCGCAGGTTTCGCCAAGATCTTCGGCGTCCAGCAGACCCTGACCCTCAAAGCAAAAGGCAACTGATTCACCCCGAGGCACCTCATGCGCATCCACGTCGATAAGCTCGCCTCGGTCACCCGCAACCTGCGGCTGGGCCGGACCCTCACCCTGTCGAGCGACATCCTACTGGAGGAGGGCTCGGTCATCGCCTGCCAGATCAGGGGCGAGAAGACCACCTACAACCAGCTGGAGGATCCCCACGGCCGCATGAGCACCCTGCATGACGGGGACATCCTCGTGGGGGCCCTGGGCCACCGCAATGCCCTCCAGGGCTACGAGGGCGTCCTGCCCACCTCCCTGAAGGTTGGCGACTCGGTGAACCTGCTGAACATGGGTGGCGTCATCGGCCAGTGCCTCTCCCACAACCCGGATGTAGGCAAACCCTTCGAGATGGAAGTGCTGGGCCAGGTGCTGGTCTTTCCTGAATTCCAGTCCCGGGCGGGCCAGCCCGCCCACATCCGCATGGGCGCCCTCAAGGGCACAGGACTGTCCCCCCATTGCCCCGTGGTCTACGTGGCGGGCACCTGCATGAACTCGGGCAAGACCGCCGCTGCCTGCGCCACCATCCGCCAGCTCAGCCGCGCGGGCTACCGCGTGGGCGCCTGCAAGCTCACGGGCGTATCCCTGATGCGCGATGCGCTCGCCATGCGGGACTACGGCGCCGAGGTGGCTCTGGATTTCACGGATGCGGGCAGCGTGTGCACGGATGCGGGCAGCGCCGCAGGTGTTTCCCGCATCATCTTTTCGGAGCTGGCGGCCCATGGCGTGGACGTCATCGTGGCCGAAACCGGCGATGGCATCATGGGCGAATACGGCGTGCAGGCCATCCTTGAGGATGCCGAGCTGAAGGCCCTTAGTGGCGCCTTCATCCTTTGCGCCAACGATCCCGTGGGGGCGGCCGGCGGCGTCCACCACCTCAAGGCCACCTTCGGCATCCAGGCTGACCTGATCGCGGGCCCCGCCACGGATAACCGGGTGGGCGAGCGGTTTGTCGCCACCCTCGGCCTGCCCGCCCGCAATGCCCGCGCCGACGCCGATGCCCTCGGCAAGTTCGTGCTCGGCCTCATCGAACCCAAGATCGCAGCTAAGGTATGACCATGGTGGATGTCCTGATTCTCGGTGCCTCCGGCTACGGCGGGGGCGAGCTGCTGCGCTGGCTGTCCGCCCACCCGGCGGTGAAGACCCTGCGGGGCACGGCGCGTAGTCATGCCGGCAAGCCCTTTTACGCCCAGCACCCGAACCTGCGCGGATTGGTGGAAGGCACCTTCGAGGCCGCACCGGACTGGGCGGCCCTGGCCCAGAGCCAGGCCCCCGTGCTCTTCTCCGCCCTGCCCCACGGCGAGCTGGCCAAGCTGTGGCCCGACCTCGAGGCCGCGGGCAAAACCCACGGCCTGATGGAGCGCCTCATCGTCATTGACCTCTCCGCGGACTTCCGCCTGGATCCCACCTGGGTATACGGTCTGGTGGACTGGAAGCCCGAGCGCATGCGGGGCGCCAAGCGCATCGCCAACCCGGGCTGCTTCGCCACGGCCCTGCAACTAGCCCTGCTGCCCCTCGCCGCATGGAAGCCGGCCTTCGTGGCGGTCACCGCCGCCACAGGTTCATCAGGGTCCGGCGCGGCTCCCTCGGACACCACCCACCACCCCTCCCGCGCCCATGACTTCCGTGCCTACAAGATGCTGAGTCACCAGCATGAGGCCGAGGTGCTGCGCACGCTGGCCGCGGAGGGCTGGGAAGCGCCCCTGAGCTTCGTCCCTCAAAGTGCGCCGATGGTACGGGGCATTTTCGCTGTGGCTCAATTCCCGCTTCCTGCGGGAATTGAGGTAGGGGCCCTGCGGGCCCACTACGAGGCTTTCTACAAGGATCGCTTCTTTGTGCGTGTGGTGGATGGATCGCCCCGGGTGGCGGCAACCACCGGCAGCGCCTTCGCCGACCTCGGCATGGCCGCCCGGCATGGCCATGCCGCCGTGATGGTCGCCCTCGACAACCTCGGCAAGGGCATGGCCGCCCAGGCCGTGCAGAATCTCAACCTGGCCCTTGGACAGCCCGAGTGGACGGGACTGAAGGTGGCGGGGGCCTCCCCCGCCTGATCCCATCGGCGCCCCGTAGCTCCATTTATAGACAACACTTCGCTCTGTGGCATCATGGTCTCCCTTCCCGGAGCAACCATGAATCCTTCCCTTCTCACCCGCGAGGCCCTGGACCAATTCGCCAGCGGTTGCCGCGGGGTCTTCGAGGCGGAGTTGAAGACCCTGGTGGAGATTCCCTCCATCAGCGCTGACCCGACCCACCAGGGCGATGTGCGCCGCGTGGCCGAGGCGGCGCGGTCGCTCTTCGAGCGCCACGGCGGCCGGGCCGAGATCCTGGAGACCAGCGGCAACCCCCTCATCCACGGCTGGTTCGGCGAGGATCCCAGCCTGCCCACCATCACCGTCTACAACCACATGGACGTGCAGCCCGCCAACGAACCCGAGTGGACGGCGGAGCCCTTCACGTTCGTGGTGGATGGCGACACCTACCGGGGCCGGGGCAGCACGGACGACAAGGGCCCTGCCGTGACGGCCTTCTGTGGGGCCCTGGCGGCCCGCCGTGCGGGCGTGCCCCTGAACATCCACTTCCT
>PMJK01000183.1:0-10858 GCA_003158505.1 Holophagaceae bacterium | reverse complement strand
GGCGCGGCGCGCAATCCCCTGGCCGAGCTCATCAAGGTGGTCGCCGCGATGATGGACGGCGAGACCGGCAAGGTGAAGATCCCGGGCTTCTACGACGAGGTGGTGAAGCCCTCCAAGCAGGAACTCGAGGAGTGGGCCCATGCGGGCTTCAGCGTGGAGACCTTCAAGAAGGACCACATGATCACCGGCATGCGCACCGAGGACCCCATGAAGGTCATGAAGCGCGTGTGGGGACGGCCCACCATGGAGGTGCATGGCGTGGTCGGCGGCTACACGGGCCCAGGCATCAAAAGCGCCGTGCCACCCCGGGCCGAGGTCAAGCTGAGCTGCCGCCTGGTGCCGGACATGGACGAGGCCAAGACCATGGCCCGCATCCGCACGTTCGTGAACGAGCAGTTCCCCGATGTCCAAATCCACGAGGAGCACGGCCTGGCGCCCTTCAAGGGTCACGTCATCGGGCCCTACGCCGCCGCCATCAAGGACGCCTACCGGTTCGCCTTCAACGCGCCCTGCTCCTTCACCCGCGAAGGCGGCAGCATCGGCGCCGTGAAGACGATGGAGGACATCCTGGGCTGCGAGGTCTTCTTCCTCGGGTTGAGCCTCCCCAGCCACGGCTACCACGCCCCCAACGAGAACTACGACTGGGAGCAGGCGTCGGGCGGCATGGCGGCCTTCGCGCACTACTTCGAGACGGTGAGCGGGTTCCAGCGCTAGGGTTGGTCCCGGCGCAGAAACGCCGGCCTTTGGGTCGGCGTTTCTGCGTTAGAAAGTGCCTTGTACCAATCCGCCATCCACCAGCAAGCTCTGTCCCGTGAGGTAGGAAGCGGGGACGCTGCACAGGAAGGCGATGACGGCCCCGATCTCTTCGGGGTTCCCGATGCGACCCGCGGGAATGGACGCCGCGGTCCGGGCGAGATGCTCGGCCACGGTGATGCCATCGACGGCGGATTTCACCTCCGCCAAGTGGGCCTGGCGATCGGTCATCACGTGACCTGGAAGCAGCGCATTCACGGTGATGCCATCACGGGCGGTCTCCATGGCGAGGATGCGGGTCAAGCCCGACAGTCCCGCCCGCAGGGTCGAGCTGATGGTGAGCAGGGGATAGGGCTGTTTTGCCACCAGACTCGTGATGTGGACGATGCGTCCCCACCTCCTCGACCGCATGCCAGGCAGCACGAGACGCGCCATCCGCACCACGTTCATCAGTGTGGATTCCACCCCGGCGGCCCAATCGCCATCGGACAGATCCGCAAAGATGGCGGCCTTGGGCCCGCCGGTATTCGTGATGAGGATGTCCACGGGGCCCAGGGCCGCTTCCGTGGCCTGATGCCAGTGGCGGAGATCCTCGGCCTGGGACACGTCTGCCGCTACCACCACCACGGTTGCACCCAGGGTTTCCAGTTCTTCCTTCACTTTGTCCAGGGCCTTCGGGTCGCGTCCGCAGACGGATACGGCACAACCTTCGGTCGCCAGCGCCAGGGCCGCCGCCCGTCCCAGTCCCTTGCTGCCGGCGGCCACCATCGCCACCTTGCCCCGAATCCCCAGGTCCATGTCGTCCTCCGGAAATCAAGAATAGCCTTTTGATATGCGTGATGCTTCAAGCCTGATCATTCTCAAAGACCGGGAGGGCGGATGCTCCCGAAGGAAGAGGGCACTCCCATGGACTTTTCAATCTCGCTGCCAGACTGGGCCATCGAAGAGAACCGCCAACTGCCGGGGATCATCCCCTCACTGGAAGAACGGATGAGGCAGGTCATCCACTTCTCGAGACTGAACTTCGAAAGAGGCACGGGAGGCCCCTTCGCGGCCGGTGTGTTCGAACGAGATACAGGCAAGCGGGTCATCATCGGGGTGAATCGCGTGGTCCCCTCCAACTGTTCCTCGGCCCATGCCGAAGTCACGGCGCTTTCCATGGCTCAGCAGCTGCTGGGGACCTTCGATCTGGGCCAGCCGCACCGGCCGGCCTACCAACTGGTGGTCAACTGGCGCCCCTGCGTCATGTGCTACGGCGCCACCCTCTGGTCCGGCGTCAAATCCCTGCTGATCGCGGGGAGTGGACCGGAGCTCGAAACCATCACGGGATTCGATGAAGGTCCCATCCATCCCCAGTGGGACCTCGAACTGGAGAAGCGCGGCATCGAGGTCGTCGACCATATACTGACCAAAGAGGCCATCCAGGTCTTCCGAGACTTCGCGGCGAGCGGCTCCCTCGTCTATGACGCTGGTGGGGGCGGCCGCAGCAAGTTGATTGGGTCAACAGACTAGGGCGCCACGGGAGCTAGGTCCGCTGCGCTAGGTCCACAATCCCCAAAAATGATTGGGCCGCATCTTGGACAGGCCCGGGATCGGGCCTGCGCTCCGGTCGGCACCAGCGCAGCACTCACATTCCTTCCCGGCCTTCCTGACCGGAAGCGGAAGGACCCAGGGATTCACTCATCAGGAGCGGAAAACCGCCGATAGTTAGTTCAGGCAGCAAGGTCCCCACCTACACGGGAGCCCACATGGCGTTTGCGGAATCGTCCGACCGGGAGCCCCGGGATACCACATTCTTCGCGCCCGCCGAGTACGCCACCCCGGATGAGCTGCGGCAGGAAGCCGAAGCCTGCCTCCAGCATCCTGTGGCAAATTTCCTGATGCATGCGCTGGATGGCCTGGTGCTGATCCTCGACATCCACCGGCAGGTGCTCGCCACGAATGACCGCGTCATGGATGTGGTCGATCCGGAAGATGGGTCCCCCCTGGGCCGCCGTACCGGTGAACTCTTCGGTTGCGTCCATGTGCCGGAAGGTCCTGGTGGATGTGGCACCAGCCTAACCTGTGCCCACTGCGGGGCCGTCCTGGCCGTGCTGGAGGCCCAGCGCACGGGAGAGGCCATCCACTCCGAATGCCTTCTCACCTTGCGCCATGGGGATCTCACTGAAAGTGCAGAGTTCGAGATCGTGGCCAGTCCCCTGGAGGTCGGCCCCTACCGGTTCATCGCCGTGGTGCTTCACGACCTCAGTGCCGTGAAGCGCCGCGACGCCCTGGAACGCCTCTTCTACCACGATGTGGCCAACCTCATGCAGGGCATCCGCGGCTGGGCCAACCTGCTCGCCTCGGGTGTCACTAGTTCGAAAAGCGTGGCCCAGAAGCTGGCTCATCTGACGGACCTGCTGGACCGGGAACTCAAGAGCCATCAGGCCATGGCCCAGGCGGAACACGGGGAGCTGAAGCCCCGAGTACGCGCCATACTGCCCATGGAAATTCTCCGGGATGTGGGAGATCTGCTGGATCGCCACGCCTTGGCCCGGGAGCGGAACGTCAAGATCCTCCCCAGTCCGGAAGAGGTGATCCACACCGACCCCGAGTTGCTCTCACGCGTGGTTTTGAACATGGCTGTGAACGCAGTGGAGGCCTCCGTCACAGGCGAGACCATCACCCTCTCCGCCCACCGGGAAGGTCCGTCTCTTCGCTTCCAGGTCCACAATCCTGGGGAGATTCCGGAGGAGATCCGCAGCCGCATCTTCCAGCGGTCCTTCAGCACCAAGGGCACCGTCGGACGCGGCCTGGGCACCTATGCCATGAAGCTCTTCGGCGAGGGCGTTCTGCATGGACGAGTGGGCTTCGACACCGGTCAGGATGGGACCACCTTCTGGATCCTGATCGGCCACTGAGCGGTCCTCCTGGCCACTGCTACCATTCAGGCATGCCCGCCCCCGTACTTGCCTCCTTCACCCTGCGCTTGGAAGACAAGAAGGTGACGGAGCGGCTTGAATGATGCACCCCGCCGCCTTTCAGCTGACCGCAGAACTGGGCGGAACGCTGCTCAGCGGCGCGGCTGGCGGCATGGAAGGGGGCCTGCTGCTGGTCGAACGCATCAAGGGGCATGGCCTGCCTCAGGTGGCCGTGCTGGGGCGGGGTGCGGCGGAGGTGCTGGAACCCCTGGAGGCCGCCGAACGAGTGCAGGCCGAAGGGCTTGAGGTAAACCTCCTGGCCTTGGTGCCGCTTCCGGGATGCGACCTGGCGGTAGCCCTGACCTTGCACCGCCGCCGCATCGGCGCCCTGGTGGCGGCCCTGGATGTGGGCCTGCCCTGGCTGGGAGGGAAGCCCATGCTGGCCCGGCGGCTGCCGGGCCGGATTCGCCGGGCGACCCCCGTGCCGCTTGCCAAGGCGCCGATGGGGCCCCTGGAAAAAGGTGAACTGAAAGCCTTCCTGGCGGACTGGGAGAAGGACCGCCGCAAGATGATCTTCCGTCGACCCGAGTGGCGGGAGGCTCCGGATCACGAGGAGCATGGCGGCTTCGAAACGGATCTATGGTCTGGTGTGCCGCTGCCCGATGGGGCCGAGTTGCGGGTGCCACCCCTGGTGCTACCGTCTGCCACGCCCCTGGCAGAGGTTCTGCGGGCCGCCCTTCGCACAGCCACGGGAATGCCCGTACCCATCCTTCCCATGCCCGAGGACCCTTCGACGCTCCATGCCCTCCACCTGCTCACTCCAGAGATCGCCGCCTTCCGGGGCCCGGTGCGGGCCTGGGAGCTGGCCCTGGCGGGCCTGTCGCGCCTGCCCGGTCCGCCGCATTTCTGCGCGCGGTGCTGATCCGGCCGGGCAGGGTCCCCTACATGTTCAGCGCTCGCCCATAGACCGCCCGGGCCGCTTCGGGGAACACCTCGTTCAAGGTTGGGTGCGGATACATGGTGCGGATCAACTCGTCGACCGTGTACTCGCCGCCCATCAGGGCCACGCTGGAGGCCACCAGTTCCGTGGCCTTGGGGCCGAGGATGTGGATGCCGAGGATCTCGCCGTACTTCTTGTCGGCCACGATCTTGATGAAGCCGTGGGGCTCGCCGATGATATTGGCCTTGGCCATGGGCGCGAAGGGGAAGCTGCCCACCTCCACGTCGTAGCCCTTCGCCTTGGCGGCCTCCTCGCTAAGCCCGATGGTGCCCACCTCGGGATCGCAATAGGTGCAGGCCGGGAAGCGGTTGTAAGGAACCGGATGGGGATGCACGTCCTTGCCAAGGCTCTGGGCCGCGTGCTCGGCGGCCACGATGCCCTCGTCGCTGGCGACATGGGCCAGCCAGGGCGTGCGCACGATGTCGCCGATGGCATAGAGGCCGGGCTCGCCGGTCTGCATGAACTGGTCGATCACCACGCAGCCCCGGTCCACCTGAGCCTTGGTCAACTCGAGCCCGATGCCCTCCACCAAGGGCGCGCGGCCCACGGCCACCAGCAGGTGGCTGCCCACCACCTCGCCGGGGACTTCACCTTCGAGGAAGCAGGCCACCCCATCCGCCCGCTTCTCGATGCGGGTGATCTTGGTCTTGGTGCGCACATCGATCTTGTAGGACTTCCGGAAGATCTTGGCCAGCTCAAGGCCGATGTCCTGATCCTCCAGGGGGAGGATCGTGTCCATGAACTCCACGAGGGTCACCTTGGAACCCAGGCGGCTGAACACCGAGGCGAACTCCACGCCGATGGCCCCTGCGCCAAGGATCACCAGGTGCTCCGGCAGCTCGGTCATCTCCAGGATGTGGTCGCTGTTGAGCACCCGCTGACCGTCGGTCTCCAGGCCAGGGATCGGCTTGGGAGCCGATCCCGTGGCCAGAATGATGCGCTTGGCCTCGTGAACTTCACCCTCCACCTGCACCTTGCCCCCGCCCAGCAGCTTCCCGAACCCCTTCAGCACGGTCACTTTGTTCTTCTTCATGAGGAACTCGATGCCCTTGGCGTTCTTCAGGACGATGCGGCCCTTGCGCTTGACGATGGTGGCCAGGTTGGGCTTCAGAGCCTTGGTCTCCACGCCATCGATGCCATAGTCATCGGCCACCTTCATCTGCTCAAAACGATGGGCGGTCTCCAACCAGGTCTTGGCCGGAATGCAGCCGCGATGGAGGCAGGTGCCGCCGAGCAGCGGATCCCTCTCCACGAGGGCCGTGTTCAGGCCCAGCTGGGCGGCACGGATGGCGGCGATGTAGCCGCCGGGGCCGGAGCCGATGACGATGAGATCGAACTGAGCCATGAATCCTCCACGGGTCGAACGGGGTCAGTATCCCACGGCCCCTGAGGCTTCGCCTGGGGCCCTGGCGGCGGGGCCGAACCCCTTGGTATGACGCCAGGTCAGGGATCCGTGGCGGGATAACCGGGCGACCGCTTCACTTCCTCGATCTGCAGGGTGTGGCGCGCTGTATGGCCCGAGGCGAGGAGCACCCACTGATACAGATCGAGGGCGCCGAAGAACGGGTGCGTTCCAAACCGGGCGCGCCAATCCAAGTGGCTTCCCTCCAACTGCCCCACAAGAGCCTTGCGGTTCGCTCCGAAGGCCGCCAGCACGGCCTCCCGGGTGGCCAGGCGTCCCTTCGGGGCCACCATCTCCGGAGCCTGGGCCTTGTGGCTTCGGTCAGGAAGGGCGGCGATCAGGAAGGCATCGGTGAACTTGACCTCGGCGCGCCGCAGGGGTTCCCGCGGGCCCGCCAAAGCCTTCGCAATGACCTGGTTCTCCACCACCTGCTCCACGGTCACGATGTGCTCGGCACATTCCTGGATCGACCACCGGTCCGGCGCGGACTTGAAAGTCCACTGGGCCGGAGTCAGTCCCTCGATGGCCTTGAGGAAACCCTGGCTGGACTCGGCCAGCAGCCGGTTGACTTGATCCCGCTCCCCCTGGGACAGCGGAGCCTCGGGGAGGGCAGCGGGAGTCTGCGCCACCAGGATGGACACGGCAAGAAACCATGGAAGGATACGCATGAACCACCTCCAACCAGGAACCGTGAATCAGGAATAGACGAGGGCAGTGCGGACTTCGAGCTGGGCCGCCTTCCACTCCGTCCAGGCGGCCTTCAGCTCAGCCTGGTGGGCTGAGAGGGACATCTTCCACTCCGCCTTGGCCTCTCGCCACGCCTCGGCCTTGATTATCCCCTTGGCCCGCCACTCCATTTTCTTCTGGCCCCAGGCTTCGTGCCGGTCATGCAGAGATGCCAGGGCAACGTCGAGCTTCATGCGGGCCGCGGTGAGGCGAGCCCGAATGGGCGTGGCAATTCCAGGGCTAGCCAGGCTCAGGCGCTCGCGCAGCCGCTTCTCCTCCATGTGCAGCCGGGCCCGGGTCATGGCCGCGCCGGGGACGCGCCGGAACTGGCCCACCAGCCCCATCCAGCCCAGTACACTCAGCAGCCACTTGGTGGTGTCCCACTGGTACCAGAGGGCGCCATTACGGTAGTCCCACTGCCATTGATGGTGGAAGTTGTGGTACCCCTCGCCGTAGGTGATCGGGGCTAGCAGCCAATTGTCCCGGGCCGTGTTGGCATCGGTGTAGGGACGGCTGCCGAACATGTGGGCAGCGCTGTTGATGAAGAAGGTCGTGTGATGAGTCACCACGATGCGGAGGGCCACACCAAACACGAAGTACCCAAGAAGGTTGCCCGTGGCGAACCCGATCCACAGCGGGATGGTGGCCACCACGGCCCCGATGAGGAAGTGATTCCGATGCTGCCAGCGCACCAGCGGGTCCTTCTCCAGATCAGCCACGCCCGCAAGGGGCAGGGACTTGTCCTCCATCACCCAGGTCCAGTGGGCGGACCAGAACCCGCGGCCGATACTGTAGGGGTCCTGCTCCGTGTCCACATGCTGGTGGTGCACCCGGTGGTCGCTGGACCACTTGAGGGCCGAGTTTTCGAAGGCTGCGGCGCCGAGGCAGAGGAACAGGAACCGCACGGGCCAAGTGGCCTTGTAGGCCCGGTGGCTGAAGAGCCGGTGGTAGCCACCGCTGATGGCCGTGCCGATGGCGAAGGTCATGGTGAGAAAGACCAGTGCCTCGCTCCAGCGCAGCCCAGAGGCGGCCAGGCGCCAGGGCACCAACACCAGCGCCAAGGCGAGGGTCCCCGTGAGGAAGAGTGTGTTCAGAAGATTCCAGCGTCTGGCCTCGGTCATTCCATTGACTCCAAAATTGTGTTTAATTCTACCGCAGGTCTGCAATCGACGCCCCATGGTCGGCATGTCTAGGGCATCTCTCCTTGTCTCCCGGGGCTTCCACCGTTATGGTGATGGATTCCCTTCGCGCCATGAACGCACCCGCACCTGAAGGTGGAGTCCCCATGAAGATCATCGTGACCGACGAGGTGACTGGCGAGGGTCTAGCCCTTCTCCGGGCGGATCCGCGCATTCACCTCGACATCCGCCTGGGGCTCTCCAAGGAGGCCCTGCTGGGCTGCATCGGTGAGTACGACGCCATCATCACCCGCAGCGGCACCACCGTGGACAAGGCCCTGCTGGACGCTGCCATCAATCTGAAGATCGTGGCCCGGGCCGGGGTCGGCATCGACAACGTGGACGTGGACTACGCCAGCGCCAGGGGCGTTATCGTGGTGAACGCCCCACTGGGCAATACCAACAGTGCGGCCGAGCACACCCTGGCCCTTCTTTTGGCCGCCTGCAGGCATGTGCCCGCGGCCAACGCCAGCCTGAAGTCCGGGGAGTGGAAGCGCGCCAAATTCACGGGGGTCGAGCTCAAGGGAAAGACCGCCGGGGTCATCGGTCTGGGCAAGGTGGGGGGTCGCGTCGCCCTGCGGCTCAAGGCCTTCGAGTGCGAGGTGCTGGGCTGCGACCCTTACGTCGGCGCCAAGCGGGCCCAGGATCTCGGCGTGCACCTGGTGGATCTCCCGGAACTCTGCCGGTCCTGCGACATCATCACCGTGCATACTCCCCTGAACGAGGAGACCCGCGGCATGATTGGCGCCGACCAGCTGGCCCTCATGAAGGATGGGGTGATCCTGTTGAACGTGGCCCGGGGCGGCATTCTGGACGAACCCGTGCTGCTCTCCGCCCTCCAGACCGGTAAAGTGAGCCTGGCCGCGGTGGACGTGTTCTCGGAAGAACCGCCCGCCTCCGACCTGATGAAGGCCCTGATTGCCCAGGAACGGCTGGTGGTGACGCCCCACCTCGGCGCCAATACCCAGGAGGCCCAGGTGAATGTGGCCATCGACGTGTCCAAGGAGATCCTCGCCTATCTGGATCGCGCCCCCCTGGAGAACGCCGTGAACCTGCCGCGCTTCGACCCTGCCGTCATGGACCAGATGCGGCCCTACTTCAAGCTGATGGCTATCCTCAGCGAGTTCGGCCTCCAGCTCATGAAGGGCAACCTGGACCGAGTCACCTTCGGCTTCAGCGGCGCCATCGCTTCCCACGACTGCTCGCCCCTGACCGTGAGTGGCCTGGCCGCCCTTCTGGATCGGGCCGTGGATCAGCCGGTCAACATGGTGAATGCCAGCCTCGTGGCGGAGCGCATGGGCCTCGTGGTGGAGGAGCACAAGACCACCCAGGGCGGAGCCTTCTCCAACCTGATCACTCTGACGCTGGAGGGCGCCTGGGGCACCAGGGTCGTGTCCGGCACCCTGTTCGAGGGCACGCCTCGCATCGTGGGGTTGCGGGATTACGCCATGGACTTCCTGCCTGAGCCCCACATGCTTCTCTTGAGCTACATGGATCGCCCCGGCATGATCGGGAAGATTGGCACGGTGCTCGGCCAGCACGAGATCAACATCGCCTTCATGAGCCTGGGCCGGAGGGCGAAGAAGGGCGAGGCCATGGTTGTCCTGTCCGTCGATTCACCGGTGCCCGCCTCGGTGGTGGAGGAGCTCCGGAAGGCCACCGAGGCCACCTTCCTCCAGGCCCTGCATCTGCCCTCCGCCTGACCGATGCGATCATGGCACTCAGGGAGGCTTCCTTGAAACTTATCGCATGGGACTTCGACGGCACCCTGGTGGACAGTCGCCCCCTCATCGAGGCGGGCATGGCCCACGCCCTCAACGCCCTCGGCCAGCCCCGCTCCGTCATGGAGGAATGGCTGAAGTACGTCGGGCTGCCGGTGGAGGCGGGAATCCGGAATACCTTCGATCCGCTGGGCCTGGACGGCGATACGGTCCTGAGGGCCTACCGCAGCTTCGGCCATGTTGAACATGAGCACATGCTTCGGCCCTTTGAGGGCATTCCCGAACTGCTGGAGGAGCTGCGGGCCCGCGGCCAGCGCATGGGTGTGGCCACCTCCAAGCGTACGGTGCCACTCATGCGCCAGATGGCCAGGTTCAGCTGGGAGTCCTTCTTTGATCCCGTCATCACGCCCGATGACGTCACCCATGGCAAGCCCCACCCGGAGACACTGGAGCTGATGCAGACCCGGACTGGACTGGGACCCGAGGACATCCTCATGGTGGGAGACACCCCCTTCGATCTGGATATGGCCAAGGCCGCCGGGGTACCCAGCCTGGCCGTGGGGCACGGTTTCTACGCCCAGGAGGCCCTGGCCGCCTGTGGCCCTAGGGCCTATGCCCCGGATACCGCAGCCTTGCGCGACATCCTCCTGGCCTGGAGTGATTGACATGATCCGGGGGGGACCGCCTGCTCGCGTCGCTCGCGAAGTCCCCCCCGGAGCCCCCCGGCTACCCGCCAGGCGAAGCCCGACGGATAGCCCAATCTCGGAGTGATTATGGCCGGCTTGACCCACTTGGATCCTGAAGGCCGTCCGACCATGGTGGACGTGTCCGCCAAGGCCGTCACCCGCCGAGTAGCCGTGGCTGCAGGCTACCTGGAACTGGATGCACCCGCCGCCAAGGCTCTGGCCCAGGGCGGAGGTCCCAAGGGAGACCCTTGGTCCGTGGCCCGACTGGGCGCGGTGGGAGGCGTCAAGCGGGCTTCAGACCTGATCCCCCTCGCCCATCCCCTGGCCATCGAGGCGGTGGATGTGGCCCACCACTGGGAGCCTGGTACTCGCCGCGCTTGGCTCCGGGTTCAAGTGAGTTGCGAGGGTCGCACTGGGATCGAGATGGAGGCCCTGACGGGCGTCACCGTGGGCCTGCTGGTGCTCTACGACATGCTGAAGGCGGTGAGTCAC
>PMJK01000184.1 GCA_003158505.1 Holophagaceae bacterium | reverse complement strand
CTGCCGGCGGAACATCCGAAAGCCACACCCGTGGCCCCTCGCCTGGCCCGAAGGCCCGAACCCGCACCGGCCGCCACACCGGATCCCACATCCAGATCCATCCCCCGGCCCGCCGCCCCGAAGGCCCGCGCCGAAACCCGGTTGAAAGAGCTGCCCGTCCAGGCGAACCCCGGAGGACAAGCATCGCGGCAGCCCGCTGAAGCCTCGCTTCGCAGGCCGTTCCCTCCACCCGCGCCCCTTCCGGAACCACCGCCCCCGAAAACCCGGACTGGCGCAGGGTTGCGGTACCTTCCGGTCGGCCCCATCCCGGGCAGGACCACCGCTGCTATGCCCAGCGCGGCCGTCCCCGTGGAGGTGCCCCGCCGCGCGTCCACCTTGGTCCCGGTCCTGGTCGACCCGGTGGTGCCGCGGCCCGTGAACCCCATGCCACCTCCCGTATCGCTGACCACGCCGATCCCACTGACAGGCACCGCCACCCCCTGGCCCGGCATGGGCGAGGCCCTGAATCTCACCCGGGGTCCCGGGGGACAGAAGCGCATGATGCTCAGCTTCGACGGCGGTTCCAGCGCCGAGGTCGCCACCGAGGTGCTCGATCTGCTGAAGGCCCGCGGCGTGCGGACCACCCTCTTTCTCACCGGCGCCTTCATCCAGCGGTACCCGGCTCTTGTGAAGCGGATGGCGGCGGAGGGGCACGAACTGGGCAACCACACCATGAACCATCCCCACTTCGCTCCGGGCATGAAGCGCGATCCCAAGTGGACCCGGGAGCGTGTGCAGCGCGAACTGCTGGAGGCCGACTCGGCCCTGGTGCGCCTCCTCGGGCGGCCCATGGACCCCTTCTGGCGCGCCCCCTACGGCGAGCACACGGCGGAAATCCGCCGCTGGGCCGAGGAACTGGGCTACCGCCACGTCGGCTGGAGCGAGGGGGCCGACACTCTTGACTGGGCCACCTCCAAGGACCGTCGGCTCTACCGGACCGGAGAAGCCATCGTCCAGCGGCTCCAGCAGCGCCTGGGCCGTGACGGCGACGGACTCATCGTGCTCATGCACCTGGGCTCGGCGCGGGCACTGGGCGACCGTCCCACCGATGGCCTTGGCGCCTTCATGGACCGCGCCCGCAAGGAGGGCTGGACCTTCGTATCCGCCGGCACCATCCTGCGCGACCTCGGGAAACCCATCTGGGATCCGCATCAGCGGCTGGCCCTCTTGAACGGACCCCTCACCCGCTGAAGGCGTGGCCGCTGGGCTACACTGTGGGTTCACACCATGGAGGCGATTTGCAGGGGGTCGGCCGCTGGATGCTGAGGGCAGGCTTGGGTTTCGCGGCCCTGCTACTGCTTCTCTCCCTGGGCAGCTTCCACCCCCTGGATCCCCATCCCTTCACCCAGGGAGCCACCGTCGCGGCGGTGCAGAACCTCTGCGGCACCGTGGGCGCCACCCTCGCCGGACTGCTGCAGACCCTCCTGGGCGTGGGCGCCTGGATCGTACCGCCCTACCTGCTCTGGGAAGCCTGGCCCCGCGAGGGTCGCCAGTGGCCCGGCCGCCTGGCCTGGCTGGGACTCGCGCTGTCCTACTGGACTGCCCTCGGTGCTTTCGGCGATCGCGTGTGGACCGGGCTTCCTGAGGGGGGGGTCCCCACCTACCGCTGGGGGGGCTGGCTTGGCAGCGCGGTCTGGCCGCTGGAGCGCCGATTCCTGGGCCCGGTGGGACTGCCCCTTCTGCTGGCCGTCCTGGTGCTGGTCTGCGCCCTCGTGCTGGCGCCTGCACTGACCCGCGGACTGGGCCGCCTGCTCACTCGCTGGCTCGGCGAAAGGGCCTGGCCCTGGATGAAGCCCATGCCGGCAAAGGGCTTCCAGCACTTTCTGACCATGGTGAAGCGGCCCTTCCTGCGGGGACGCAACCCGCATCAGGCCGACATCGACGCCGGGGATGTGGCCGCCCTTCAGTCGCTGGCCCTTCGCCAGCAGGCCCTCGAAGGCCAGCGGGAGGCCCTCCTGAAAGCCGAGCTGGAAACCGCCGACGCCCGGAAGAAGCAGCCGCTCATCAAGGCTGAAGACCTGCTGCCTCCCATCCAGTCCATGCATCTGGATGCGACCTCGGCCATCCTCGAGGCCCAGGCCCTTCCCGCCTCGGGTCCCCTGGCCACCGGAACCGGGCCCACTACCCCCTTCCGGACAAAACTGCTGGCGGAGGCTCCCCCGGCGCCTGCACCCAAGCCCACCTTGGCCCGCGCCCAGGTGATCAAAGACCGCTTCGGGCGCGAGAGTGTCCAGCCGCCCCTTCCGATGACGGAGCCCACACCCGCAAGACCACTCCCGCCGCTGCCTCCAGATCCACCCAAGCCCGCCCCGGCCGAGCGCGAAAGCCTGCCGCCCCGGCGGCTCTTCGACCTACCGGGCGCGCACGCCAAGATCGATCTGGCTGTGCTGGAGACCATCAAGGAACGAATTGGACAGAAATTGTCCGAATTCAAGATCAAGGGTGTGATCACCGGCATGCAGCCTGGCCCCGTGGTCACGGTCTTCGAATTCCAGCCGGACCCCGGCATCCCGCTCTCCCGCATCCTGGGCATGGAGGAGGATCTCGCCCTGGCCCTGCAGGCCGAGGCCGTGCGCATGGATCGCATCCCCGGCAAGAACCTGGTGGGCATCGAGGTGCCCAATCCGAAGCGCGAGATCATCACCTTCCGGGAGGTCATCGACAGCCCCGCGTTCCGTGAGGCGGGCGGCCTGCTGCACCTCGCGCTGGGCAAGGACATCGCGGGCAGGCCCGTGGTGGCCGACCTCAACAAGATGCCCCACCTGCTCATCGGCGGCAGCACGGGCAGCGGCAAGAGTGTCGGCGTGAACGCCATGATCTGCTCCTGCCTCGTGCGCGCCCTGCCGAACGAGGTGAAACTCATCCTGGTGGATCCCAAGATGGTGGAGTTGGGGGTCTACGAGGACATCCCGCACCTCTGGGCCCCGGTGGTGACGGACATGAAGGAGGCGGGCCGCGTCCTCAAGTGGGTGGTGGCCCAGATGGAGGACCGCTATCGGCGCCTGGCCCTGCTGAGCGTGCGAGATCTGAAGGGTTTCAACGCCAAGATCGCGGATGCGGGCGGTTCCATGGATCTCAGCGACCGGACACCCAACCCCCGCTGGCCGGACCGCCCCTCGATCCTGGAGCCCCTGCCCTACGTGCTGGTGGTGATCGACGAGCTGGCCGACCTCATGATGGTCGCCCGCAGCGAAGTGGAGGACAGCATCGCCCGCATCGCCCAGAAGGCCCGGGCCGTGGGCATCCACCTGATCCTGGCCACGCAGCGTCCCAGCGTGGACGTGGTCACGGGCGTCATCAAGGCCAACCTGCCGAGCCGCCTCAGCTACCGGGTGCGCACCAAGATCGACAGCCGCACTATCCTCGATGCCAGCGGCGGCGAGCAGCTGCTGGGGGCGGGGGATGCGCTGTTCCTGCCCAATGGCGCCAGCCATCCGAAACGCATCCATGCGCCCTTCCTCAGTGAAGAGGAGACCCTTCGCCTCGTCACCTGGCTCCGCGAACGGGGGCGGCCCGACTACAACCAGGCCCTCATCAGCGCCATGGAGACCGAGGAAGAGACCGCCCTCTTCGACGACGCGGACATGGCCGGAGTGGACGACATCTACGCCCGCGCCCTCGCCGTGGTGAGACGGGACCGGAAAGCGAGCACCAGCCTGCTCCAACGGAAGCTGAACCTCGGCTATGGCCGGGCCGCCCGCCTGATCGATCGCATGGAAGAGGAGGGCATCATCGGCCCGGATCGTGGCGCAGGCAAACCGCGGGAAGTCCTGGTCGAGGCTGAATAGCCTAGGGTCACGGCCCCTTCATTCGTCCAGCACGATCTTCTTGGGCCGCAAGCGGCTGCGCTTGGAGGGATCGGCCATGCCGGCGGTATGGCAGGTACGGCAGGCGTCCAAGTGGACATCGGAGCCTCGCCAGTAGACCCGGGAATCCCCCCCGAACTCCCGGCGGTCATTCATGGGGATGCGTGGCCAATAGAAGGTGAAGGCAGGACCCGAGGCCTTCATCTCCAGCGCGTAGAGCGGACCGGGGTCGGGCCCGGGTCGACCCCAGCGGTCCTCCGCGGAACTGAGCACCACCAAGGCCCCCTGCGGGAGCGGCTCTCCGGCCCGGTAGGCGGCAGCGGCTTCGGGGCTGGCCCAGGTGCGAATCCAGCGGCTGCCGTGGGCCAGGGACCGCACCGGATCCGGATAGATGGGTTCCAGAGACGCAAAATCCAGGGCGCGCACGGGCAGATCGGTTTCAGGATCTCGCACGACCCAGAGTACAGAAGGCGTAGAGGTCGCCGAAGCGGTGGAATTGGGTGATGCGGGCACCGGAGCCTTGGCCCCACGGTGAGCCAGGCGGTATCCCCCCTCGCCCGCCACGAGCAGGAAGGCACACCAGGCCAATCCCAGCGCCAGGGCCAGGAACCCGAGGCTCTCATGATCCTTGCGGCGGCGGTTCATGGCCCAGAGGGCGGCGATCCCCACGAGCAGGGATGCAACGCCCACAAGGGCATGCCGAAAGAGCAGCACATCCGGCCCCGAGCCCGAGAAGAACGCTGGAAGCAGACGGTGGGCCGGGGGGAGGGCAGAAAGCCTGCCCTTGGCGAACCCGCTCAGAAAGGCGCCCAGAGTCCCGAGGATCCCGGCCCATCCCAGGTACCGCGCCACGGTCCACCAGGGGCGGATGCCCCGTCCTGGCCGTTGGGAAGCCACCAGCGCCCATGGGAGCAGAAGGCCGGTAGCCACCGGGAGATGGGATAAGAGCGCGTGCTGGAGAGCAATCCATTCCATGGGATCCACACCTTGTCGATGGCAGGGCTTCCCGCAGTCTGCCAGCGTCGGCCGGAAGATTGGGCTGAAATTCCTGTCACAATCGCTGCCATGAAACAACTCCTCCTCCAGCATGTCCAGGCCTCCATCCAGCTGAAGCAGGCCTTCTTTGAACAAGAGATGGACCGCATCGTCGCCCAGGCGGACGACATGGCCGAGCGGCTCCGCAGGGGAGGACGGATCCTGGTCTGCGGCAATGGGGGGAGCGCCGCGGACGCCCAGCATCTGGCCGCCGAGCTCAGCGGACGCTATGTCAAGGAACGGCGGGCCCTGGCAGGCATCGCCCTGACCACGGACACCTCCGCGCTCACGGCCATCGGCAACGATTACGGCTTCGATCAGGTGTTTTCGCGCCAGGTGGAGGCTCTGGGCCGCCCCGGGGATCTGCTCATCGGCATCAGCACCAGCGGCAACAGCCCCAACGTGATCCGCGCCGTGGCCTCCGCCAAGGAGCTAGGCGTCCGCACTCTGGGCCTCCTCGGGCGGGATGGCGGCAAGCTGGCCGGACTCATGGACGAGGCCCTGGTGGTGCCCTCCACCGTCACGGCGCGCATCCAGGAAGTCCACCAGATGATCTACCACTTCTGGTGCGAGGCCCTCGATGCTCATTTCTGAGACTTTCCAGTGACGGTGATCGCCGGTCTGCTGGTCCTGGCCCTCCTGGGGCAGGCGTCGCCGCGCACCTACTACTGGCGGGATGCGGCCGGTCAGACCCACATCACCAACACGCCGCCCCCTGCGGATGCGGAGGTCCTCGCAACTCCCCCGCCCCCGGCGGTGGAGCCGGGCAGGGCCGGTCCCACCGAGGTAGTCCGCCAGGTGATGCTCAGTCCCGTCCAGCAGCAGGCCTGGAGTGTTCTGGACGAGCGCCTGGCCAAGGCCCGCAGCGAGGGCGACCACGGGACCCTCGAGGCCGTAGCCGACTCCCTGATCAATGACTGCCTCTGGGGACATGGCCTGCGGGCCATGCCAGTGGCACCGGTCCTGACGGTGGCCCTCATGGGGCTGCTGGGATGGTGGCTGGCCATCGGTCTCCGCCCCGGCCTGCATGCCCCCCTGGTCGCGGGCTTTCTCATGCTGGGGCTGGCGCTTGGCCATCTGGTCCTGAATGTCTTCCTGTACCATCACCAGGCAGTGCGGCTCCGCCAGAATCTGGAGCTGCTTGAACAGCATCTGGGGACCGGCATGGCTCTCCGACCCGACCATCAAAGGCTGCTGCAGCAGCGCTACCAGGCCCTGGAACAGGCGGCGGACCCCCTTCAGCCGCCCTGGCGGTTCCCGCTGGAGGTGCGAACCCTGCGGGCGGTCATGAAGCAGGTGATGGTTGACCCCTGAGTTCCAGAGCTGGCTGCCTTCGGGCCGACGAGCGGCTCTGGCGGAGCCCCTGGGTCTCTACCTTCATGTGCCCTTCTGTGTGGATCGGTGCACCTACTGTTCCTTCACCACCACCCGGGACCGCAGCCTCCAGCCGGACACTCACCGGCGATTGCTGGCAGACATCAGCACCTGGGGCACGGCCCTGGGTCGACCCGCCGTGGATACGCTCTACCTCGGTGGCGGGACGCCTTCGCTGCTGTCCCTGGAAGAACTGGCGGCACTCACGGCCACGCTCCGCAGGGCCTTCGACCTGTCGCCCCTGGCCGAGGCCACCCTCGAAGCCAATCCCGGCACCGTGGACCTGGCCTGGCTCCAGCAGGCCCGCGACCTAGGCTGGGACCGCATCAGCCTGGGCGTGCAGGCCCTGGATGACGCGCTGCTGGCCCGCCTGGGCCGCATCCATGGATCGGCCCAGGCCCTGGAAGCCCTTGATCTGGCGGCCCGGGCGGGGTTCAGCCGCCGCAGCGCGGACCTCATGGTGGGTATTCCCGGACAATCGTTGTCCAAGGTCATCGAGGATGCCCGCGTCCTGGCTGGCACCGGCCTCGAGCACCTGAGCATCTACCTGCTGGACCTGGACAAGGCCTGCCCCCTGCGCGCGGAGATCGACGCGGGGCGGCTCACGCTCCCCAGCGAGGATGAGGTCGCGGATGTCTTCGAGGCGCTCCAGGAGGAACTGCCGCGCCTGGGGCTCGCACCCTACGAGATCAGCAACTACGCCCACCCCGGCGCCGAGTCCATCCACAACACCCGCTACTGGGAACGCCGACCCTACCTGGGCTTGGGGCCCAGCGCAGCTTCGCAGCTCGGCAACCGCCGCTGGACCGAATCGGGGATCATCCCGGCCTGGACCGAAGGACGCGGCGAGCCCGATGTCCAGGAATTGGATGCCGCCGAGCTCCTTGCGGAGATCCCGCTCCTGGGGCTGCGCATGCACCGCGGTGTCGATTGGGGCGCCCTGCGAACCCTGGCCGAGGCACTGCATCTGCGACCTCTCTGCGACGCATGGGAAACGCGGCTTCGGGGCTTGGAGAAAGAGGGACTCACGGTCTGGAAGGAAGACCAGGTGTGCCTCAGCGCCAGGGGCATGCTCATGAGCAACGGGATCCTGCAGATGTTCGTATGACCTACCTCGGCGAAAGCGCTGCCCTTCTCACGTCCCTCTGCTGGTCGCTGAATTCCGTGTGCTTCACGGTGGCCGGACGCCGCGTGGGCTCGGCCGCGGTGAACCTGGGGCGCCTGCTCATGGCCTGGGTGATTCTGGTCCTGGTGCACCTGGTGGTCTATGGCAGCCTCTTCCCCCTGCACGCAGGCAGCGCCCGCCTGGGCTGGCTGGGCATGTCAGGATTCATCGGCTTCGCCCTGGCCGACGCGGTGCTCTTCGAGGCCTTCGTGCTCATCGGCGCGCGGTTGGCCATGCTGCTCATGACCCTCTCGCCCATCTTCAGCGCCCTGCTGGCCTGGCTGTTCCTGGGGCAGAACCTGAGCCTGCCCAAAGTGGCCGCCATGGTGGTCACGCTCGGCGGCATCGCCTGGGTGGTTTGGGGCGGGGGCGAGCACGAGGATCATCCCCATCTCTGGAGGGGCATCCTGCTGGGCATCGGCGGTGCCCTGGGCCAGTCCGTGGGACTGATCTTCAGCAAGTTCGGCCTGGCCGGAGGCTTCCCGCCCATCTCAGCGAACCTCATCCGGGTCACAGCGGGCGTGGCAGCCCTCCTCCTCTACTTCGGCGTCACGGGCCGCCTGCGGGGCATCCTGGGAGCGATGCGCGATGGACGGGCTACGGCTTTCATCGGCCTCGGCGCAGTCACCGGTCCCGTGCTGGGCGTGGTGCTCTCCCTCATCGCCATCGCCAAGGCCCCCATGGGCGTGGCGGCCACGCTGATGTCCCTCTCGCCCGTCATCCTCTTGCCTGTCTCCCACTTCGTCTTCCGGGAGAAGGTCGGCGGCCATGCGATCCTCGGAACCCTGCTGGCCCTCGCCGGGGCGGCAGCGCTGTTCTTCGTGTAGGAGAGGAGTCTTTATGTCGCTTCGCAAGGATCCCCTCAGCTGGCTCTATCCGCCCATCGAGCCCTTCAAAGTGCAGCGCCTGAAGGTATCGGACCTGCATGAACTGCATGTGGAGGAGAGCGGCAACCCGGAGGGCAAGCCCGTGATCTTCCTGCACGGCGGACCCGGCGGCGGCACCAGCCCCAAGCACCGTCGCTACTTCGACCCCGAGCGGTACCACATCGTGCTCTTCGATCAGCGAGGCTGCGGCCTGAGCACGCCCTACGCCGAGGTCCGCGAGAACACCACCTGGGACCTGGTGGCTGACATCGAGCAAATCCGGGAGCACCTGGGCATCGACCGCTGGACGGTCTTCGGGGGCTCCTGGGGCGCCACGCTGGGTCTCGCCTACGGGGAAAAACACCCCCTGCGAGTCACCGAGTTGCTCCTCCGTGGCATCTTCCTGTTGCGCCAGCGAGAGGTGGACTGGCTCTACCAGGAGGGCGCCAGCCGCATCTTCCCCGATGCCTGGGAGCCTTACCGGGACGCGATTCCCGAGGCCGAACGCGGCGATTTCCTGCAGGCCTACGCCAAGCGCCTGCTCAGCGATGATCTGGCTGTGAACCTGCCCGCCGCGAAGGCCTGGAGCATCTGGGAGGGCGCCACCAGCAAGCTCATCCCGGATCCCGACTTCATCGCCTCCTATGGCGACGAGGCCACCACGCTGGCCTTCGCCCGCATCGAGTGCCACTACTTCCTGAACCGGGGCTGGATGGACGAGGCCCAACTGCTGCGCGACGCGGACAAGCTCAAGGACATCCCCGGCACCATCGTCCAGGGCCGCTACGACATGGTCTGCCCCATCGAAAGCGCCTGGGCCCTCTCCAAGGCCTGGCCGAAGGCTGACCTCGTCATCGTGCCTGACGCCGGCCACAGCGCCTATGATGCGGGCATCTCGCGAGCCCTCGTGGCCGCGACGGATCGGTTCGCGGGCTGAAGCGCCGGGAGCTGCGCCTCCCGTGAATCGCCGCAAGAATCGGGTCGTAGGGGCAAGGCCTTTGCTCGATCCTTCTCGTGGGATGGTCATGCCGAGGAGACACCATGAGCACGAGAGCCGTTTTCCAACCCGTGCTGGAAACCACACTCCAGCACGCGTTGACATACTTGGAAGGGCTTGAGCAGGGTCCGGTTTCCGCCTCGGCCACGCTGGAAGATCTGCGAGAAAGGCTGTCCTTCACCCTGGCTGAGGACGGCCTGGCCCCCCGAACGGTGATCGACGAGCTCGTCGCAGGGGTGCAGGGCGGCCTGCTGGGTTCCGCCGGGGGCCGCTTCTTCGCCTGGGTCATCGGCGGCTCCCTTCCTGCGGCGCTGGCCGCGGACTGGCTCACCTCCACCTGGGACCAGAACGCCGCGCTGTATTCCTGCTCACCCGCCGAGGCCGTCATCGAGGAAGCCTGCGGCCGCTGGATGAAGGAACTGCTGGGCCTCCCGGAATCGGCCAGCTTCGCCCTGACCACGGGCTGCCAGATGGCCCACTTCACCTGCCTCGCGGCTGCCCGCAATGCCGTCCTGGCGCGACGCGGGTGGGACGTGGAGAAGCAGGGGCTCCTGGGCGCGCCGCGAATCCACGTGCTATGCAACAGCCAGGTCCATGGCTCCATGGAGCGGACGCTGCGGTTCCTGGGCCTGGGGAGCGAGTGCGTCCAGAACCTCGCCGTGGATGCGGCGGGTTGTCTGGAGCCGGAGGCCCTGGCGGCGGCCTTGAAGGACGTCGCGGGTGAACCCGCCCTGGTGCTGCTCTGCGCGGGGGACATCAACATCGGAGCCTTTGACCGGTTCGAGGAGATCATTCCCCTCGCCCATGCCCAGGGCGCCTGGGTGCACGTGGATGGGGCCTTCGGCCTCTGGGTCAACGCCAGCCCCAAGTACCGCCATCTTCTCAAGGGGGTCGAGCAGGCGGACTCCTGGGCCACGGATGGACACAAGTGGCTGAACGTCCCCTACGATTGCGGCTACGCCTTCGTGGCGGACACTCGGGCGCACCGGGCCTCCATGTCCCTCCGGGCCAGCTACCTCGTCCATGCCCAGGAAGCGCGGGATCCGTTCGATTGGAACGTGGAGTGGTCCCGGCGGGGACGGGGTGTGGCCACCTATGCGGCCCTTCGGGAACTGGGCCGGAACGGCATCCGGGAACTGGTCGAGCGCTGCTGCCGGCACGCCCGTGGCCTGGTGACTGGCATCGGGGCCCTGGCAGGTGCGCAGATGATGTGGGAGCCCCAAATCAACCAGGGGTTGGTCCGGTTTCCGGACCCTTCACCGGGGGCCACCGAGGCGGACCATGATGCCCGTACCGACCGGGTCATCGCCGGCATCGTGCAATCGGGTCGTGCCTTCGTGGGGGGGACGACCTGGCGCCGCCGGCGCTGCATGCGGATCTCTGTCTGCAATTGGCAGACCTCCGAGGCGGACGTCGCGGCCACCATTTCCGCGGTGAAGGGAGTTTTGGGGAACATTTCGGAGGGCAGGCCATGAGTGGAAGTGACTACGGCCGCGTGGAACAGGCCATCCACTATCTCGAGGCTCATGCCCATGAACAGCCGTCCCTGTCGGAGCTGGCGCGCCAGGTGGGCCTCAGCGAATTCCATTTCCAGCGTCTCTTCCGTCGCTGGGCCGGCGTGACCCCCAAGGATTTTCTCCAGTGCCTCACCTTGAACCGCGCCAAGGCCCTGCTCGCGACCTCCAGCAGCCTCATGGAAACCAGCCTGGAGCTCGGCCTGTCCGGTACCGGGCGCTTGCACGACCTCTTCCTGGGCCTGGAGGCCATGACACCCGGTGAGTTCAAGCGGGCGGGCCAAGGCCTGACCATCCAGTGGGGCATCCATGCCACCCCCTTCGGCGAGGCCCTGTTCGCCATCACCCCACGCGGGCTCTGCGGGCTCTCCTTCCTGGAAGCCGAGAATCGGACCACGGCCGTGGCCACCTTCCAGGCCCGCTGGCCGGAAGCCCGGCTCGTCGAGGATTCGCGCCAGACCGAACCCTTTGCCACCGAGGTCGTTTCGCGGATGCGGGGCACCATCTCGCGGCCCCTGTCGCTGGTATTGAAGGGGTCCCCCTTCCAGACCAAGGTTTGGGAAGGGTTGTTGACCATCCCAGAAGGAGGGGTCACGTCCTACCAAGGCCTGGCCCGCGCCATTGGCGCTCCAAACGCCTCCCGAGCCGTGGGCACGGCCTTGTCCATGAACCCCATCGGCTACCTGATCCCCTGCCACCGGGTCATCCG
>PMJK01000003.1 GCA_003158505.1 Holophagaceae bacterium | reverse complement strand
GCTTTTTCGGAAGTGGTGATGAAGGCCCTGGCCGTGAATCTCGGAGAGCGGTACCTCTCCGCCCAGGCATTTCTGGAAGCCCTGCGCCGCCTGAAGGAGAACGTCGCCAGGGAGACCCGCCCCCTTGGAACTGCCGTACTGTCCTCCTCCAACTCCGGGCCTCACCCCACCCTGCGCGCAACCACCCAGTCCAGGCTCTGTCGTTTCTGCTACCGGCAACTGCCCCGGATGGCCGTGGTCTGCCCGAACTGCGGCGAAAAGAACTGATGCCCTGGCACCCTGCCAAGGACGCGGTACAGCGGCTCTGGGGCCGAAGGTGGGTTCGCCGCGTAACCTACCTCCTGGTGGCCGGTGCCTGTGTCTTCACGGTGGCTCCCTGGCTGGTCACTCGACCGGTGGTGTTCCACTGGACCCTGGACAAGGTCAACGCCGCGGTCCAGGACGAGACGGGGTTGTCCCTTTCCATCGGGCAGGTCGAGTTCCATCCCACCTTTGGATCGCTGGTGCTCCACGATGTCCGCCTGGGCGGGGATCTGCTCACGATGAAACGGATTGAAGTCCAGGCGGATCTCTGGTCCCTCCTGGGTACGACTCACCGCATCCACTCCCTGCGGATCGAACAACCCCTCCTGCGTCTGACGGAGGCAGGCCTGGCTTCCATCAAACTCAAAGACCGCCCACCCAGAACTGGCCCCCTGCCTCAATTCCGTCTGGATTTTCTCAGCATCACGAATGGCGAGGTCCAGGTCCCGGTGCCCCTGCGCGGCATTCCCGAATTGCGGTATCAGTTCGAGGCAAAGGCCACGGGGCCAGGCCCCAATCAATTGCGGGTCGACCTCGCTGGAGCCCAGCTGTCGGTGAATGGTCCCGGAGGCAGGGAAAAGGGCCGCTTGGATCTGAACGGCGAGGCCTCAGAAAAGGGGGTGTCGATCCAGGAAGGCTACCTTCGTCTGGGCGATAGCCAGGTTCGTCTCAAGGGCCGGTATGAGGCCAGCAAGAGCACAGCCACCGACAGGATCGAGGCCCACCTGACGGGAGTCATGGATCTGGCCCAGGCCTTCCGCTGGCGCGGACCCTCCCGGCCTTTCCTTGTCGGCCGTGTGGAGGTGGCGGGCACGCTGCAGGGATCGACGGCTCAGCCGGCCTGGACCTTCACCGCGGATGGACGGGAGCTACGCCCGGAGGTAGCCGCCTTCCGTCCGGGCAATCTGGAGTTCAAGGCCAATGGGGACCTGGATCATGCGCGGCTGGACCGCCTGCACTGGGTCTCCCCGCAGGGGGAGCTGGAGGTCCAGGGCAGCTGGTCCAATCAAACCCATGTCCTGGCCACTCTCCAGGGAAAGAACCTTGATCTGGACACCCTAGGGCGTGCCCTTCGACTTGATACCTTCCAGGGTGTACGCGGCACCTTGCAGGCCCAGGTCAAGGGCCCGGGGACCATAGCTGCCGCGAGTCGTCCCGAACGCTGGCAGGCCTCCCTCAAGGTGGCCCTCTCCCAGCACGGGACAGATGTTGGCGGGTTCGACGCTACCCTGGACCGGGGCCGGGCCAACCTTGATCATGTGAGGCTGGATCTCGAGGCCCTGAAGCTGGAAGGCACGGGCTGGGCCACCTTGGGACCCCACGGGTTGGTTCACCTGGAGGGCGAAGGCCAGACCGAAGTAGATGCGGACCAGGTCGCTCGGGCCCTGTCCGCCTGGAAGGTGGTCGACCTGGACATGGAAGGCCAGACGACCGCCCGAGCCAAGGTCCGCTGGAATCCGGGGACCGGCCTAGAACTGGACGGATCGGGCGAGGTCCTTCAGCCGCGGTGGCATGGGGCCCGGGCAGACAGCGTCCTGGCCAAGGTGGTCGAAATCCGGGGATCTGACCTCTGGATCAAGGGCATCGATCTCCACAAGGACGCGGGACGCGGCGGTGGGGATCTCTGGCTCACCTGGGGGGATACTGCCCGCGGACAGTCCCAGATCGACATGTGTTACACCGCCACCCAGCTTCCGGTGGCGGAGGGATTGAGGGCTGCCGATCTGAAAGATGGTGACGGCAAGGACCTCCCGATCACCGGCACGGGAAGTGGATGGGTGCGGCTCTGGGGACCATACAATCATCTGATGATGATTGGTGCAGCCCAAGCCGAGTCTAGTGAGGCTTACGGAATCAGAGTTCCAGCGGCCTGTTCGGATTTTTGGATGGATCTAGACTCGCTTCAATTGAAATTGTCCGACCTCCGGATCGCCGAGCGGCTGGACCTGCTCGGTCGCGGGGGCCTCCCACCGGAGGGAGCCCTGGCCCTCACGGGGCGAGCCGACATGGATTTCGGGCAGTGGACCTGGTGGGTCGATCTCCACGGCCGCCTGGACTCCCAGATGCTGGCCTTGCCGGGACCGAGAATCCAGTCCCAGGTGGATGCCCGCCTCCTCGGACCCATCACTAGCCCCTTCGGAGGTTTTGACCTGCCGGAGGGGAGAATTCTTCTCAGCCGAGGCCGCATCTTCTTCGGCAATACGAGCGTGGAAGGGTTGGATGGCCGGGTCAGTCTGGAGCGGGGCCGATTGGAAGGGCACCTTGCCATCGAAGGCATGAAACTCCCCCTGCTCGATGTCCAGGTTCGCCAGGATGGCGCGGACCTCGCGGGCCAACTCAGCCTGAACATCTCCCCGGACAGCGCCCACACGGAGTTGCTGGCTCACAGCCTGACCGAGGACCTGCTCGAGGACCTGGGTCTATCAGCAACGGCACAGGGGCGATGGAAAAATGGCCACG
>PMJK01000086.1 GCA_003158505.1 Holophagaceae bacterium | reverse complement strand
TCGTACATGGGGTAGATGCACCAGGTGTCCCCGGTGCGGTGATGGTGGGCCCGACGGATGCGGTACATGAGCGGATCCCGCAGGTTCATGTTGCCGCTCTGCATATCGATCTTCGCGCGCAGGACCCGGGCACCGTCCGGGAACTCACCCGCCTTCATGCGGCGGAAGAGGTCCAGGTTCTCCTCGGGGAGGCGGTCCCGGTAGGGGCTCGCCTTGCCTGGCGTGTGGAAGTTCCCGCGGTACTCGCGGATCTCCGCCTCGGTCAGATCGCAGACGTAGGCCTTGCCCTGCCCGATGAGGTATTCCGCGTAGTCGTACATGAATGGGAAGTAGTCGGAGGCATAGTGTTCGCCCTTCCACTGGAATCCCAGCCACTGGACGTCCTCGCGGATGGAGTCCACGTATTCGATGTCCTCCTTCGCGGGATTGGTGTCGTCGAAGCGCAGGTTCGTGGCGCCGCCGTAGGCCTTCGCCACACCGAAGTTCAGGCAGATGCTCTTGNNGTGCAGGTAGCCGTTGGGCTCGGGTGGGAACCGGGTGAGAACCCGCCCCCCATGCTTGCCCGAAGCGCGATCGGCCTCGATGATCTCCTCGATGAAGTGGAGGCTCTTGGATTCAGGTATGGGCAGTTCAGCAGACATCAGGGCTCACAGGATGCAAAGCTCCAAGATACCCGGTACCTCCCGTTCTTGATAATGCTCAGCCCAGCCCCGCCGCCACCTGGGTGGCGCGCTCGATGCCCCGGGCAACCACGGAGCGGATGCGGCCGTCCTCCAGGACCATCAGGCCGGCGATGGTGCAGCCGGCGGGGGTGGTGACCTCGTCCTTGAGGGCGGCGGGGTGTTTGCCGGTTTCCAGCACCATGGAAGCGGCCCCCAGGGTCATCTGAGCCGCCAGTTCCGTGGCCACGGCCCGAGGCAGGCCGCACTGGACGCCGCCCTCCGCCAGGGATTCCAGGATCACGAACATGAAGGCGGGGCCGCTGGCGCTGAGGCCGGTCACGGCATCCATGTGCTTTTCGTCCAGGTCCATGACCCGGCCCAGGGGCTCGAAGAGGGCGCGGGCTATGGCCAGTTGGGCCTCGGTGACGCCCTTCCCGGGGGACAGCACCACCATCCCCTTGCGGATGGAGCAGGGGGTGTTGGGCATGGCCCGGATCAGGGGCGTGCCCTCTGGCGTGTGCTCATCGAGGAAGGCGAGGTTGGTGCCTGCGGCGATGGATACGACCAGGGGCTTGTGATCCAGCGCCCCCGCCGCCGTGAGCTCCGATAGCAGGCCCTTCAGTTCCTTGGGCTTCACGCAGAGCAGCACAACCTCGGCCTCCTTCACCGCGGTCTCCACTTCCTTGGAAAGCCTGATGCCGAGGGCTTCGGCCCTGGCCTTCATGGCGGACGGATGGATGTCGACTGCGTGGATGAGACCAGCCGGATAGCCCGAGGCCTCCACCAGGCCGGCACAGATGGCCTGCCCCATGGTGCCGAAGCCGAGGATGGCAAGCTTGGGATGATGGCTCATGGCTGCTCCCTTAGATTAAGAGTTCATAACAAAACCCCACTGGGGACAAACCCTACTGATCCCGGCCTTGCCCCAGGGTCCACCAGGCGCAGTCCTCCAGATCCGACACGACGAAGCCCTGACGCATTTCAGATATGAGCTGGAACCGAGTGTCGACGGCCGTGTGGAACCCCGTGGTGATCTCGCCGGGACCGGATCTCACGCCGAAGAAGAAGTCGGACTGTTCAAGGCCGAGCCGCAGGGCCGTCTCCTGAAGGGCCTCCCGAGGATCCAGCCCGGCGGGAATGCCCTGGATCACCTGGACGGTTTCGTCCGCGATGATCGTGGGTGCATAGGCCGCCGTACCCTGGTCCTCCAGCACCGCGAGGGTGAGTTGGGTGAATTCCTGGAGGTCCATCACAACCACCGTTGGAGACGTGCGGCCACTTCGTCGGGCCCCACGAGCATGAGTGTGTCATAGATGCCGGGGCTGACGGGGCTGCCGCAGAGGGCCACCCGGAGGGCCTGGGCCAGATCCTTGGTCTTGAGCCCATGCCTTTCCAGGATGGCAGTGAAGGCGGCCTCCAGGGCTTCGTGACGGTGCTCCTCCTGAGCACCGCCCTTCGGGCCGTCCGCTTCGCGGCCGGTCCTATTTGCCAATCCTGGCGAATAGTGGCCATAGCCTGTGAGGGCCGCCACCTCGCGCAATGCGGGTTTGACCGCCGGTGTCATGAACTTCTCCACGGCCTTCTCGTCGAAGGCGGCAGGACGCTCGAAGGCGAAGCGCAGGGCTTCGGCCATGTCCGTCAGTGACTTGCCCTTTTGCGTGGCCTGGATGGCCTGGGCCTTCCAGGCATCCGGTTTGGAAGTCCAGGATTCGGGCATGAAGGGGCGCAGGTGGGGTTCCAGCTCCTGCCAGGGGGATCGCTGGATGAGCTTCTGGTTCAGCCACTGCAGCTTGTCCATGTCGAACCTGGCGGCGCTCTTCTGGCAGTCCGCCAGATCGAAGAGCTGAATCATCTGCTCGTCCGTGAGAAGTTCCTCCTCGGCGCTCTCCACGGCCCGGCCGTCGATCTTCGGCGTCCAGGAGAGCCGCGCCAGGGCCAAGCGCACGGCGGAGGGCAGCAGGCCCATGGCCTGGTACTCGGTGATGCTGGTGGCACCATGGCGCTTGCTCAGCTTGGCACCATCCGCGCCCAGGATCATGGGCACGTGGGCAAAGGCCGGCAGGCCGGTGCCGAAGGCCGCGAAGAGCGGGATCTGCTTGGGCGTGTTGTTCAGGTGGTCGTCGCCACGGATCACGTGGGTCACCTCCATGTCGGTGTCGTCCACCACCACGCAGAAGTTGTAGGTGGGCACGCCGATGTCGCCGGGACCCTCGCCGGTGCGGGCGATGATCCAGTCATCGAGGCTATCCGCCGGGAACCGGGTGTCGCCCTTGATGAGATCGGCCACCACGATGTCGCCGTCTTCGGGCATGCGGAACCGGATGGCGGCAGGCTCGCTGGCGTCATGGCCCGCGTCGGCACAGCCCTTCCCGCGATCCATTCCCCGGTTGTACTGGAAGACCTTGCCCGCGGCTTCGACCGTCTTCCGGCGCTCCTCGATGGCCGCTCGGGAGCAGCGGCAGCGGTAGGCCAGGCCCTTGTCGAGCAGTTCCTGGATCTTGGCCCGGTAGAGCTCCATGCGCTGCATCTGGCGGTAGGGGCCGTTGGGGCCCTTCCAGCTTCCCGGGTCGCCCAGCACGGGGCCCTCATCCCAAGTAAGGCCGCACCATGCCATGCCGTCCTCGATGATGCGGATGTTGTCGTCCGTGCTGCGGGAGAGATCCGTGTCCTCGATGCGCAGGATGAAGCGCCCCCCATGCTTGCGGGCAAAGAGCCAGCTGAACAGGGCCGTCCGCACCCCGCCGATGTGGAGCATGCCGGTGGGAGAGGGGGCAAAGCGGGTGACGACCTGGCGGGACATGGGAGGGCCTCGAATTCAATCCTTCAGTTTGCCCCAAGCGCGCGGACTACGTCCGCGCGTTAGAGAAAAACGCGGCCGAAGGCCGCGATTTTCGCAAGGAACCCATGGCTCACTTGATATATAGCTTGAGTCGGATCTCCACCGGAGACTCTCCGCTGAAGAGGCTGCGATCCAGGACCACCGGAACCTCTACCACGCTGGCGTGGGGCAGGTGCGAAGGCGAGGGGGCATGGGCGCTCTGGCCGGATTCGACTGGAAGCTCATCGATCTCCTCGAGGAGTTCACCGGCGGACAGCTCCTCAACCTCCATGGGCTTGGTGGATTCCGTCATCGCGGGCGGGGGAGGGACCTCGCCCAGGAACGCGGACGGTTCTTCCACGACGCCGCCACCGTACCGATCGGCCAGGCTCCTGAGCACGAGTTTGGCCACACCCGTGAGCGTCTCCTTGACGCCCTCGCCCCGCATGGCACAGGCCTCGAAGGTGGGGGCATGGTAGAGATTGATCTCCCGGTCTAGCGTTTCCACGGGAAGGGCATTGGGCGTATCCCGTTTGTTCCACTGGATCACGTGGGGGATCTTCTCCAGCTCCGAGCCCTGGTCCCGGAGGTTGGCGATCAGGTTCTGGAAGCTCTCTTTGTTGCTCTCCAGGGCCGGAGCCTGGGAATCGGCCACGAACACCACGGCGTCGGCGCCCCGCAGCACCAGTTTGCGGGTGGCATCATAGAAGACCTGGCCTGGCACTGTGTATAGCTGGATCCGGGTCTTCATGCCCCGGATGGTGCCCAGCTCGATGGGCAGGAAGTCGAAGAAGAGGGTGCGGTCCGTCTGGGTGGCCAGGGACAGCATCTTGCCGCGCCCGGCGCCGGGCAGCGTGTCATAGACGTGCTGGAGATTGGTCGTCTTCCCACACAGGCCGGGGCCGTAGTAGACGATCTTGGCCGTCAACTCCTTGGTGGCCGCGTTGAAAAGCACCATGCTTGCACCTTGCCTCGTGGGGGAAGATTGGCGGGTCCTTCCCAGCCCGTCAAGAAGGAACCGAATCCGTCGATCTACCACCAGATGGAGCGGATGCGCTACACTTCCGCCCATCCCACCTCCCCGAGGGTTTCCATGGCCAAACTGCTGGTGCACGAAAGCGCGGGCATCCGAGAGTTCGAAATCATCGATGCCGAGGTCCATATGGGCCGGGAATTGGATAATACACTCCGCCTGCCGGATCCCAGCGTCAGCCGACACCACTGTGTGCTCCGCAAGGCCGGCGCGGGCTTCGAGATCCAGGATCTCCAGAGCAGCAACGGCGTGCTGGTGAACGGCAACCGGGTGCAGTCCTCCGCCCTGCACGATGGCGACCGCATCACCGTGGGCCAGGTGCAGCTCACCTTTGTGGATCCCCGCTCCGAGGCCGGCGCCACCATCGCCCTCAACATCCAGGATGCCCCCGCGGTCCCCAGTGGCACGGTGCGCATGTCCGCCGAGCAGCTGGCCGCCATCCACAAGGGCACCCCTCCACTTGAGCCCCAGGCGAAGATCCAGCTCCAGGACGAGATTCCAACCGGTCCCGTGCCGACCTCCGCCAAGCCACCCGTCCCCCCTCTGGCGCCTCCGCCGGGGCCCAGACCCGCGCTGGTGACCGGCCCCTCAGTCCCCTCGTTTCTTGGCCCCCTCCTACCGTCAATACCGGATGACGCGGTGCCTACCGGTGAGCGAGGGGACTTCATCACCCGCCTGATCGCTGCGCTGATCGACTACTCCCCCCTGTTCGCCCTCCAGGTGATATCCATCCTGCTCATGCCCGCCTCGCTCGCCGTCGGCGGCCTGGGTGCGGGTTTCGGGGCCATCGCGGCCATAGGATGCATCTCCCTCCTACTCTTCCTTGCCTACCTGTTCTTCGTCCCCTGGTGCTGGATCAAGTTCGGAGCGACCCCCGGGAAGAAAATCATGAAGCTGCGGGTCGTCCCGGAGTCGAACCCCACCGGGAGGCTCGACGTGGGGATGGCTGTTCTAAGAATGCTTGGCTACCTGATGAATGGCATCATCTCCTGGATCATCACCATTCCCTTCACGGCTCTCTTCGTGGTCGGCGCCATGAGGACCGGAGTGTTCGGGGGGAACCTGCTCCTGATGAAGGCCATTAGCCTGGCCGCGAACGTGGTGCCCTATCTCCTGATCCTGTTCACGGCAGAGCGCAAGGGCCTCCACGACATGATCAGCAAGACCGTGGTCATCAAGGTCGACCGCTGATGCTGTCCTGGACTCGAAAACAGCGCCCGCACTCGCGGGCGCTGTTTGTATGGAGGGCCCCATGATCCTCACCGGCAGGCAGATCCTCGCAGCTAAGGCCGAAGGGCGCATCCGCATCGAACCCTGGTCGGACGCCCAACTGAACCCCAACAGCTACAACCTGCGCCTGGGCGAGGATCTAGCCGTCTACACCGATCACGAACTCGACATGGCCCGGCCCAACGGCATCGAGTTCCTGAAGATTCCCCTCGCGGGCCTGCTGCTGCAGCCTGGAAGGCTCTACCTGGGCCGCACCCAGGAATACACCGAGACCCACGGCATGGTGCCCATGCTGGAGGGACGCAGCAGCGTGGGGCGCCTGGGTCTCTTCGTGCACGTCACCGCGGGCTTCGGGGACATCGGCTTCTGCGGCTATTGGACCCTGGAGATTAGTTGCATTCAGCCCGTGCGCATCTACGCCGGCGTGGCCATCTGCCAGATCTTCTACCACAGCATTCAAGGCGAGTACGACAGCTACGAGTCCGGCAAGTACCAGCGCAACTCCGGCATCCAGCCGTCGATGCTATGGAAGGACTTCATCAAGGAATAGGCGGACCGCTCAGGCCTGGCCGCTCATGAGCCGGTTGAACCCGGCCACCTTGACCCACCAGATGATGAAGCACACCAGGCCGACGGGGCCGGCGAGCAAGTTGAGGACCGGGACCAGGCTGCAGCAATTCGCGATGCAGGCGATGAGGCCAATGGTATAGCCCGCGTCGTCCACGCTCTTCGCATGCTCCGCCGCCCAGCTCTTGACGGATTCGGAGACATTCTTCACGACGAAGAAGTGCCACACGAGGTTGAAGAGCGGGATGAGCATCAGCCAGACCATGGCCGGCTGCATCTTCTGGTGGTTCGGGCCCGCCAGGTTCAGGGCCTTCTGCATCGTCAGGATGTAGAAGACGATGACGGCGATGGCGATGGCCCCGATCAGCAGGGCGAAGATCAGGCACCCCCCGCCGAGCAGCGCGGCCAGGGCATTGGAATCAGCGTGGGACATGGAGCCTCCGGAAGCGGCCGGAATCCCGCGGGGGATGCGGCAGGCGGGCACGGGGGAACAGCAGAGAGGACCGTGCAAGTCTAGTCGGGCCTCAGGCGGGACACAAGCTGGACGGGTCCCTCAGCGAGGCCCGACGGCGCCTGCCCAGTCCAGGAAGATCTTCTTCGAGATCGGGAGGGCCTCCACCGCGACGCCGACGAAGGCCGAGGATGCACCCCGCCGCGGAAACGACGTTCGCCGCTCCGGTCCATCCTCCCGGCGGGGAGCGGCCAGGGGTGTGGGCCGGGGCGGTCGAGGAAGGCCAATGTACGGAGATGCTAGGGGGAAGTCTAGGGGCCCCTACTTGGGCTCGTGCACCGCCGTCGGCGCATCGTGGTCCCAGATAACTTCAAAAGGCCTCACTTCCTGCTCGATGCCCTTGAGGGAGAAGGCGCCCAGCTGCCGGAGATGTTCCTGGCCTACGAGTTCCGCAGTACTCGGCCCCACCACGATCTGCCCGGGCCGCGCCACGGAACTCTCCAGCCGTGAGGCCAGGTTCACGGCACTGCCCATCACGGTGTAGTCCATGCGCTTCTCGCAGCCGATGTCACCGGCAAAGGCCTCACCGCTGTTGATGCCGATGCGCATCCGGAGTTCGGGATAGCCCTCGGGCCGCAGCGCGTTCAAGGTGTCCAGGGCGTCCTGCATGGCGATCGCCGCATCGATGGCGTGCCGCGCGTGGTCGGGATCGGGATTGGGCGCGCCGAAGAAGGCCATGATGGCGTCGCCGATGTACTTGTCGAGGGTGCCGCCGCGGCTGAAGATCTGGTCGGTCATGGCCTCGAAGGTACGGTTCAGGATGCCCGCGAGAACCAGGGGTTCCATGCCCTCGCTCATGCGCGTGAAGCCGGAGATGTCGGCGAAGAGCACGCTGATCTGGCAGCGCTGGGCCTGGAGCGCCGGGGCCTCCTTGCTCTGGCTGGATTTCAGGATCTGGTCCACCACCTGGGGGCTGTGGTAGCGCTCCAGGCGCTGGCGGAACTTGGCCTCCCGCTCACGCTGGATGCCCACGGCAGCGAAATTGGCCATGGCGCTAAGCAGGTGCTCGTCCTCGCGCTTGAAGCCACCCTTGTTGAGACTGGTCTCCAGGTAGATCACGCCAAAGGCCTTTTCCTCCACGATGAGCGGCGCGCAGAGGGCCGAGGTGATGCCGTGGATCTTGATGCTCTCCCCGGCGCTGAAGCGCGGATCCATGCGGGCATCCGTGGTGAGGATGGCCACCCGGTTGTCCATGGCGGTGCGGGCGATGGTGCGGCTGATGGGGTTGGTGTGTAAGCCCGGTTGTTCCTCCCAGACCAGTTCTGGCACCAATTCTCCGGCTGGGTCCACCAGCAGGATGAAACCCCGCTGGCAGGGGATCTGGGCCGTCACCAGACCCATGACGGATTCCAGGAGTTCCGCCAATCCCGCGGCCCGGAGCAAAGTTCCGGCCATGCTGGCCAGGCGCTGGAACAGCGTGACCGCCTCGCCCGCGGGGTGTTGGCCACTGGCCCGAGCCAGCATGGCCTCCAGGCTGGCGTGGGGCACCAGGATCGAACCGGAAGCGTCGAAGGCGCGGTCCTCCAGCGAGATCCTGGAAGCCACCGCCTTGGGTGCCAGGTCCATGTTCAGCCCAGACTCCGGGGCTGGCACGCCACCTTCTGGGACCCACATCACCATGGCCTCGCCCAGCAGCACCTTATCGCCGAGGTGCAAGGGCATCGATTCTGACAGCGTCTTGCCGTTGAGTGAGGTGCCGTTGAGGGACTTCATGTCCATCACCCACGGCTTCCCATCTTTGAGGAAGATCCTTGCGTGGACCCGGCTCACGGCGTTCGCCTGGATCCTGAGGGTGGCCTGATCACCCCGGCCGATGGTCAAGCCCTCTTCCGTGAGGGTCACGGGATGCAGGGCACCGTCGACCTGGAGGGTGAGTTTCATGGTTCGTCCGGAGGGGAGCTGAGTTTAACACGCACTGCAGACGGCATCGACCACACGTTGTATTCTATGAGGTTCACCTGGAGTGCCGTTGACCAAAGTCGGATTCATGTCCCTGGGCTGCCCCAAGAACCTCGTGGATTCCGAGGTCATGCTTGGCCATCTGCGCCTCCGGGGCTACCAGATCACCTCCGTACTGGAGGAGGCCCAGGTGCTGGTGGTGAACACCTGCGGCTTCATCGATGCCGCCAAGCAGGAGAGCGTCGAGGCCATCCTCCAGGCGGCCGCCATGAAGCAGGGGGGGGCCTGCGAGAAACTCATCGTGGCCGGCTGCCTGGTGGAGCGCTACCGGGACGAACTGATGGCCGGGATGCCGGAGATCGATGCCTGCCTGGGCACCCGGGACATCGAGCAGATCGCCGAGGTCATCGGAGCGGGGGCGGCCTTCGCCCTGGACCCCAACCCGGACTACCTCTACAGCGAAGCCAGCCCCCGCATGCTCACCACGCCCAAGGCCAGCGCCTACCTGAAGATCAGTGAGGGCTGCGATCATGCCTGCGCCTTCTGCGTGATCCCCCAGCTCCGCGGCGCCCAGCGCAGCCGCAGCATCCAAAGCGTGGTCGCCGAAGCGAGGAATCTGGTGGCCCAGGGGGTCCTGGAGATCAGCCTCGTGGGCCAGGACACCACGGACTACGGCCGGGACCTCGGCGATCCGGACGCGCTCGAGAAATTGGTCCGTGCCCTCGGGCAGGTGGAGGGCCTGCGCTGGTTCCGCATCCACTACGCCTACCCAAACCGCCTCACGGACGGCCTGCTGCACGCCATGGCGGAAACACCCAACTGCGCCCGCTATCTCGACATGCCGCTTCAGCACGCCGACGCGAAAATACTCAAGGCCATGGCCCGGGGCGGCGGCCGCACTCCGTTCCTGAGGCTCCTCCAGAAGGTGCGCCGCATCGTGCCGGGCATCGCCCTCCGATCGAACTTCATCGTGGGCTTCCCGGGCGAGGACGAGGCCGCCTTCGAGGAGTTGAAGGCGTTCGTGAAGGAGGCCCGCTTCGACCATGTGGGCGTCTTCACCTACAGCCCCGAGGAGGGCACCTCGGCCTATGCGCTGGGCGATCCCATCCCCAAGCGCACCAAGGAGGCCCGNNGTGAACACCATCCAGCGGGTGCGCATCGTGAAGGCCCACGCCTACGACCTCATCGGTGAGGTCGAAGAGGGTGGCCTGGAAGCCAGCACGGCTGCCTACGAAGAGGCGTTCAAGGTCCGCGTGCGGTCGTAGTCGGGGGCGGCCTGAAGACCAGCACCGAAGCCTACAAAGCCGGATTTCGGGATCGAAAGCGCTAAACGGATCTGCAAAACATCTCGTAGGCTTGTGAGCAGTCGCAATTGGGGAGATTCATGCGCCTTCCGGCCCTGGCTCTTGCCTGCCTCCCCGTCCTGGCGTCCCAGCCGCCCAACCCGCCCCACGTGGCCATCCCCAGGCTGGCCCAGGCCCCTTCCATGGCCTGGGACGCCGACCTGTCCAGTTGGGAAGGGTGCCTGCTCATCACCGAGTTCGGCATGATCATGCCCGATGACCGGGGGCAGAACCGGTGGCCCACCTGCGTTCATGTCGGCTGGGGTCCCGACGCGCTCTACGTCGCCATCGAGGCCCTCGATCCGGAGCCCGCGAAGATCCACGCCGCCCGCCACATGCGCGACACCAACACGGGCGATTTCGATTTCGTGGGCGTGGATCTCGACCCCTCCGGCAAGGGGCAGACCATCACCCGCTTCTTCGTGACCCCGTTGGGCGGGCAGATCGACGAGATCGCCTCGGACACCGCCGGGGAGAACGCCTCCTACGACTGCCTCTGGGATTCGACGGGCGTGCTCACGGCGAGTGGCTACGTGGTGAAGATGCGCATCCCCTACAGCAGCCTGCGCCGCGTGCCGGGCGAGTGGCCCTTCCGGATCCTCCGCATCATCCCGCGCGAGCGGCGCTACGGCATCGCCTGGCCGCGCATGAGCAAGGACGTGCAGTGCGATATCTGCCAGATGGCCCGCGTCTCCGGCGCGCCCGTGGACAAACCGGGCTCGCCCTTCCTGCTCATCCCCTTCGCCACCTTCAACCGTACCCAGTCGTTGGATCCGGATCCCGGAGCCGCCACCAGGAGCCAGGCCCGCCTGGGCCTGGATCTGCGCTACACCACCACCGCCCTCACCCTGGAGGGCACCTACCGGCCCGATTTCGCCACGGCGGACGCGGATGTGGATCCCCTGCAGATCAACAGCCGCTTCAAGGTCTACTACCCCGAACGGCGGCCCTTCTTCCTCGAAGGCATGGACCTCCTGGGCGTCCAGGGCGCCCAGCGCCAGTTCTTCAGCCGCTCCATCCAGAATCCCCTCTACGGCGTGAAGGCCTCGGGCCAGGAATCCTTCGCCAGCTGGACGGTTCTTGAATGCCAGGGATCTGGACGGTGGCTTGATGCTCGGCGCCAATGGCGCGGTCGGGGTGGACGCCCTCCCTACCCGGGACACCGCAGCTTCCGTGAAGTTCCAGACCGATGACCGGGGTTCGGGTTTCTCCTTCATGGGCACCGACAAATTCCTGCTGGGCGCGTCCCCCGCACAGTGGCGGGCAAAGCGGAGGCGTCTATCTGGACCAGTACCTGGGCCCTGAATTCCACCTGATCGGCAGCGCCATCACCTCCGAGTCGCACCTGCCCCAGGCCGATGGTTCCTCTGCTGTCGCAGCGGGGTACGGCCACTTCGGCCGAACTGGACTGGAACACGCGGAACTGGTCCGCCTGGATCACTCACCCAGGCCACGAGCCCCGACCTGGTGCTGCTCTCGGGCTTCACGGACCTCCAGGGCTACCGGCGCGAGAATGCAGGCCTCGTCTGGCGGGAGAACTGGAACGAAGGCCGGCTCTCCCAGGCCAACGCCACCCTGCGATGGCGGAACCTCAGCTGGTGGAACGGCGATCCCATGGATCGCGCCGTGGGCCTGGATGGCTATCTCGAGACCGCCGGACGCTTGAGTTTCTTCTTCAACTGGGATGCGGCAGGGCGCACCTGGGCCGACGATCATGCGCTGTCCGTGGCGGCCCGCTCCCTCACCCTGGGGGGCAACTGGAACCGGCTTTCGTCCATCCGGTTTGGCTGGAACGCCACGCGGGCCCGGACCGTCGATCTGCCCTCGGGCGATCCCGCCAGGCTGCAGACGGCGACCCTCTCCGTCTATGGCACCGCGGGGTCCATCTCCTACAACCTCACAGGCCAGCAGTCGGATCTCGACCGCGATGCAGACGCCCTGCGCCTCATCCGGGCCCGGGAACTCGTCGCCTCCGGCAGCTGGCAGTTTCCCCTGTTCATCTATGTGAAGACCCAGGCCTTCGTCGTTCGCTACGACGGCACCGAGGAAGAGAGCGTGGACAAGTTCCTCAAGGCCTTCGTGGGCTGGCAGCCGAACGCCTTCACCAACGCCTACGTGGGCTGGTCCGGCCAGCGGCGACGGGATCCCACGGCCGTCATCCCCTCGGAACGGATGGTGGAGCGGGGCCTCTTCGCGAAGCTGGCCTACGCCGTGCAGTTCTAGCCCCGGCGGGATCGCTACACTGGTCGGATGCTGGAACTCCGGAACCTCACCCGCGCCTACGAGCTTGGCGGCGAGCGCGCGGGCGTATTCGACGTTTCGCTGCAGGTGCCGAAGGGCTGCCTGGCCGTGCTGGCGGGTCCCAGCGGCAGCGGCAAGACCACCCTGCTCCAGTTGGCGGGGCTGTTGGATCTGCCGGATGAAGGCGAGGTCCGCCTCGACGGCCAGTCCGTGTCCAACCTGCCCGAGAAGGCCCGTTGCGACCTGCGGCTCCGTCGGCTGGGCTTCGTGTTCCAGGCCTTCAACCTGGTGCCCGTGCTATCCGCACTGGAGAACGTGATGCTGCCTCTCCAACTTCAGGGCATGGCCGATGACGAGGCCCAGCGCCGGGCCGGAGCCGCTCTGGATCGCGTGGGCCTCGCGGACCGCTCCCACCACCGCCCCGACCAGCTCAGCGGCGGTCAGCAGCAGCGCGCCGCCATCGCCCGCGCCCTGGCCCCGGACCCCTTGCTGGTCCTCGCGGATGAGCCCACCGCCAGCCTCGACCATGCCCACGGCGGGCCCCTCATGGACCTCATGGCCGAGCTGGCCCGGGAGCGCGGCGTCACCTTCCTCGTCGCCAGCCACGACCCAGCGGTCATTTCCCGCGCCCACCGCATCTTCCGCCTCATGGATGGGCAGCTCATCGGCGAGGAGCGGCCATGATCCTGGCCCGTCTCGCCCTCCGGAACCTGCTGAGGCAGCGGCGCCGCACGGCCCTCACCCTGATGGTGGTGGTGGCCGGATTCCTGGCCCTCAGCTTGGCCGGGGGCTTCATGGCCCAGACCTTCCAGGGGCTTGCCGACGGGGCCATCCGCGGTGGGCTCGGCCATCTTCAGGTGATGCCGCGGGACACGATGGAGGGCGACGAGGCCCAGAGCCTAGAGAAATCCCTGCCCGATGGCGAGGCGCTGGCCGCGCAGCTCCGCCAGGATCCAGCCGTGGCCGAGATATTGCCGCGCATCCAGTTCATGGGCCTGCTGTCCAGCGGGGCGAAGAGCGTTGCTTTCCTGGGCACGGCCGTGGATCCAATGCTTGAGCCGAAGTATATGGCCTGCACGGAGGCCCTGAAGGGCGGCGCGCAGGCTACCGGTGGTGCAGGTTCGCGCTGGCTGTCGGCCGATCCGACGGCCCGCGAGGTGATCCTCGGCGTGGGCCTGGCCCGGGCCCTGGGCGCATCCGTCGGCAGTTCCCTCACCCTCATGTCCACCACCCGGGAGGGCGCGCTGAACGCCGTGGATGTGGATGTGGCCGGGTTGCAGGACCTCGGGCTCCGTGAGCTGAATGATCGCTTCCTCACTGTCAGTCTCGCCACCGCGAACCAGCTCCTGGATTCGGGCCCGGCGCGGTCCCGGCTGTCCGTGCTGCTCAAGCGGCCCCAGGACACGGCCGCAGTACAGGCGCGGCTCCAGTCCCTGCTGCCGGGTACCTCCGTGCAGCCCTGGTTTGAGCTGGCCTCCTTCTACCGGCAGGTGAAGCTGCTCTACTTCGCCATCTTCGGCTTCATGGGCCTAGTGCTGTTCCTCATTGTGCTGCTGGCCACGGCGAACACGCTGCTCATGTCGGTCATGGAGCGGGTGCGCGAATTCGGCGTGCTGCGGGCCATGGGCCTTCAGCCGAGGCAACTCATGGTGCTGCTCCAATGGGAAGGCGCCTTCCTCGGGCTTCTGGGCAGCGCCCTCGGTTTGATCGCGACGCTGCTGCTGCGGGCGGGACTGAACGCCCTGCACCTCCAGATGCCCGCCCCGCCGGGCACCAGCCACGGCTACGAGCTGAACATCCATTTCGTGCCCGCCGTGTACGTCCTCGTGGCCCTCGGCCTGCAGGCCACGATCCAGCTGAGCGCCCTCTTCCCGGGGCTGAAGGCCGCGCGGCTGCGCATCGTGGAGGCGCTGAGACATGTCTGAGTCCCTCGGGTGACGAAGCAGGCTGCGGGGCAGCCTGCGAAGTCGGGACCCGAGGCGACTCAGAATAACGATCGCGTGGGTCGAAGTGGGCCGATGCCATACCATGGATCCATGGAATCAACGGCATCGCACCGGCCCGCCCACGCCAGGGCGCCTCGCCCCGCCTGGTGGCTCGCCACGGGCTTCGGCAGCGGCTACCTGAGGCCCGCTCCGGGCACCTGGGGGACGCTCTCGGGGCTACTCGCCTGGCTGCTGCTGGTGAGCAGATTCCATTGCACTGCCTCATCGCCCATCCCCTGGACCCTGCTCTCGGCGCCAGTGGCGATGACTTTGGTAGCGGTATGGGCTGCAGATCGGGTGGTGAAGGAGACCGGCCAGAAGGATCCCTCCTTCATCGTGGCCGACGAGTGGGCGGGCATCTGGTTTGCGCTGACGCCCCTGCTCTTCACGGTCACCCTACAACCGCAGCCCTGGCTGCTCTGGGCCGCCCGGCTGGCAGCACCCTTCCTGCTCTTCCGCCTCTTCGACATCTGGAAGCCGGGCCTCGTCAATGCCGCCCAGGATCTCCCCGGAGGCTGGGGCGTGGTCCTGGATGACGTGCTGGCGGGCCTCCTCGCAGGCCTCCTTGCCTGGCCGCTGGATCGCTGGCTGGGAGCCCAGTCGCTCCTGCATCCAGAGGTGTGGCGCTAGCTCGAGGTTTCCAGGCGCAACTGTTTCCAGACGATGGGTTCGCTGAGCCGGTGGTGCTCATCGAAGCGGCGGCTTTCGATGAGGTAGCGGTAGCCCTGCTCCGTGAGGAACAGCTGCCGGTTGCGGGCGAATTCCTGCTCCGTGGTCTCGCTGCTGATGAGCGAATAGAAGTAGCTCAGGTTCCGGTCGCCCTTGGGTCGCAGGATGCGGCCCAGGCGCTGGGCCTCCTCCTGCCGCGAACCGAAGGTGCCGCTCACCTGGATGGCCACGGATGCATCCGGCAGGTCGATGGCGAAGTTGGCCACCTTGCTCACGATGAGCACCCGCAGCTGACCCTCGCGGAACTGCCGGAAGAGCACTTCCCGTTCCTTTTCCGGCGTCTGGCCCGTGAGCACGGGCGCGTCCAGCCGTTCCCCGATGATGCGGAGCTGCTCCAGGTACTGGCCGATGATGAGGATGTTGTCCTTGGGGTGCCCCGCCAGCAGCTCGTCCATCACCACCATCTTGAGGCTGTTCTCGGAGGCGATGCGGAAGCGCTGCCGCTGGTCGGCCACGGCGTACTCCATCCGCTCGTCCATGGGCAGGGGCACCCGGATCTCCAGGCAGTGGGCCGTGGCGATGAAGCCATCCTTCTCCAGCATCTTCCAGGGCNNCTTGGGGCCGATGAGGCTGAAGACATCCTCCTCCTTGCCATCCTCGCGCACCAGGGTGGCCGTGAGGCCCAGGCGCCGCTTGGCCTGAAGCTCCGCCACTGCGCGGAAGACCGGCGCCGGCAACATGTGCACCTCGTCGTAGATCACCAGGCCCCAGTTGGCCGCCTCGAAGAGCTTGAAGTGCTCGAAGGGTCCCGTCTTGCTGCGGCGGTAGGTGAGGATCTGGTAGGTGGCGATGGTGACGGGCCTAATCTCCTTGGTATCCCCGGTGTAGAGACCCACCTGCTCCTCGGTGAGGGTGGTCTTGTCGAGCAGCTCCTGCTTCCACTGCTTCACGGCGGTGCCGTTGGTGGTGAGGATCAGAGTATGCGTCTGCAGGCTGCCCATGCAGCCGATCCCGATGACCGTCTTGCCGGCTCCGCAGGGCAGGACCAGCACGCCGGCGCCCCCGTCGGGCCCGCCCCCGGCGTGGAAGACATCCACCGCGGCCTGCTGGTAGGGGCGCAGGCCGAAGGGCCGGCCGTTCTGCTTGAGGGTGGGCGCCAGGTCGAAGGGCAGCGGATCGCCGGGCTTGTAGCCCGCCATGTCCTGCACGGGATGGCCCAGCCGGATGAGCTGCAGCTTCACCTCTCCGCGCATGCCGGTGTTCAGGTAGATGCCCCTCTCGTCCGGGTAGGGTTCCGCCAGCAAGCCCTGCAGCGATTTCTGGTTCTCCAGTTCCCAGAAGAGACCCCGGTCATCCATCTCCAGGGCCAGGCGGTCACCTTTGGCGACGAGGCGAAGCTTGCCGTAGCGCGTGCCGTGATCCTCGATCTCCTGCAGCAGGTTCTGCGGGACCGGGTACTTCGACCAGGTGTTCAGGGTCTCGATCATCTCCTCGCAGCTCACGCCGGAGGCCGAGGCGTTCCAGAGGCTGAGGGGCGTGATGCGGTAGGTGTGAATATGCTCGGGGCTCTTCACCAGTTCCGCGAAGCGCGCCAGTTCGTCCCGGACCTGCTCGAAGGCCGGATGCGCCACCTCGAGCAGCAGCGTACGGTCGCTTTGGACGATCAGGGGATTGTCAGGGCGGAGGGCGATCACGGGGGCGGCCTAAATGATTGAGAGTAGGAGGCGACCGGAATCGGGTCAATGTTCAGGTTCTGCCAGAGGCCCACCAGACCGGGAAGTTCTGAGGCGGGAAAGCCTTTCATGGCTGACAATAAGGAAGGTTCCATTCTGCCTTCATGGCCAGAACCGGAATCGATCAGGAGTTGAGATGTCCTCCCGACATCACCCTCGTTTCCTCATCAGTGCAGCCCTTGGAATGGCATTCCTGTGCCTTCCTGCGGACGCACAAAACTCCTCCCACGCAGACGCACTGGACGCAGGCAGTCCCGTCCAGGGAGGCTTCAGACACCCGGTGATGCACCCCGACTTCGCCACGCGGGAACTCTGGCGAAGAAATCATCAAGTGCTTCCTCACACGGCGTTCGATCCCATGGTTCAGCACCGACTGGCCGCTTCGGTCCAGGCCTCCGTCTCGACCTCCATGGATCTCTTCTCGAACCTGACCTATGTCCCTTCCCTCTGGGACCAGGGCCAGTGCGGCAGCTGCTGGGTCTTCGCCGCCACGGCCATGCTGGAAGTGGCCCTGTCCCACACCTACGGCATCAAGGACTTCCTCTCGACCCAATACCTCCAGTCCAATGCCGACAGCTATACCTGCACCGGTGGGGATCTGGCGACCTTCGCCAGCTTCTACAACGCGAAGAAGATGCTGGTCCCCTGGTCGAATCCCCACGCGGAGTACCTCGACGGGGCGGTCAATCCCTACTGTTCGTCGAGCCTGGTCAATGCATCCCTCATCGGCACGACACCGAGCTACGCGATCTCACAGATCACGCCTGCGCAGATCGACAATTCGACCCAGAGCCAGACGCAGATGATCCAGGCCATCAAGGCCGCCCTCAACCAGGGTCAGGCCGTGGGATTCAGCTTCTTCACCGATTTCGATGATGCGGGTGGATTCTACGATTTCTGGGACAACCAGCCCGAAGCGACCCTTTGGATCAATCCCTTTGAAGGGGGCACCTGGAGCGATGCCACCTGGGGCGGGCACATGATCACGATCATGGGCTACAACGAGGATGACGCCGACCCCACCAAGCACTACTGGATCGTGAGGAACCAGTGGGGACTCCCCGCGAACCGCCCGAACGGCCAAGTCCGTCTGCCCATGCAGATGAACTATGGGGCGAAATATCTTTACTCCGGATATTCGTCTCCCTGTTACCAGTTCGAGACCCTCACCCTCACGATGATCCCGCCCGCGTCCACGGCCCCCACCGCCAACATCCCGGCCCCCACGGCGCGGTTGGCTGCCGGCCAGTCCCTGGAACTGAAAGCCACCGTCACCGGCACCCCGCCCCTCAGCTACCAGTGGCGAAAGGACGGAAGCTCCATCGCCGGAGCCACGTCCGCCGTCTACACGATTCCCTATCTGAACCCCTCGGATGGCGGCCATTCCTATGACCTCATCGTCACCAACGCCTCGGGCACGGCCACTGCCAGCCCCGTGACCTTCACCGTCAACGGCCAGCAGTTGCTCGTGAATCCAGGCTTCGAGGATGGCAACAGCGGCGCCTGGGCCTGGAACACCAGCCTTGCCTTCTCGAAGGCAAACCCGTTCAGGAACAACACGGCCAATCCCCACAGCGGGGCCTGGTACATCTACCTCGGCTACTGGGATGGCCTGGATTTGGGCAACACCGGCCTCCTCGAACAACCCCTCAACATCCCCACCGGTGCGGGCTCCGTCTCCCTGGGGTATTGGGTGAGGCAGATCACGGGCCAATCCACGAATGCCCCACTCGACACCCTCACGATGCGGATCCTGGATGCCTCTGGAAACACCCTCAAGACGCTCAGGACCTACAGCAACCAGAATGTGGATCGCCTCCTCTGGACCCGGGACACCTTTGACCTCGGCTCCCTCAAAGGACAGTCCGTCAGGGTGCGGGCAGACTGGAGCGAGAACGCCACCAACCTGACGGCCTGGCGGCTGGATGATCTGGCCCTGACCTTCGACGCCGGAGCCATTCCAGGCATCGCTCTGGCCCCCGCGACCGCCACGGTCGCCTACGGCGGCACCCAATCCTTCACGCCCACGGTCACCTACGGCTCGACCAACACCGTGACCTGGACTGCCAGCGCCGGTGGCGCCTTGCCCTCAGGCGCCACCGCGTCTGGCGCGCCGCAAACCTACCGGGCCCCTGGCTCCGGGACCTCAGATACCGTTGTGGTTTCCACCGTGGATACTCCCGTGGCCATGGCCTCCGCCGCAATCACGCTGGTGGCACCAGCCGCCGTCACCGTTTCCGTCAGCCCCAGCACCGCGGAATTGATGACTGGCAGCGGCACCCAGCAGTTCACGGCCACGGCGAGCCCCCTGACCAACGGGGCGGTCAACTGGAGCGGTCCCGGCGTGAACGCCTCGGGCACCTTTAACGCCACGAGCCTCACGGCTCCCGGCGCCTACACCGTCACGGCCACCAGTACCGCTTCGCCGACGAGCACTCCTGGCACCGCCACCGTCACGTTGGTCTCGCCCGCTTCGGTCAGCGTGTCCGTGACCCCGCCTACCCCCACCTTGCCCGTGGGCGGATCACTGACGTTCACGGCCACCGTCACGGGTCCCTCCCAGGCCGCCAACAGGGCCGTCACCTGGTCCACAAACGGCGGGGGCACCACCACGTCCGGTGGCCTGTTCACCGCCACGGCGGTCGGATCCTTTACCCTCACCGCCACCAACACCTTCTCAGGCGTCACCGGCACGGCCACGATCCATGTCATCACCATGGATCTCAATGGTGACAACGCGATTGACCCCATCGACCTCCTGACCTTTGCCAAGCACTACGGCAAAGCCGATGGCAGCTGCCTCTTCAGTGGGGACAGCACCGTGAGCGATGCCGATCTGGCCCTCCTTCTCGCCAGCATGTGACCGAGACACCCATGACCACCCATCGGCTCTGCTCCGCTTTTGCCACGGTCTCATTGGCTGCTCTCTTTGCTTGCGGGGGCGGGGGCGGCAGCTCCACACCGTCCCCAGTTCCCACCACCGCCGCCAGCCTGGCCTACACCGATCCCGCGACCGGTACCTACAGGCTGGTGAAGAACGCCTCCAGTGCTGGATCCCACCTGGTCCTCGATCTCCTGGGCCCCAGCTCGGGCACGGCCATGGGGGCCTCCATCACCCTCAGCACAGACGTCACCCGAGTGACCTGGGTGGACGTTCCCGCCGGGGGCACCACGACCACGCTCATGAAGAACGGCACCCAATTCAACCTGGGCGCCGGCCTTCCCATCCAGAAGGCGAAGGCCACCGGGAATGTGCTTCAGGCCACCGTGGCCCAGAAGAATCCCAGCCCTGCCGTTCCCCTGAACGGCACCCTACTCCAGGTCGCCCTGGATCTGAAGTCCGGTCTGGGACTCACTCCAGGCACGGCCATCACCCTCAGTGCCGACGGCACCAAGTGCCAGATCCTGGATGGCGCAAGCATCATCTCCCCCATCACCGTGACCGTGGGCACCCTCACGGCCCAGTGACAGACCTGTGAAACCGATCCGCGCATGGCCTGTCGGGCACTTTTTGCGCGTGAGGAGAACCGCGTTTCATGAGATACTGAAAGATCCTCTGTACCCGGGTGCTCATGCCGCACACGCACTTCCAGCTTCTCTCGAACTGCTCGGATGAGCAGCTCCGATCCATTTGCGAGCGGCGACGTCTGCCCATCCCGGTCCGTTGGGAGGACTGCGGCGAAGGGCGGATGCGCCTGCTGAAGACCATGGTCTTCCACCTGGAGGATCACAAGCGCTTGTCAGACACGCTGGCGGACCTGGACAGCGAATCCCTGGTGGCGTTGAAACACCTCGTCAGCGATGGGACGTTGCCGGAAGCCCCGGTGCTCGAGATTCTGCGGGATCTGGGTCTGATCCTTCCGGCCGGCGCCAGTTGGGCCGTGGCCGAGCGGGTGGCGGACGCCCTGGAGGATTTCGACGAAGGCGCCCTGAGCTTCCTGGCCCCTGCGGAAGTGAAGTTGAAGGCGGTTGAGCCTTATCGTTTTTCCCTGGCCCTCACCAGTGTCCTGCTGCGCTGCGTGGCCGGGCTCCGCGTGCTCAAGGGGGGACTCCCCGCCAAAAAGGAGCTGGGCCAGCTCATGCAGCGCAACGCCATGCTCCAGGAGGAGCAGGACGCGACCCTGCTGTTCACCCTGCTCCACCGATTGGGCCTGCTGTGGAACCGGGACGGACGCGTGGAGACACTGCTGCCCGCCGTGACCAGCCATTCGCCCCGCTGGGTGGCCGAGCGGGCCTTCGCCAGCCTGCTGGAACATGACCTCAAGGCCTGGGGCATGCCCCCGGCCGAGGACCGGCACTTCTTCATGCAGCACCTGCTGGAGCGCCG
>PMJK01000036.1:650-3799 GCA_003158505.1 Holophagaceae bacterium | reverse complement strand
TCCGCCAGCCTCAGCATGTGTTCGCTGGCGAGGACGCCATCCTGGTGGTTCATGCGCTGGAAGTGGCTCCGGAGATGGCGCAGCGTGCGGGGCACGGCTGAGGCGAAGTGGGCCTTCCGGCGGTGCACGAGCTGGTAGCCGAAGGTGCCCAGGGCCTTGAGGCTCCGCTGCAGGGCGCTGAGGTTCAGCTCCTCCATCAGGGCTTCATGGTTCCAGCCCAGTTCGTTCTGCAGGGGCCCGAAGAGGGCGCGTCCCGCCTCCTTGGACCAGTCCCAGTAGGCGTCATAGCGCAGGCTGGCCAGGTCATAGGTGGCGGCCCCCCGACGGGCGTCCTGGAAGTCGATGGCCACCAGCCGATCGCCGTGCACCATGAGATTGCGGACATGAAAGTCGCGGTGGACGAAAAAGTGGGCGCGCGTCTCCAGGCTGGCGTGGATGTCCTCCATCATCCGGTCCAGCCAGCGGGGCGGATCCTTCTGCAGGAAATCCTGGAAGAAGTTCTGGCGGCAATAGTCCCATTCGTACTCGAACTTGGCCTGGTCGAAGGCGCGGCTCATGAAGAAGGTGTGACCCGGCGCCCCCAGCGTCAGTGGCCCCGCCAGGGTGGACAGCAGGTATCCGGCCTGCTGCGCCCAGGTCAGCTCCTCCTCCGGATGCTCCATCAGGCGTCGCTCCAGGGTGGTGTCCCCCAGGTCTTCCACCAGCAGGCAGTGGTCGGCGTCGTCACTCTGCATGATGGTCGGTACGCGGAGCAGGGGATCCAGATAGGCCTGGAGCGCGCGGAACTCGAAGTAGCTGTCATCGGCCTGCTCCGGTGTGTCGAGTGGATGCAGCACGACCAGGGCAGTGCCCAATTGGGGATGCCCCACGCGAAAGTACTGCCGGGTCCCTGCGTCCCCGGCGAGGGGCCGTGGATCGGTCAGATTCCAGCGTTCGAGGGCACGTTGCAGGCGGGGGTCCATACCTTCAGGTTAAGCCGTTGTCGCAAAACATTCCTGTCCTCCTTTGGCCTGGGACGGCATAAGGGGCCGTAACAAAACAGCCAGGACTGCGCTGGCTATTTCGTAACGGTCCCTAAGCCCAACCGCACCTGGTTGCCGCCTTCCTCGAACCAGAGGGCGTCGGCGTCGGTGATGGCCGCCGGAGGTGCGGCATCCGGGCCGAGGACACAGCCCGTGAGCCGGCCCCTGGGTCGTGCGGTGGGGTGGAGGTAGCAGCCCGGCAGGCGGCCCTCCTGACCTGGGGCCAACTCGGCAGCAGCCTGGATCAGGGCGTCGGCGGTGCCCACCTCGCGCCAAGGGAAGGGTTCGACCACCACGCCCAGATGGAAGGGCAGCCGTGGGCGCAAGTCGTCCACTTCGCTTGGGCCTTCGGGAAGGAGGGCAAGGGCCTCCGGCGACCAGGCCGCGGCACCCGTGAAATGGAAGGGCCCTTGGGTCCCCACTACTCCCTTGGGAAGCACCCGGCCCAGGTCGTCCAGCCAGACGGGATTCCATCTCCCCCCGGGATGGGGTACGAGCAGCCAGCTCAGGGTGGCCGCAGTTTCGCGGTGGCCGTCCCGCAAACGATCAAAGGGCACGGTCTCGGCCCATACGTCGGCGTTCCAGGTGATCAGTTCCGAGGCCACACGGCCCCGGGCATGGAGCAGGCCCCCGGCGCTGCCCAGCAGTCGGGGTTCCTCGAAGACCTCGATGCCAGAAGCCACGGCCCGAAGGCGGTCAGGATGCAGGTAGGCGTTGCAGCCAAGGCGCTGGATCCCATGGGCCCGCAGGGCACCGGCCCCCCATTGCAGAAGGGGCCGGCCCTGGATGGTCCAGGCGGGTTTGGGTAGGCACTGGCTCAGGGGTCCCATGCGCAGGCCCAGGCCTGCGGCGAGCAGGAAGCCCTCCAGGGGTTCAGCCACCAGCCTCGTCCGGTCCATGGGGCAAGGGCTTCAGGAGGAACTGCCCCGGTGCCAGGCCGCGCATGGCCAGCACGCGGATCCGCCAGCCCTGAAGGCGCAGTTCGTCGCCGGGGCGCAGCACACGACCCAGCTGCTCCTGGAAGAAGCCGCCGAGGCTGACCGACCCAGCCTCGGTCTCCAGGTTCAGGTGCAGGTGATCCTCCAACTGCTCCAGCATGACATTTCCCTGCGCCAGCCAGGCACCGCCGCGGGTCCTGCGCAGCTGGATGGCCTCGCGGTCGAACTCGTCCTGGATCTCGCCGACCAACTCTTCCAAGACATCTTCGAGGGTCACCAGCCCGTCCACACCCCCATGCTCGTTCACCACGAGGGCGAGGTGCTGCTTGCGCTGCTGGAATTCCAGCAGGAGGCCCTGGATGGGTTTCATCTCAGGCACAAAGAACGCAGGCCGGGCCAGCTCGCGCAGGTCCACCGCACCATCCCGGTCCTGCATGGCCCAGAGCAGCTCCTTGAGGTGGATGACACCCACCACTCGGTCCAGGTCGCCCTCCACCAGCGGGATGCGCGTGTGGGGCGTGGTGCGGGCCAGGGCGAGATTGTCCGCGAGGCTCCGGGTCAGGTCGAAGCAGACCACCCGGGCCCTGGGCACGGCGATTTCCTTCACCATGCGACGGCTGAAATCGAAGAGGTTCTCGATGAGCTCTTTGCGGTCCAGCTCGAGGTGGCCCTCCGCCTGGCTTCGCTCGAGCATGCGCCGGAACTCGGCTTCGGAGGGCAGGAGGTCCTCCGCGTCCGCCTCCGGATGAATACCGAAGAGCGCCAGCACCAGGTGGCTCAGCTTCGTGAGGCACCAGGTGAGCGGTCGCACCAGACGCGCCCAGGCCAACAGGGGTGCCGCCGTGCGCAGGGCCCAAGGCACTGCGGAACGGATGGCGAGGCTCCGCGGTACCAGTTCCGCCAGCACCACATGGAGAGTGGTCATCAGCAGCAGGGCCAAGCCGGTGCTGAACGGCAGCACCAGAGACGGCCAGGGCAGATGGCCAAAGAGGGTCCGGAAGGCATGGCTGAACAGGTCCCCACCCACGGCGCCCAAGGCCAGCGCACAGAGCACGATCCCCGCCTGGATGGCCGAGAGGTGGTGGGATAGGTCACGGTGGACCTCGATGGCCCGGCGGGCGCGTGGATCCCCGTCAGCCAATGCCTCAAGCTGCGTTTCCCGGACACGCACCGCCGCAAACTCGGCCAT
>PMJK01000036.1:0-581 GCA_003158505.1 Holophagaceae bacterium | reverse complement strand
TCCGTCAGCACCTGGTTCAGCCGCGCGATCTCGGCCTCCTTGCGGTCCAGGCCTTTCATCAGTTCGAGCCGCTCGCCCTCATGCAGGGTATTAGCCTCGCCCAGTTTCTGCTGAGCCCCAGACAACTGCCCCGTGAGATGGGTGATCTCCTCCTGATGCTGCTGGATGATCTCCTGCTTGGCCAAGAGCTGCTGATCCCGTTCGAGGATCTGAGCCTGGCTGGATCCGAGTTCCGCCTCGCGCTGGCGCAATTGGATACCGAGCTCCGCCAGATCCCGGCCCTGCCCCCTCATCGTGGCCTCGAGCCCGGCCATCTCCAGCTGGCAAGTATGGATTTTCTCCTTGTACCCCGCCACTTCAAGGAGCGCGGCCTGATGGATCCCCTCCAGGCTGGCGTGCTGTTCCACAAGCCCCTCCAGGGAGGCATTCAGCTGTGACTGCGCCTGAAGGGCTGTAGCCAGTTCCTGCTGCCTCAGGGTCAGCGCTTCCTCTCTGGCTGCCAGGGTCGTCTCCAGTTCGTTGGCCCTGGCTCGGAATGGCTCGAGATCCATGGTTTCGTGGAGCAGGCGGTCGCGCTCCTT
>PMJK01000035.1 GCA_003158505.1 Holophagaceae bacterium | reverse complement strand
GGGTCAACATCATCATCAACTACCCGAAAAGGAAGAACCCCTAGGAGCAATCCATGAGCCCCACCGAATTTCCCCTGCACAATCCTGACTCAACCCCGAACCCCCAGCCCGGCTTCCCTGGTCTGGAACGGAAAATCGGCGACATCCCCAACTTCCGCGAGACAACGGCTTCGAAGAAGGTCGATGACCTCTCCAGGCACGAGTCCAAGCACGACACGGATCCAAAGCATGATCCGAAACTCAACGCCCGGGAGAAAACCCACGAAGGGGTTCCGCCGGGTGGCTCGAAGCCGCAGGTTGAAAAGCCCCATTCCGGAACCGGAAAGAAGTAGGAACCGAAGCCTCTCAGACTGCCTCCTTCAGGCCGTCCAAACTCAATCGCCCCCTGGGGCAGAATCGAGAATGAATCATGCAACATTTCAAACTGAATCCTCATGCCACGCTCATGGCTTCCGTCGCGCTGGTCATGGTCGGTCTGCCCCTGCAGGCCGCTAGCCAGGACCACCGCATCGAATCCTCGGCCAAGAGCAGCTACAACTTCATGACCTACCTGAAGGACGACAACATCAAGGTCGCGTCGTCTGATGGCGTGGTCACGCTGTCGGGTACCGTGTCCCAGGAGTATCACAAGTTCCTGGCCCAGGAGACCGTATCGGGTCTGGCTGGGGTCAAGGGTGTCAACAACCAGCTCCTGGTGATCGGCGATCAGCCCTCCGAGCATTCGGACGCATGGGTAACCACGAAAGTGAAGGGCGTCCTGGCCTTCCACAAGAACGTCAGCGCCTCGGATACCGAGGTGAGCACCCAGAACGGCGTAGTCACTCTCAACGGCAGAGCCGATACCGAAGCACAGAAGCAGCTGACCTCTGAGTATGCCAAGGACGTGGATGGCGTCATGGAGGTCCGAAACAACCTGGTTGTCGCCCATCACGCCCATGAGAGCCTTGGCAGGAAGGTGGATGATTCCTCCATCACGGCCCAGATCAAGACGGCCCTCCTGTTCCACAAGTCCACCCATACACTGGCCACCAAGGTGGTGACCAAGAATGGTGTGGTGACCCTGCACGGTGAAGCTCAGAACGGTGCGGAACGGGACCTCGTGACCAGGCTCTCCGAGGACATCGAGGGCGTAAAGCACGTGAACAACCGGATGACTGTGAAGTAGCCATGAAACGCGAAGATCCGGTTCCCGGATCGTTCCGGGGACCGGACTTCAAGGTCTGAATAGGGGAACAACCATGTTGTGGACCATCGCAGTCATCTTGATCGCCTTATGGGCCATCGGGCTCGTCAGTGCCTACACGCTGGGCGGCTTCATCCATGTCCTGCTCGTCGTTGCCGTGGTCGTCATCATCCTCCAGGTCATTCAGGGCCGCAGACTCGGTTAAAGGGAGCATTCATGCACGAAAATCGGAAAATCTACGAAAGCAATCTTGAAGCGCAGTTGGCTCAATGGAAGGCTGAGATTGATGTATTGAAGGCCAAAGTCCGGCGCGCAGAGGTCGACGCGAAAGTCAACTATGACCAGACCATCGACGCCATGCAGCGCAAGCACGATGAGGCTGCCAAACGTCTTCGCAGCCTGAAAGCAGCCAGCGACGACGCCTGGGAAGGAATGAAGGCCAGCACGGAGAAGGTCTGGACGGAGTTCAAGGCCCTCTTCCAGGACTCCAACAAAAAATCCTGATCCGCTCCGGGTCCAGAAACCGAACTCTTTGCAAAGGAAGAACCATGTTGTGGACCATCGCAGTGATCTTGATCGTTCTTTGGGGCCTGGGCCTAGTCAGCTCGTACACCATGGGCGGTTTCATTCATCTGTTGCTGGTGCTGGCGATCATTGTCGTCCTCATCCGGCTCATACAGGGCAGGAGGGTCGTTTAGTGGGAGCCATGATGCTTGCGCATCGTCGCATCTTCGAACGCAACCTTGAGGCCCAGTTGGCGCTATGGAAGGCTGATATCGATGTTCTCAAGGCCAAGTCGAAGCACGCCGAATTTGACGCGGTGGTTTATTACTCCCAATCCATCGACGAACTGCAAGGCAAGTACGACAAGGTCAGCCATCACCTGAGCAGCCTCAGAGGCGCCAATGATGCGGCTTGGGAAAGCCTGAGGGACAGCACTGAAGAAGGTTTCATGGCGTTCACTGCCCTCTCCATGGTTCCTGCCCGAAAACACTGATCGGAGCCCGTCGTGCCCATCGCCCTCGAGATCACACTCATCCTGGTTCTGGTGGCCGTGGCTGTTGCCTTGGTGCCTCTGCTTTATCAGTTGCGGAAGTCGGCCCAGGCCATGGATCTTTTTCTGCTTTCCACAAAACTGGATTTGGCCCAGATCGCCGAGGATGTGCACGCCTCCAGGCTTCGGATGGACCACCTCGCCAGCACCCTGCAGTCGACCTTGTACGAGTTCTCAGTTTTCGCGAAATCGGTCGGAGAGTTGGGAGGCTGGCTGAAGGAACTGCAAACCAACTTTCGCACCAGCCTCGAATCAGCCTCCCGAAATTTCGGAGGCATCATCGGAGGGATCAGCGCCGTGCTGGCCTTTCTTAAAACCAGGCAAACCCCGCACGAACCTGAATAGGACAACGAACATGAGCGAACCAAAGACTTCTTCCTATGGCCCCACCCTTTTAGCATTCCTTGCTGGCGCCGCCATTGGCGCTGTGGTGGTGGCCCTCACCACACCCAAGACTGGTCCTGAACTCCGTGGCGACCTGAAGGATCTCACCCTCCGCGCGAAGCGCAGGGCAGAGGATCTGGCCGAGGACGCCAGCGATACCTGGGACGACCTGAAGAGCCGAACAGCCCTTGCCGCCAGCGATTTGAAGCGCGGCATGACCGATGCTGCCAACGACCTGAGAGGGTGAGCGCCCGAACTTCTTTCCACTAGGTTTTCGCCATCCCGGTCCGGACGCGCTGACTGACCCATCCATGGACCTTTTTAAAGGCCTGCGTATGAATCTCTTGAAAATGCTTCCCTTCACCACCGCACTTCTGGTCGCCCAAGCGGGCACGCCCTCCGCCGCGCCCATCCTGAATCCCAACTTCAATCCCTCGCCGCAGGTCCAGTCCGTGTCGGTGCCGCTTTATCGGGTGACGGTGGTCCAGGGTTCGGCCAAGGCCATCAACTACCGCAATCTGAAGCACTCCACCGAGATCGACCTCTTGGGCACAGTCCTCGTATCGAATGCCTCGGGGGAGGCCAAAATGGAGAGCGAGAATGGTGGCATCGAGATCAAGGCCAAGGTCAAGAACCTGCCTCCCGCCTCCTCCTTTGGTGGAGAGTTCCTGACCTACGTGCTGTGGGGGATCTCTCCCGAAGGCAGCGCCACCAACCTTGGGGAAGTCATCCTTAAGCATGGCAAAGGCAAGGTCAAGGTCATGGAAAAGCTCCAGTCCTTCGGCCTTATCGTGACTGCCGAGCCCTATTTTGCCGTCACCCAGCCCAGCGATGTGGTGGTGCTGGAAAACGCCATCCGGAAGGGCTCAAAGGAGCAGTTTGAATTCATCGACGCCAAATATGAGCTGCTGAAGCGGGGCCAGTACACCCTGAACCTGGAAACCACGGCGCCGATGGTGATGGATGAGAAGACGCCTTTCGACGTCTACCAGGCCCGCAACGCGGTTCGAATCGCCCGGGCCTCGGGAGCTACTATTTATGCGCCGGAGGCCTTCGGAAAGGCTGAGAACTACCTTGCACAGGCCGAGACCAAAGAAGGTGGCGACAAAGCCCGGATCATGTCTGCCCGGGAAGCCATCCAGCGAGCCGAAGATGCCCGATTGATCTCGGTTCAGAAGCAGGGCGTGGAACGGCTCGCCATGGAGCGGAAGGCTGCTCAAGAGAAATTGGATGAATCGAAGCGGCAGACCGCCATGGCCGCCGCTGCCGAAGATGCCGCCCTCTTGAAGGCTCGCCAGACTGAGAACGAGAATGCCGGGCTCAGGGCCAAGAATGAAGGACTCCAATCCAGGAATGAGGATCTCAAGACCAACAACGAAGGCCTGCGAACCAGGCTGATGGAGCAGCTCAACGCCGTCCTGCAGACCCGCGCCACTGCCCGGGGACTGATCGTGAACATGTCCGGCGTGCTTTTCCAGAATGGGAAGGCAACTCTGCTGCCTGCGGCCAGGGAGAAACTCTCCAAGATCGCGGGGATCCTGTCGACCCACAAGGGCTTGAAGATCGAGGCAGATGGATTCACGGACAGCAATGGTGGCGAGGCTTTCAACCAGCACTTGTCTGAGCAACGCGCCAAGAACACCATGGACTACCTCGTGAGCCAGGGTGTCGCACCCGCTTCCGTCACATTCAAGGGATTTGGCGAGGGGAACCCCATCGCCACCAATGAGACAGCCGCTGGGCGACAGGAAAACCGGCGGGTGGAGTTGGTTGTATCCGGTGAAGGAATTACTGGAACTAAGACCGCAGAACTTTGAGCTGAAACGGGACGTCCACTGGTTCTATGGGCGATCACTGTCATGAGAATAGGGCGCATACAAAGCTAGCCAGGTCCATGGCCACAGGGCCGTGGACAGGATGGTGCGGTTCACACGGTTTCCCGGGAGGCTCGAAAACTCCCGGGAAACACCTACATCAGGGATCATCCCGACGCCCCGGCAACAACGTCCTTCAAGAACCGGATCTGGAGAAACAACCATGAGCGAGAACAACGCACCTTCCGTCGTCCCCGTGCTTCTGACTTTTCTTGCCGGCGCTGCCCTCGGTGCCATCGTGGTGGCCCTCACCACACCCAAGTCTGGACCAAGGCTTCGAAAGGAGTTGAAGGACCTCGCCTGCTGTGGGGGAGGCAAGGCTGAAGATGAGGCCGAGCACCTTCCTGAGGCGAGGAAGCCCGTAAAGAAACCAGCGAGCCCGGCCAACGGTGATCTGAAGCATGGCCGGAAGGTATCAGTCGACGACCTGCCGGGGTGAACCAGCTGAACGGTCAAAAGGGCCAATCAGACGAATGGCCGACCGGCGAGGAGAGAGAGCACAGCAGGCAACACGAGGGGGCGTCGCTCCACGACGAAACCAGGAATGAGACCCGTTGAACGCACATGCAGGACATCCACCATCCGAGCACCCCACTCCGATCAAAAAGACGCTGCTTGAGCGTCTGGGCCCGGGATTGATCACCGGTGCTTCCGATGATGATCCCAGTGGTATCGCCACCTATTCCCAGGCTGGCGCTGCCTATGGCTTCACGCTCCTCTGGACGGTGGTGTTTTCCTGGCCCCTGATGTGTGCGATCCAGGAGATCAGCGCGCGCATCGGCCGTGTCACTGGGCGTGGGATCGCAGGTAACATCCGACGCTACTATTCTGCCTGGCTACTCTACCCAGTGGTGGTGCTCCTCGTGCTGGCCAACACCATCAACCTTGGTGCGGACATCGGAGCCATGGGATCCGCCTTGCAGCTATTGATCGGAGGCCCGGCGCTGCTCTATGCCATCGGCTTCGCGATTCTCTGTCTCGTCCTTGAAGTGTTCATCTCTTACCAACGCTATTCCCACTACCTGAAATGGTTGACGCTGGTGCTGTTCAGCTATGTCCTCGCCGCATTCTCCGTGAAGATACATTGGGGGACGGTCGCCGTGGGGACGCTCATACCCACCTTCTCGCGGAATGGCCAATACTGGGCGACCTTCGTCGCGATCCTCGGTACGACCATCAGCCCCTACCTGTTCTTCTGGCAGGCCTCCCAGGAGACCGAGGAAATCCGGGACCACTTGGATGAATCGGCATTGGCCAAGGAACCTACCCAGGCGCGGGTTCAGTTCGGCCGGATCCGTTTCGACACGGTCACGGGCATGTTCCTGTCCAACACGATCGCCTTCTTCATCATCCTCGCCGCTGGAGCGACGTTGCATGCTCACGGCATCACAGACGTGCAAACCGCCGATCAGGCTGCGGAAGCCCTCCGTCCTCTCGCAGGACGATTCGCGTTCACGCTGTTTGCACTGGGAATCATCGGCACTGGCCTCCTTGCGGTGCCCGTCCTGGCCGGGTCGGCAGCCTACGCCATCGGCGAGGCCCTCAAATGGCGGACGGGCCTCGATCGCAAGCCGCTGGAGGCCAAGGGCTTCTACGCCGTACTGACGACGGCCACCTTGATCGGCCTGGCCATCAACTTTCCGGAAGTGCAACGACTGATCCATGTGACGCCGATGAAGGCTCTGTTCATCTGCGCGATCATCAACGGAGTCGTCGCCGTTCCGATCATGGTCGTCGTGATGTTGATGGTCAGCAACGGGAAGGTCATGGGGCGATTCAAAATACCGCCCGGAATGCTGCGGAACATCGGCTGGGCAGCCACCTTTGTCATGCTCCTGGCCGCCACAGGAATGTTCCTCACGTTGAAAACCTAGGGTGAATCTGCAGGCCATGTCCTATGAATGTCTGCGAGGAGGTCCAATGTTAGCAAAAGTGAACGGCATCCAGATCGCTTATACGGATGAGCGCGAGGGGCTCCCCTTGCTCTTCATCCACGGATTCCCATTCTCGCGTGGCGTCTGGTCCCACCAGGTGGAGGCATTCAAGTCCAGGCACCGGGTGATCGCACCGGATCTTCGAGGGTTCGGCGAGAGCCACTGGTCAGCGGGCCCCGTTTCCATGAGCCAATTCGCCGATGACATCTCGGTCCTGCTGCAGCAGCTGGGCGTCGGACCAGTCATCCTTGCCGGGCACTCGATGGGCGGATACATCGCCCTGGCCTTCGCGAAGGACCATCCCGAACTTTTGCGAGGACTGGTGCTGGTGGGAACAAAGGCCGGCAAGGATTCGGTCGAAGGGGCGAACGCCCGGCGTACGACAGCGGAAGCCGTGCGGACGAAGGGGACCTCGGTGGTGGTGGACGCCATGGCACCCAAGATGCTCTCTGCCTCCAACACGGATGAACCCATGGCCGCCTCGGTCCGGGCCTTCATGGCATCCGCCAGCCCCGAGGGTGTCATGAGCGCGCTGGTGGGAATGGCTGAGCGACCTGACGCCGGTGACTGGCTCGGAAAGATCCGAGTGCCGACCCTGGTGATCGTAGGATCCGATGACACGGTGATTCCCCCCCCCGAATCAGAGGCGTTGGCCAAGGCCATCCCAGAAGCCCAGTTGCGAGTCATACCCCACGCGGGGCACCTGGTGGCATTCGAGCAACCCGCGGCATTCAATGAGGCCATGGGGGACTGGCTGGCCTGGGGCTGCGAGGGCCACAAGACCAGCAAAGGCCAGATTCATCCGCCAGGGGCTGCTGCAAAGCCAGCCAGCCAGAGGTCCCATCAGCCGTCCTGAAAACAGATTCGCCTGAATGCCGGCTTCCCTTGATCCCGGCCTTGATCCATCCCAGCCGTCTATGACGGTCCACGCCCCACCTGAACGAAAAGGATGTGAGCCATGAATGAGCGCAACGCAGTGGTAGGTATCTTCAACAACCACCCAGAGGCGGAAACGAGCATCAAGGAACTCCAGCGTGCGGGGTTCGACATGAAGAAACTGTCCATCGTAGGCAAGGACTACCACACCGAAGAGCACATCGTCGGCTACTACAATGCTGGTGATCGCATGAAGGTATGGGGCAAACTGGGCGGCTTCTGGGGCGGCTTCTGGGGCCTGCTGTTCGGATCGGCCATGTTTGTCATCCCGGGCTTAGGGCCCCTCGTCGTATTCGGTCCGCTGGTGAGTTGGATCGTCGCGGCACTGGAAGGGGCCGTGGTGGTGGGTGGGCTGAGCGCCTTGGCGGCCGCCCTTTACAGCATCGGCATTCCACATGACAGCTGCCTGCAATACGAAACAGCAGTCAAAGCCAACAAGTTCCTCGTGATCGCCCATGGCACCGCGGAGGAAGTGGCTATGGCCCAGAACATTCTCCAGACGGCGGGAGCTGCGCATGTCGGGATCCATCCCGAGGTCTGCCGGGAACTCGCAAGTCTGGCCTGAACCTTGGAATCCCCTTCCTGAGCACCAGGAAAGGGACGCGCACTTCCTCACACCGTCCTGAAGGAGAATCCTCCATGAAAGCCCTTGTCTATCGAGGTCCTGGAATCCGCGCGTTAGAGGATAAGCCAGACCCCACCATCACGACTCCCACCGATGCCATCGTCAGGATTTTCAAGACGACCATCTGCGGATCGGATCTGCACATCATGAAGGGCGATGTCCCGACGGTCGAGGTCGGCCGGATCTTGGGCCACGAGGGTGTTGGCGTCGTCGAACAGGTCGGCCAGAACGTCTCGAATTTCAAGGTGGGTGATCGCGTCCTTATTTCATGCATCTCCTCCTGTGGGAAATGCACCAACTGCAAAGCGGGGATGTACTCCCATTGCGAGAACGGCGGAGGCTGGATCCTGGGGAACCTGATTGATGGCACTCAGGCAGAACGGGTGAGGATTCCCTTTGCCGACAACAGCCTCTATCCCATCCCCGAGGGCTCCGATGAAGAAGCGCTTGTCATGCTGAGCGACATCCTGCCGACGGGATTCGAATGTGGAGTTCTCAAGGGTCAGATCAAGCTGGGCGACACAGTGGCGATTGTCGGCGCCGGCCCCATCGGCCTGGCCGCGCTGCTCACGGCGCAGTTCTACGCGCCGGCGGAAATCATCATGATCGACATCGACAAGAACCGGCTGAAATTCTCTGAGACCTTTGGTGCGACCAAGACCATCAACAACGCGGACGGCAAGGCCGTCGAACAGGTGATGGCCCACACCAAGAACCGGGGTGTGGACGTGGCGATTGAAGCCATTGGAATCGTATCCAGTTTCGATATCTGCCAGGCCATCGTGGCAGCGGGTGGGCATCTCGCCAACATTGGGGTCCATGGCAAGCCTGTCACGTTGAATATCGACAAGCTCTGGTCCCATAACATCACGCTGACCACCCGCCTGGTCGACACCGTGACGACGCCGATGCTGCTGAAATCGGTCATGGCTGGCAGGCTTAAACCCACGCAGCTGATCACCCATCACTTCAAGTTGAATGAACTCATGCAGGCCTACGACACCTTCGGGAACGCCGCGAAGGAACGTGCGCTGAAAGTGATCATCACAAACGGCTAAGCACGATTGCCCGAGTGATTGGCCCAGGTCCTATCTCGGGAAAGGCAGCGATCCGCGATCGAGGCATACGCTGCAATCCGCTGGAGGCACCATGCAAGAACCTGCTGAGGTCGCATCCAAGTTGTTGGGAATGCCCTATGTAGAGTTGGATGAACGAACCCAAAAGGTCGCCCAGCATATAGCGAATCGAAAGTACATCTCCCGCAACGTCACGAAAGATCTCGACGCCAACCTCACCCTTGGCCAACGAGCAGCGGATGTCGTGGCCACCTTCGGAGGATCCTGGACCTTTGTCGGACTCTTCGCGGCCACCATGATCCTTTGGGTGTGCCTGAATGCATTCCTTTTGGTGAACCGCGGAAGAACCTTCGATCCTTACCCCTACATCCTGCTCAATCTCTTCCTGTCCATGCTGGCGGCCATCCAGGCCCCCGTCATCCTCATGTCCCAGAACCGTCACTCGGAGAGGGACCGGCTCCATGCGGAACACGACTACGAGGTGAACCTCAAGGCCGAACTGGACATCATGCTGCTGCACGAAAAAATGGACCTTCTACGGGAGAAGCAGTGGGAGGAACTGATGGAGATCCAGAGGGAGCAGATTCAGCTACTAGGGAATCTGATGGGGAAAGGGATTCCTTCGCCATGATCATCGATCCCAGACAACCCTTCACATTCCATCCAAGGAGCCCAGTCCCCGATCGGTTGTACTGCACCAAGGACGGGGCGAGGCGGGTGTGGCAGGGTTGGGCCATTGGTTTTTGCCTGATTCTGTCAGCCTGTGCCCGCCTGCCCGATGTGAACTACCTGAAGGTGCCCCTCGACTCGCCCCCGGTCCCCCGTGTCGTGAACGGCCAGGGCGTCTTGAGCGACAAGGACGCTTCGTCCGTGCTCGCCCGGCGTCTCGGTAAGTCCAAGGTCGATGTCAAGATCCTGGCCGGCCTCGAAGAAGCTGCCACGGGGCGGCCCCTCATCGTGGGGAACAAGGTCACGCTCCTGTTCGACGGCCCGAAAACTATTGCAGCGATGATGGCGGCCGTGTCAGTGGCCAAAGACAGCATCGACCTCGAAACCTACCTTTTCGATCAGGATCCGCTGGGTCTGAAGTTCGCTGAAGAACTCATCGCCAAACAGAAGGAGGGGGTCCAGGTCAACATCATCTATGACTGCGTCGGCACACTGGGCACACCCCAGGCCTTCTTTGACCGCATGCAGACGGCCGGGATTCGCCTATTGCCCTACCACCCAGTGAGCCCTATCCATAAGCTCGGTCGCTGGCGCATCAACAACCGCGATCACAGGAAAATCCTGGTGGTAGACGGCAAGATGGCCTTCGCCGGCGGGGTGAACATCACGGCTGCTTATTCACGCAGTTCGCCGTTCAGGACGAAATCTCCGGAAGCCGACTCCACTGGGTGGCGGGACACTCACATCCAGATTGAGGGCCCCGCCGTGGCCGCCCTGCAGTGGATGTTTCTGGATAACTGGGCCAGCCAGAAAGAGGGCGACCTCCCCGAACGGGATTACTTCCCCGCGCTTCCGCCAGCAGGAGACAAGGTGCTGCGGGTGCTCAGGAGCCAGCCCGATAGCAACCACGAAATCTTCAAAGCTTATTATCTGGCGATCCACGGCGCCACGAAATCCATCCACCTGACGGCGGCATACTTTGTCCCCGACGTTCAGATCATGACGGCCCTTCTCGAGGCCGCCAAGCGCGGCGTGGACGTGAAGATCATCCTGCCCAGGGTCTCCGACAGCTGGCTCGTTTCCTACGCCGGCCATTCTTATTACGCCAAGATGCTCGAAGCCGGCATCAAGGTCTACGAATTGAAGGCCTCCATCCTGCATGCCAAGACCGCTGTCATCGATGGCAGCTGGTCCACGGTGGGTTCGACCAATTTGGATACGCGAAGTTTCCTTCATAACAAGGAAGTCAACGTCGTGGTGATGGGAGACGAGTTCGGCAACGAGATGGAGAGCGCCTTCCGCGATGACCTGAAGGATTCCAATGAGGTCGACCTCAAGAAGTGGAAACAGCGCTCGCAGGGACAAAAGTTCAAGGAGTGGCTTGCAATGCTCCTGTCCTATTGGCTCTAGCCCTCGTGGACAGGAGGATCCATGCCGGCAATCCGGGAGTCAGCAATCCGCATCACACCGTCCAGATAGGGGGCCCATTGATGGCCAAACATCTTACCTACCGACATCCACCGTAAAGCTTCACGGCTCAGTGGTGACAGTCCAGGAAGGGCTCAGTGGCTAGAAGTATGACAACCGAATGCTATTCATCCAAATGGAGCTATGACATGATTACGGCCACAAACAAGAGTGACTTAGAACTCAAGACAGACGTGCTCGCCGAGCTTAAATACGAGCCATCGGTCAAGGTCACCGACATCGGTGTCCAAGTGAAAGAAGGCGTGGTCACGCTCAATGGCAACGTCACCAACTATACCGAAAAATGGAACGCAGTACGGGCGACCAAACGTGTGGCAGGCGTCCGAGCCGTCGCGGATGACATCCAGGTCCAGCTTTCAGAATTCCTGCATCGCACCGACGGTGACATCGCCGCTGTGGCCGCCAATCGAATGGACTGGAACACCACCATTCCCAAGGGTGCGGTCAAGATCTCCGTACGCGACGGGCACATCACCCTGGAGGGTCAGTTGGAGTGGTGGTATCAGAGGAATGATGCCGAGAACGCCCTCCGGCACCTGGCAGGTGTCAAGGGGGTGACCAACCTGATCGCGATCAAACCCACAATCACGCATGCGAACATTGAATCTTCCATCAAAGCTGCTTTTGAGCGGAATGCCATTCTGGATGCAAAAAAAATCCAGGTGGAGTGCGACGGGAACAAGGTGACGCTCCGTGGCAAGGTCCGGAGCTATGCCGAGCGTGATGAGGCAGAACGCACAGCCTGGGCAGCTCCTGGCGTGTATTCCGTAGACAACCACATCCTAGTGGAGTGGTTCTGGGGATGACGGATCAGCGTTTCATCCATTCACTTCGATATACGTGATTTGGGTGCAACAGATCCAAACCGCGATTGCAACAACTCATGATTGCAAATCTGAAGTTCACCATCATGGCTTCGCAGCAGCAGGCAGCAACTGGCTGCTGCGAAGCGGCAGGGGATTCCAATGACTGAACAGACCCATGACATTTCCTTATCAACAATATCCAGTCGCGAAATCCGGCTGGCCTCCCGTCCCAAGGGGATGCCCACGGCGGCCAATTTCTCCATGGCCTCTGTCGACCTGGAGCCGCTTCAGGATCAGCAGGTGAGCGTCCGCAACCTCTTCATGTCCGTGGATCCCTACATGCGCGGCCGCATGAATGCGGGTAAGTCCTATGTTCCTCCCTTCGAAGTGGGCGAGCCGCTCAGTGGCGGCGCCGTCGGAGAGGTGATCGATTCCCGCGCCGGGTTGTTCAAGCCGGGCGATGTGGTCACGTCCAATTTCGGATGGCGGGAATGCTTCATCGCTCCGGCGCAGGATCTACACCCGGTCAGCCGGAAGATCCAGCCGCTTTCCGTCTATCTTGGCGCCCTTGGCATGACCGGCATGACGGCCTGGGCGGGGCTGGAGTTGGTGGAAGTGAAAGCCGGTGATGTCATCTATATTTCGGGAGCCGCCGGGGCCGTTGGCAGCATGGCCGGGCAACTGGCGAAACTGCGGGGTTGCCAGGTCATCGGATCGGCCGGATCGGCGAAAAAGGTCAAATTCCTTCGTGAAGAGTGCGGCTTTGATGCCGCCTTCAACTACAAGACCGGTCCCATCCTCAAGCAGCTGATGAAGGCGGCTCCGGAGGGGATCGATGTCTATTTCGATAATGTGGGCGGCGACGCGCTCGAGGCAGCGCTTTCAGGTTTGCGGCTGCACGGAAGGATCATCGCCTGCGGCGGGATCTCCGGATACAACGACATACAGCCCCAGGCGGGACCCACGAACCTGTTCAATGTCATCACCAAACGTCTGGTCATGAAGGGCCTCCTGGTCCGGGACTGGCTCGACCGGCAGCCGGATTTCGAACTGGAAGTCGGCGGCTACTACCTGGGAGGGAAGGTGAAGTGCAAGGAGACGGTCGTGAAGGGCCTCGACCAGGCGGTCGGTGCGTTCCTCGGCCTCTTCAGCGGGCAGAACATCGGCAAGATGATCGTGGATCTGTCGTGATTCCCGTCGCCTTGGGGGCTCCTGGTGGCGACCTCGTCCTGGAGATCTTCGACCTCACGCGCCGTTTCGGCCCATTCACGGCGGTGGATTCCCTGAGCCTTTCGGTCCAGGCCGGCGAGGTCTTCGGGCTGCTCGGTTCCAACGGGGCGGGGAAGACCACCACCATCAAGATGCTCACCACACTCCTGCCGCCCTCCTCCGGCGAGGCGAGGGTGGCCGGGTTTTCCATCACCAGTCAGGCAGTGGACGTCCGTCGGGCAATCGGCTATGTGCCCCAGTCGGTGTCCGTGGATGGGTCGCTCACAGGTTATGAGAACCTGCTCATCTTCGCCAAGCTCTACGATCTGCCCCACCGCGAACAGCAGGCCCGCATCCAGGAGGCACTGGCATTCATGGGCCTCACCGCCGATGGCAGCCGGCTGGTGGGTGAGTACTCTGGTGGCATGGTCCGCCGCCTGGAAATCGCCCAATCCACCCTGCATCGCCCCCGTGTGCTGTTCCTCGACGAGCCGACCGTAGGTTTGGATCCAATCGCACGCAACGCCGTATGGAAGCATCTGGTGGATCTTCGCAAGAACTACGACACGACCCTGTTCCTCACCACCCATTACCTGGAGGAGGCAGAGAGCTACTGCGACCGCATCGCGATCATGCACCTGGGCAAAGTGGCGGCAATCGGCACCTGCAAGGAACTGGAGACCTCCTTGGGTAGTGGCGCGCACACGCTGGACGAGGTCTTCACGCACTACGCCGGCACGGACCTCGATTCCGGCGGAACCTTCCACAGCATATCCACCGACCGCGCTACGGCCCAGCGCCTTGGATGATCTGATCCCATGAACCTAGCCCTTGTCAGCCCGTTGACCGGCTTCATCGAGAAGACCTTCGTCATCACCGAGTTCGAGTTGCGCAAGCTCCGCCACGACTTTACGGAACTCATCACCCGGGCTTTGCAGCCCGCCCTATGGATGCTGATCTTCGGGCAGGTGTTCTCCAGAACCGGGATGATGCATACGGGCAACCTGCCCTACCTGGATTTCATCGCTCCCGGCATCCTCGCGCAGAGTGTCCTCTTCGTGGCCATTTTCTTCGGCATCAACGTCATCTGGGAGCGGGATCTGGGCATCGTCCAGAAATTCCTGGCCAGCCCGACCCCCCGCGCCGCGCTCGTGCTGGGCAAGGGCTTTTCCGCCGGCGTCCGATCGCTCTCGCAGGCGGCCATCGTCTACGCCCTCTCGCTGCTGCTCGGAGTGAAACTGAACTGGAGCCCACTCGCCCTGTTCAACGTCGTGGTCATAGTCGTCCTGGCTTCCACGCTGTTCTCGACCTTTTCGCTCATCATCGCGTGCATCGTGAAGACCCGTGAACGGTTCATGGGCATCGGCCAGGTGCTCACCATGCCGCTCTTCTTTGCCAGCAACGCGATCTATCCCACAGACATCATGCCTGGTTGGCTGCGGACCATTTCCCATCTGAATCCGCTCACCTACGTCGTGGATGCCCTGCGCACCTTCATGCTCGCGGGGAGCACGAGCACCTTTGGGTTGGGACGCGACTACGCCGTCATCCTTCTGGTGACCACGATCCTGGTCATCATTGGCGCCAAGTTGTATCCCCATCTGGCCACCTAGCTCCCCCTTCAGATTCATAACCAGGAGATCACCATGAAAACGAATGCAGGTTTGTGGATCGATCATCGGAGGGCAGTGGTCGTGACGCTCTCGGGCGAAGGAGAGAAAATCCAGGAGATCCTGTCCGGCGTGGAGAGCCAGCCAGGACGGAAGGATGGCGTCCCCATGGACGTCCACTACGAATCGCTGCTGGTCAAGGCGGACGACAGCCACCAGCGGGAGTACACGCACCATCTCAACCAGTACTACGCGAAAGTGATCGCGGCCGTGGGCCATGCTGAGGCCCTTCTCATCTTCGGGCCCGGCGAGGCCAAGGGCGAACTCAAGAAGCGCTTGGAGGACGCCCGGTTCGACGGGCAGATCCCTGCTTTGGAAACGACCGACAAGATGACGGATCGCCAGGTCGCGGCGAAGGTCCGGGGACATTTCGGTCAATCGGATTCGATCTCAAAGCACAAATGACGCCGTCATCGGCCTTAGGAACTGAGCCTGGTCTGGGTAGGACCCCACCCCAGACTCGGTCCGGCGGGGCTCAATTCAAGGCTCGACTCAATGACCTTCAGATGAGGAGACCCCATGCCACTGACGCCGCACATTGAGCACCATTTCACCGCCAGCGAGACGGTCCGTGATGTCGTCATCGGCATGGCGGACGGACTGACGGTTCCGTTTGCCCTGGCCGCTGGACTGTCAGGCGCGGCGGTCGCCACGCGGGTGGTCGTCACGGCGGGGATCGCGGAAATTTCCGCCGGGGCCATTGCCATGGGCCTGGGCGGCTACCTGGCCGCGCGCAGCGATGCCGAGCACTACGCCAGCGAGCGTCGGCGGGAAGAACTGGAGACCGAAACGGTCCCGAAGGTGGAGTCCCAGGAGATCACGGGCATCTTCGAAGCCTATGGGATCGCGCCGAAAGACAGTGCTCCCGTGGTCGCTGCCCTGCGCCTGAACCGCAAGGCCTGGGTTGACTTCATGATGCGCTTCGAGCTGGGGCTTGAAATCCCGGACCCCAAGCGGGCGATGAAGAGTGCCCTGACGATCGGGGGCGCCTACATCGCTGGAGGCCTGATTCCTCTGTTGCCCTACATGCTCCTGGGCACGCTCGCGGCGGCGCTGAAGGTCTCGGTCCTGGCGACGCTGCTGGCCCTGTTGGCCTTTGGATTTGTCAAAGCGAAATTCACCGGGTCTGCGCCCATCCGCAGCGCCCTGCAGACCCTCCTGGTCGGAGGGCTGGCGGCCACGGCCGCATTCATCATCGCCCGGGCCATTTCCTGAACTTCCAAAGGGTGATCCGTGTGAGCCTGGCGTCGGGATCGGGTTTCGTCGCCTGGGCGAGACCACGACTGCAGGTTGCGGTGAATGTTTGATGGAGCAGCCATGAACCCCCAGACAGCGGTGCTCAATGTCCACCAGATGAATGAAGCCGACCGGCTGACGGTGGCTGAAGGCACCCCAACCGCAATGCTGATGGGTAATGCCGGCCGGGCTGTGGCGTTCGAAATCGAGCGCCGCTGGACCAAATGCCCTGTGACAGTGCTGTGTGGAACCGGCAGCAACGGAGGCGACGGTTTCGTCGTGGCGCGATCGCTCGCCGAATCCGGTTGGCCGGTCCGCTTGGCCCTGCTCGGCCCCCGGGATCATTTGGCAGGGGCGTCGCGCCATCATGCGGCGCAATGGCACGGTGCCGTGGAGCCCATGACGCCCGCCGTCCTGGATGGGGCCGAACTGGTGGTCGACGCGATCTTCGGATCGGGGCTGAGCCGGGCGCTTGAGGGGCCGGCGGAGGAGACCTTGGCTGCCGCAGCACACAAGGGACTGCCGATCGTGGCCATCGATGTCCCTAGTGGCCTGATGGGCGATACCGGCGTAACCTTGGGGGCCGTCGCGGCCGTCCTGACGGTCACCTTCTTTCGCAAGAAACCCGGACACATCCTCCTGCCGGGCCGATCCCTGTGCGGCGAAGTGGTCCTTGCGGACATCGGCACCTCACCTTCCGTGCTCGATCAGATCCTGCCGGACACCTTCGAGAACGATCCAGTGCTTTGGGTTTCGGATCTCCCACGGCTTGAAGCTAATGGGAATAAGTACACACGAGGCCATGCGCTGATCTACGGGGGCTATCCGATGACCGGGGCGGCCCGCATGGCGGCCCGTGCGGCGGCCCGTACCGGGGCCGGACTGACGACGATCGCGGTCCCCGAGAAAGCCCTGCCCATCTACGCGGCGGCACTGACCAGCATCATGGTCCATCCCCTCGTGGCGTCGATGGATTTCGACGAGTTGCTGGCCGATCGGCGTTTTTCGGCATTTCTGATCGGGCCCGGGGCAGGCACAGGGGAAGAAACCCGTCTCCGCGCCCTCGCCATGCTTAAGACGGGCCGACCCACGCTGCTGGACGCGGATGCGATCACGGCCTTCCAGGAGGATCCCCCGGCGCTCGATCGGGCCATTGTCGGGCCCTGCGTGTTGACGCCGCATGATGGCGAGTTTCAACGCCTGTTCGACCCGAGCGGCGACAAACTCACTCGGGTGCGCGCTGCGGCCCGCCGCAGCGGGGCCATCATCATTCTCAAAGGAAGCGATACGGTAGTCGCAGCCCCGGATGGCAGAACTGTCATCAACACCAACGCACCACCCACTTTGGCCACCGCCGGAGCGGGAGACGTGCTGAGCGGGATGGTGTTGGGGCTCCTGGCCCAGGGCATGGAGCCGTTCCTGGCTGCGGCCGCTGCGGTGTGGTTGCATGGTGCCGCGGCCTCCGAATTCGGGCCCGGCCTCATGGCCGAGGATCTTCCGGATCTGTTGCCGGGCGTGTTCCGCAACCTCTACAAATAGAGTTGGATTGATGGGCCGCGATGGCTGTTTCACGGATCAAACTTGAACCGTGGGATCCACGCAGAATCGGAGAATGCCATGCATGCAATGGTGCTGAAGAAGATCGGGACCGCCCTGGAATGGACCGAACTCGCCGATCCACAACCCGGGCCGGGCGAGATCCGGGTGAAAGTGGCCGCCTGCGGGGTCTGTCGCACGGACCTGCACGTCGTCGACGGTGAGTTGCCGAATCCCAAGGTGCCGATCATTCCAGGCCACGAGGTAATCGGTCGAATCGATGCGCTGGGGGCAGGGGTCGAGGGGCTGCGGATCGGGGAGCGGGTAGGCCTGCCCTGGCTTGGCCACACCTGCGGGGTCTGCCCGTATTGTTTGGGGGGCCAGGAAAACCTATGTGACCACCCGGTGTTCACAGGGTATACGCGGGATGGCGGCTTCGCCACGGCGACCATTACCGATGCGCGGTTCGCGTTCCCCCTCGGCGAGGCGGGCAGTGACGAGGCACTGGCGCCTTTGCTATGCGCGGGCCTGATCGGCTGGCGTTCGTTGGTGCTGGCAGGTGATGGGAAAAGGCTGGGACTCTATGGCTTTGGCGCCGCGGCCCACATCCTGGCGCAAGTCGCGGCAAGGCAAGGGCGGTCGGTGTATGCCTTCACGCGACCGGGCGATAAGGTCGCCCAGGCCTTTGCCCGGAGTCTCGGGGCCATCTGGGCGGGTGGATCGGACGAGATGCCGCCAGAGCCGCTGGATGCCGCCATCCTATTCGCCGCCGTCGGCGATCTCGTGCCCTTGGCGCTGATGGCGGTGCGCAAGGGGGGGCGCGTCGTCTGCGCGGGCATCCACATGTCCGACATTCCAAGCTTCCCCTATCGCCTGCTCTGGGAAGAAAGACAACTCCTATCCGTTGCCAATCTCACCCGGCAGGACGGAATCGATTTCCTGCGCCAGGCGCCATCCTTCGGCATCGTCACCAAGACCACAGGCTATCCGCTTGAAAAGGCCAACCAGGCCCTGGCCGACCTTCGGGCCGGACGGTTCGAAGGCGCAGCCGTCCTTCTGCCCTGAGCCTGGTTGGGAGGAACAACTTAAAGTCGATCAGCGGTGTCACCTCGATGGACTCATCCGAAGGAAGAAACATGAACAGCCCGGTACAAACCTCGGAGGCCTCTCAACCCACAAGCCATTCCACCCATGAGGACGGGCCGTACGATTCCGCCGGACTCCTGGAAAGGGCGCGCACTGATACCGACGTTCTCCTAAAGGAACTCGAATCGCAGCTGATCGGACTGAGCGCATCCGAAGCGGATGCTCGGCTGAAGAAGTTCGGGACGAATGAGATCGCCCGGGAAAAACGCCAATCCATCCTCATGCGTCTTTTTGATAACCTCAAGAATCCCTTGGTCCTACTGCTCTCGGCTCTGGGGGTGCTGTCCTACCTGACCGGTGACCAGCGGGCCACCGTGGTCATCTTCGTGATGGTGCTTCTGGGCGTGTCCCTCCGCTTCTTCCAGGAGATGCGGGCCGATCACGCGGCTGAGAAGCTCCAGGCCATGGTCAGCAATACGGCGACGGTCCTGCGGGACGACAGGGAAGAGGAGGAACCGCTCAAGCTGCTGGTGCCCGGGGACATCGTCCGACTGGCCGCGGGGGACATGGTGCCCGCGGATGTCCGTGTGCTGTCCGCCAAGGACCTGTTCCTGAATCAGGTGGCCCTCACGGGTGAAGCCCTGCCGGTGGAGAAACACGCTGATCCGGCATCAGGGGAGATTCAGAATCCCTTAGAGCTGCCGAACATCTGCTTCCTTGGATCCAATGTTGAGAGTGGCTCGGCCACCGCCGTGGTGCTGCATACCGGTGCGAAAACCTACTTCGGATCCATGGCCAGTCGCATCGTGGCGCCCCGGCAGGCGACCAGTTTCGACATGGGCATCAACAAGTTCACCTGGCTGATGATCCGATTCATGGNNGCCCATGATCGTGACCGTCAACCTTTCCAAGGGCGCCCTCGCCATGGCCCGCAAGAAGGTGATCGTCAAGCGACTGAACGCCATCCAGAACTTCGGCGCGATGGATGTGCTGTGCACCGACAAGACCGG
>PMJK01000043.1:1234-12907 GCA_003158505.1 Holophagaceae bacterium | reverse complement strand
CCACCACCTACCCACCCCCCACCCTCGCCGCTCCGCGGCATCTCTTACTGGAGGCAGTTCTATGAAGCGTCTCTCCCTCATCAACGCAGCGCTCCCTCTGGCGCTGATCTGCGGCCCTCTTCTCGCCGATGACGTGGTCGAACTCCACGGTTATGCGCGCGCCGGTGTCGGGCGCTCCTCGAACGGCGGCGAGTTGGGAAGCTTCTATCTTCCCGGCACCGTCAATAACCCTTCCGGCGGCCCGGGCTACCGCCTCGGCAACGAAGAAGACAACTACTTCGAACTGGCCGTGGATGTGAAGGCCTACGAGAAGGGAACCACCAACTTCAAGCTTCACTTCCGCGAGGCTTTCCGTGAGTACTACGATGCCCGGGATGCCAGTGCGGACGCCGGCGGCAATGTCGACAACTCCCACTCCGCCGGACAGAACCAGATGCTCTACGTGAGGGAGGCCTGGGGTGAGGCCAACGGCGTTCTCGGCGATTCCATCCCCCTGAAGGATGCCACCCTTTGGATGGGCCGCCGGTTCTACCAGCGCCATGACATCCACATGCTGGACTTCTACTACTGGAACAACAGTGGTGATGGCGTGGGCCTGGAGAATATCGATGTCGGCATCGGCAAGTTCAGTTACGCCTATATTCAGGCCGACCGTAACAACGTCGATGGCGGGTGGGGTGCAGGTCACTTTCCGGGTGCAGTCCTGACGGACGTCTTCAACTACAACGGGAAGGTGTTGGTGGCAGCCCATGATCTCCGATGGACAGGCATCGCCCCCTGGCAGGGCGCTTCCGTCACCCTGGGCTTCCAATACAACGAACCCAGCGTCCGCAAGGACACTGGCAACGATATCTACAATCACCTCGGACGGCAGTGGCGCCTTGAGTACATCCAGTCAGGGATTCTCGGGGGTGACAACAAGGTTTACTACACCAAGGGTGATGGCTCCACCTTCTGGAACTGGTACAACCCCGAATTGAACACCAAGAACAACTGGTGGATGCTGATGGACAACCTCTTCATCCAGCCGGTCAAAAGTCTGGGAATCGGTGCTGTCTTGCTTCGCCGGGCCCAACACGAGGATCCCACTCAGCCAGGCCACCGCGACATGATCTGGGATTCCGCGGGCATCCGTCCGGTATGGTTCTTCACGAAGAACATCAGCCTGGCGGCTGAACTCGGCGAGGACCACTTCAAGGTGAGCGGCGATGGTTCCTTCGCCGATGGCAAGACCCGTAACATGACCAAGAAGACCCTGGCTCTGCAGTTCAGCCCCCAGGCGAGNNCAGTTCGAAGCTTGGTGGTGATGGCTGCCTGATGAAACGGCCCGTCGCACAGACGGGCCGTTTCTCGGCTGGCAATTCAAAAGGACATGATGTGAGGATCGGCTCCGTTCTGCCTGCCACTGCTTTTCATGGGGACCTTCCCTAGGCTTGCATTCCCGGCTCATCGGACCCATTAATCTGGCTCCACCCTTCTTGCCTTTCTCCGGATTTCCGCCATGGCCAACCTTCAATTCAAAGCCCTGTGCAAGTCCTTCGGCGATGTGGAGATCCTCCACGGGATCGACCTTGAGATCCTGGACGGTGAATTCATCGTGTTCGTGGGGCCCTCGGGCTGCGGAAAATCCACGCTGCTGCGCTGCATCGCTGGCCTGGAAGATATCACCAGTGGGGAGTTGTTCATCGGTGGCAAGCCCATGAATGACGTGCCGCCCTCCAAGCGCGGCATCGCCATGGTCTTTCAGAGCTATGCCCTCTATCCGCACATGACCGTGGCCGAGAACATGGCCTTCGGCCTCAAGCTTGCCGGCTATTCGAAGACGGAGGTCGCAGCGGCCGTTCAACGGGCCGCCCAGATCCTCCAGATCGAATCCCTGCTCGATCGCCGTCCAAAAGCGTTGTCGGGGGGACAGCGACAGCGGGTGGCGATCGGCAGGGCCATTGTCCGCAAGCCGGGCGTATTCCTCTTCGACGAGCCCCTCTCCAACCTGGATGCGGGTCTGCGTGTGCAGATGCGCGTCGAATTGGCCCGCCTGCACAAGGATCTGGCCACCACCATGGTCTACGTCACCCACGACCAGGTGGAGGCCATGACCCTGGCCAACCGCATCGTGGTGATCAACGAGGGCCGCATCGAGCAGGTAGGCTCGCCGCTGGAGCTGTACCACCATCCCGCGAACCGCTTTGTGGCGGGCTTCATCGGCTCGCCCAAGATGAACTTTCTGCCCTGTGTCCTGGTCTCGGCGGCGGGAACCGGGGCCACGGTGCGGCTTGAGGACGGCACCCTGCTGGCCGCGGGCGCTGATGCCCGGGGCCTGGCGGAGGGTACGGCACTCACACTGGGCATCCGCCCCGAGCGCCTCCTGGCGGAGACCGCCGCGGGTGAGGGCACGGCCAAAACCAAGGTGATCGTGGCCGAACACCTGGGGGACACGGTCTTCCTGTACGTCCAGTCGCCAGGCGGCACCGGGCAGTTGACCGTCAAGGCCCAGCCCGAAAATCCCCTCCGCACGGGCGATGAGACCCACCTCCGCTTCCCCGCCAAACACTGCCTGCTTTTCGGCCCGGACGACCGGACCCTACCCCGGCTTGCGTAGCACTTCACCCCATTTCACTGGGCCCCCGGGCCACCCCCAAAGGAGTCATACATGAGCCATCCATCCAACTTCCGCAAGCTGGCCACGACCACCGCCCTGTTCCTCGTCGCGGGCGCCTTGACGCTGGTCCAGGCGGCCGAAAAGGGCCAACTGCTCATCTGGATCAACGGCGACAAAGGTTACAACGGGCTTCAGAAGGTGGGCGATGAGTTCACCAAGAAGACCGGCGTGAAGGTCATCGTGGAACATCCGGAGGACGCGCCGGGCAAGTTCCAGGCGGCCGCCGAAGAGGGCAAGGGCCCGGACATCTGGATGTGGGCGCACGACCGCGTGGGCGAGTGGGCGGAAAGCGGCGTCATCAATGCCGTGACCCCCGGCAAGAAGATCAAGGACGACATCGATGCCACCGCCTGGCAGGCCTTCACCATTAAGGGCAAGGTCTGGGCGTATCCCGTGGCCATCGAGGCCGTCACCCTGATCTACAACAAAGATCTGGTGAAGAATCCCCCCAAGACCTTCGAGGAAATTTTCGCCCTCGACAAGGCCATGGTGGCCAAGGGCAAGAAGGCCATCCTCTGGGACTACACCAACACCTACTTCACCATGCCCATGCTGGCCGCCAATGGCGGTTACGCCTTCAAGCTGAAGGCGGACGGCACCTACGACGCCAAGGACACGGGCGTGAACAACGCCGGGGCCCTCAAGGGCGCCGAGCTGCTGACGAGGATGGTGAAGGAGGGGGTCATGCCCAAGGGCGCCATGTACTCCGACATGGAATCGCAGATGGCGCAGGGCAAGCTCGCCCTGATGATCAGCGGCCCCTGGGCTTGGGACAACCTCAAGAAGGCCAAGATCAACTTCGGAGTGGCCAAGATCCCCAGTGTGGGTGGCAAGGCCTCATCTCCCTTCGTGGGCTACCTGGGCGCCATGATCACCAAGGCTGCCTCCAGTGTGGGCAACGTGGACATCGCCCGCGAGTTCATCGAGAACAACATGCTGAGCCTGAAGGGACTCGAGACCATCAACGCCGACGTGGCCATCGGTACGCCCGCCAGCAAGGCCGCCTTCGCCAAGATGAAGTCCGATCCCTTCATCCAGGTCTCCATGGCCAGCGCCAAGGATGGCGTTGTCATGCCCAACAACCCCCAGATGGGCCGGTTCTGGGCCGCCATGGTCTCCGCCCTGAACAACATGACCGAAGGCCGGCAGACTCCCAAGGAAGCCCTGGACGCTGCCGCTAAGCGGATTCTGAAGTAGCGATCCACCGCTGCGGAGCGGACCCCCGGGTCCGCTCCGCTGCCGGCAACGGCACCCTTCCCGATCCGGACCACCCCATGCGAATGCCCAAGGCCTTCAAGCGTTTCCTCCACCCCGCCCTCATGATTCTGCTGGGCCTGGTGGGGCTCTACCTCGTCACCCTGGTCTACGCCACCGGTGAAAGCCTGCTGGCCTGCGTCATGCTGGTAACCCTGGCCGCCTTCATCTGGATCTACACCTCTTCGAAGACCTACGCCTACCGCTACCTGTTCCCGGGCATCGGCGCGGCGCTGATCTTCGTGGTCTTCCCCATGCTCTATACCGTCCGCATCGGGTTCACCAACTATAGTTCCAAGAACCTCCTGACCTTCCAGCGGGCCACCCAATATCTGGTAGAGGAGACCTACCGGGCCGAGGGTGCTACCTACAACTCGACCCTCCATGCCGACGGCAGCCGTTGGCGCCTTTGCCTGGAGGACGCGGACAGCGGTGCTGCCTTCATCACGGACCCCATCACGCTTGGCCCGGATATATCCCTGACCCTCAAGGCCCAGCCATCCGCGACCCCCCCGATCGGCGAGCACATGCCCATGAGGGGCCTGATCGAGCATCAGACCTTCCTGAAGGGCCTCACCGTGCTGATGCCCAACGGCGAACAAATCCGCATGACGGGCCTGCGGGAGTTCGCGCCCGCGCGCATGCAGTACACGCGCAACAAAGACGGCAGCCTTACCAACAACCAGGATCACAGCGTCATCCGGCCCGATTTCAAGACCGGATTCTACGAAACTGCCGAGGGCGAGCCGGTGGACCCGGGCTTCCAGGTGGACATCGGGTGGAAGAACTACATCCAGATCTTCACTGACGCCGCCCTGCGGGAACCCTTCTGGCGCATCTTCATCTGGACCGTCGTGTTCTCCAGTCTGACCGTGGTGTTCTGCACGTCCCTGGGCATGCTGCTGGCCGTCTTGCTGAACTGGGATTCCCTGCGCTTCAAGGCGGTCTACCGGTTCCTGCTCTTTCTCCCCTACGCCATCCCGGGTTTCATTTCGATCCTGGTGTTCAAGGGCCTGTTCAACAACAACTTCGGCGAGATCAACCTGATCCTGCACGGCCTCTTCGGCATCAAGCCCACCTGGTTCTCCGACCCCTTTCTCGCCAAGACGATGATTCTCATCGTCAACACCTGGCTGGGTTTCCCCTACATGATGATCGTCTCTATGGGCCTCATCAAGGCGATCCCCAACGATCTCTACGAGGCTTCGGCGGTGGCGGGCGCGGGGCCCCTCACCAACTTCTTCCGAATCACCATGCCGCTGATCCTGAAACCATTGACCCCCCTGCTCATTTCCTCCTTCGCCTTCAACTTCAACAACTTCGTCCTCATCAACCTCCTCACTGGGGGAGGGCCTGACTTCCTGAATACGGCCACACCGGCTGGCACCACGGACATCCTCGTGTCCTACACCTACCGCATGGCCTTCCAGTATTCCGGGCAGCAGTTCGGCCTGGCGGCGGCCATCTCCACGGTGATCTTCCTGATGGTGGCGGCAATCTCCCTGGTCCAGATCCGCGCCACGAAAATTTCCCAAGACAACAAGCGCTGAAAGGAGCACGCCATGGCGATCGTCATCGACAAATCCCAGCGCTGGCGCCTGGTCGCGGCCCACATCTTCCTCATCTGCCTTTGCGCCCTGGTCATATTCCCCCTCCTGCTGGTGGTCTCCATTTCCTTCCGGCCTGGCAACTTCGCATCAGGCAGCCTGATTCCCGAGACCATCAGCCTCGAACACTGGCGCTTCGCTCTGGGCCTGCCCGTGGTGAACGTGGACGGTCGCGAAATCATCCCCGACCTGCCCGTCCTCCGGTGGCTCTGGAATTCTGTGAAGGTGGCCACCCTTTCCGCCTTGGTGGCGGTGCTGCTCTCGACCACGGCGGCCTACGCCTTCGCGCGGCTGAAGTTCGCCAGGAAGAGCGCCGCATTGACGGGCCTCATGCTCATGCAGATGTTCCCTACGGTCCTGGCCCTGGTGGCCATCCACGCCATCTTCTCGCGCATCGGCCATGCATTCCCCCTCTTCGGCGTGGACAGTTATTGGTCCCTGGTGCTGGCCTATTCTGGCGGCGTTGCCCTCTTCATCTGGGTCATCAAGGGCTTCTACGAGACCATTCCCCCCGAGATCGAAGAGGCCGCCACCGTGGATGGCGCCACGCCCTGGCAGGCCTTCCGGTACGTGCTCCTGCCCATGGCCGTGCCCATCCTCATGGTCGTCTTCATCCTGGCCTTCATTAACGCGGTGAACGAGTATCCCGTGGCCTCCGTCCTGCTGCGCTCCCAGGACAAGCTGACCATCGCCGCCGGCATGAAGCAGTTCCTCTACGCCCAGAAGTACCTCTGGGGCGACTTCGCCGCGGCAGCCATCCTGTCGAGTCTCCCCATCTCCATCGTCTTCATCCTGGCCCAGCGCTGGATGATCTCTGGCCTCACCGCCGGCGCCAACAAGGGCTGATCTTTCTCTCACCCGAGGGCCCACGCCCTCCCATCCCCCACAAGGAGTCACTCATGAGTCTCCGCACGACCATCCTCAAGGCGATCGCCGTGTTCGCCCTGGCCCTCGCCCCCGCCCTCGCCGCCCCGCCCGAAGGCAAGATCGAGATCAACTATCACCGCTGCGACGGCAAGTACGAAAAGTGGGGCGTGCATCTCTGGAAGAGCCCCAACATGCCTCTGCCCGACATCGAATGGCCCAATCCCATGATGCCCACAGGCAAGAGCGATTTCGGCGTCTACTGGTGGGCGGACCTGTCGGAGTTCAACACCGGCTCGTCCGCCAAGGTGAACTACATCATCCACAAGGGCGACATCAAGGAGCAGGGCGCCAAGGACATGGCCTTCGACGGCAATGCCCACAAGGCGATCTGGGTCGTGAACAACGACCGCACCATCTACTTCTCCAAGGAAGATGCCCTGAAGGACCACGTCTGCAAGAAGTAGGGCCTTTGTCTTGTTCACCGTTCCTCACTGGCTTCCTTTTCATTCCATGGCTCTTGCCTGAGAAAGGAAATTACCGGTGAGGAACCGTGAGAAACGGTGATGAAAAGCGACAGATATCCCCCTGCTATAAATGACCGGAATTTCCGCATCCTGCCACCAGAGGTCCCATGACTTGGCATCAGCTCCGTTCGGCAATTCGCCCCCTCGTGGTGGCGGGAGGGATGGCCGCGGCCTGCCTGCCTGTGCCCGCGCAGACGCCCGTCGCAGTGCCGGGTACCTTTGCTGAAAACCCCATCGTCTACTTCGTGATGACGGATCGCTTCCACAACGGAAATCCGGCCAACGACCAGAGCTATGGTCGTCACCGGGAACAAACCCCGAAGGACGACGTGGGGACTTTTCATGGCGGCGATCTCAAGGGGCTGACGATCAAGCTCAAGGAGGGCTGGTTTAAGGATCTCGGTGTGAACGCCCTATGGATCACCGCTCCCTACGAGCAGATCCACGGCTGGGTGCAGGGCGGGCAGAAAGAGTTCAAGCACTATGCCTATCACGGCTACTACGCCCTGGACTACACGGTGCTGGACAAGAACATGGGCACACCGGAGGATCTCCGTGCATTTGTGGATACCGCACACAACCAGGGCATCCGGGTCATCTTCGACATCGTCATGAACCACCCGGGTTACCTGGATATCCAGTCGGCCAAGGATCTGAAGATTGACGTCCTGTGGCCGGATTGGGACAAGGATCCGAACCTGCTTCGGAACTACCACAACTACATCGACTACAACTCTTTCAAGTTCGGCGACTGGTGGGGGCGGCCCTGGGTGCGCGCGGGCCTGCCGGGTTATATGGACGGCGGCCGTGACGATCTCACCATGCAGCTGGCCTATCTGCCGGACTTCCGCACCGAGAGCACCGAGTTCGTGAAGCTGCCGAAATTCCTCAAGGAGAAGGCCGACACCCGGGCGGTGGACCTGCCGAACACCACGGTCCGCGGCTACCTCATCAGATGGCTCACGGACTGGGTTCGGGAGTACGGCATCGACGGCTTCCGCTGTGACACCGTGAAGCACGTGGAGCCTGAGGCCTGGGCCGCCCTCAAGGCCGAGGCCCTGAAGGCCCTGGCGGAGTTCAAGGCCAAGAATCCCACCCGCAAGACCGACGATGCCCCCTTCTGGATGGTGGGGGAGTACTGGGGCGCCGGGCCCACTAAGCACAAGATGACTGGCTTCGGCTTCGACGCCATGATCAACTTCGATTTCCAGCAGCAGGAAGGTACCTTCGCCAGTCCCGAGAAGCTCTTCAAGAGCTATGCCCAGGCCCAGGCCGGCAAGCCCGTCCACATGCTGAACTACATCTCTTCCCACGACACGGAGCTGTTCGAACGCGACCGCCTCATTGAAGGTGGTGCGGCTCTTCTACTGGCTCCGGGTGGTGTACAGATCTTCTACGGCGACGAGACTGCCAGGCCCCTGGGCCCCGTGCCTCGTACGGACCCGCAGCAGGCCACCCGCTCCGACATGAACTGGGCGAGTCCTGATATGAAGGTCCTCGCCCACTGGCGCAAGCTGGGCACTTTCCGGGCCCGGCACCGGGCCTTGGCCACGGGTGAGCACAAGCAGCTCAGCGAGGTTCCCTATACGTTCAGCCGCGTAGAGCCCGTCAGTGGCGACCGCGTGGTGGTGGCCATGGGCCCCAAGGGCGAGGTCACCCTGACCGTGGCTGGAGTCTTCGAAGATGGCCAGACCCTGCGCGACGCCTACACCGGCCGCACGGCCAAAGTCGTGGGCGGCAAGGTCGCTCTTCAGGCCGAGCAATACGTCCTGCTTGAGCGCGTACAGGCTGAAGGCCATTAAGTATTTTCTTCACGCCATTCGGCACGAATGGCGCCCAGAGAACGCAGCGTTGATCAAGAACGAAGGAGCCCGCATGTCCGCCAAGAAGCTGCCCAAGGTCGCCTATTTCTGTATGGAATACGCCCTCGAAAGCCCCTTCAAGATCTATGCGGGGGGCTTGGGCATCCTGGCCGGGGACTACCTCAAGGGTGTGAAGGATCACGGCTACCCTCTGGTGGGCCTCGGTATCCGCTGGAAGCAGGGCTACGGCGAACAGATGGTGGATGCGGACACCGGCAAGGTCTACGACGCATACAAGAATGGTGACCACGAGTTCCTGGAGGACACCGGCGTCGTGGTCGAGATCGAGATCAAGGGCAGGCCGGTCAAGATCAAGGTCTGGCGGGTGAACAGCTTTGGCGTGGACTCCCTCTACCTGCTGGACACGGACATCGAGGAGAACGACGGGGAGGCCCGCTGGATCACGGGTCAGCTCTACGGCTGGTTCGGCGAGGAGCGGGTGGCCCAGGAGATGGTGCTGGGCATCGGTGGCGTGCGGGCTCTTCAGGCCCTGCGCATCAAGCCGGACGTCCATCACTTCAACGAAGGGCATGCCCTCTTCGGCGGGTTCGAGCTGATCCACCAGCGCATGGCCGCGGGCGCCACCTTCGAGGCCGCCTGGAGCCGGACCCGCGAGGACGTGGTCTTCACCACCCACACGCCCATCGTCCAGGGCAACGAATCGCATCCCATCGACCGGTTCATGTACATGGGCGCCAATCTTGGCCTGACCAGGGCCCAGCTCAAGCAGCTCGGCGGCAGCCCCTTCAACATGACCGTCGGCGCGCTCCGGCTGTCCCGCCTCTCCAACGCGGTCGCCGACCTGCACCGGGTCACCGCCAATGACATGTGGAAGAAAGTCGAGGGTCGTAGCGAGATCATCGGCATCACCAACGCCATCCACCGGCCCACCTGGGCGGACCCCCGCATGCTCGACCTGGCGGCCGCCTGCGATGGCTCGAAGAAGGCGAAGGATGCGCTGTGGAAGGCGCACCTGGACAACAAGAAAAAGCTCATCCATTTCGTCGCGGACCGGACGGGAGTCAAGCTGGACGCAGACAAGCTGCTCATCGGATTCTCGCGCCGGGCCGCGCCCTACAAGCGCTCGAACTTCATCTTCACCGACCGCAAGTTCATCGAGCCCCTGTTCAGGACTGGTCGCCTCCAGATCATCTTTTCCGGCAAGGCCCATCCCCTGGACGACAACGGCAAGCGGATCGTCGAGAACATCCTGGAAATGACCAAGAGGTACCCGAATAGCGTGGTCTTCCTCGAGAACTACGACATGGAGATCGGCCGCATGCTCACCCGCGGCTCGGATGTGTGGCTGAACAACCCCCGCCGTCCCAAGGAGGCCTCGGGCACGTCTGGCATGAAGGCGGCCATGAATGGCGTGCTGAACCTCTCCATCCTCGACGGCTGGTGGCCTGAGGCCTGCCAGCATGGTGTGAACGGCTGGCAGTTCGGTGACGGGTTCGAGAGCGAGGACGAGGCGGTCCTCGATAAGCACGACTTCAAGGCCTTCAAGAAGGTGCTGGCGGGCGAGGTGCTACCTACCTACTACGACCGCCATGGCGCATGGGTGGACATGATGGTGGCCTCGATCCAGAGCACCCGCGATGCCTTCGGCATCCAGCGCATGCTGGGCGAGTACTACGATCGGATGTACCTGAAACGGCCCTCACGCTAACCCAGAACCCTTCTGACCGGGAGTTCTCCATGTACCCGCTCCTCCTTTCCGTTCTCACCGCCGGTCTGGTCCTGCTCACTGCCTGCGGGGGTGGGGGCGGTGGCGGGGGATCCGTCCCACCGCCACCCACTGCCGCAGCCATCGATAGCGATCCCAATGCCAGTCCTGCCGCGGATCCCAGCTACTTCAAGGTTCCGAGCAATGCGCTGGGGGCGATCGTCAGCGGCAGCAGCGTCACCTTCAACTACTGGAATCCCAGTGCCAGCTCCGTGAGCCTCTGCCTCTACGCCAATTGGAACGATCCCCTGGGCTCCCCGGCGGCGACCCAGGCCATGCCCCGGGGCACCGGCGGCATTTGGTCCACCCCTTCCATGGCGATGCCCGCCCAGCACTTCTATGTCTATAAAGTCGGTGGCAGCTACGTGCTGGATCCCTATGCGAAATCCATGGCGCAGTGGATTCACGCCAACAGTACGACCATCTCCGGTGATTCCATCGGGAAGGGCGCCATCGTGGATCCTGCCACCATCGGCCCCGACACCCCCTGGGCCACCTACGGCACGAGCAGTTCGTACTACTTCGACGGCTCCGGCATGAAGGGGCCTGATGGCAGCACGGCCGCTCCCTATGCATATGCATCCAACCGGGACGCCATCGTCTACGAGGCTGGAGTCCGCGACCTGACGGTGGATCCCAACCTCAGCGGCTTCGCTTCCGGTCACACCTGGGGCACCTTCAAGGCGCTCGTCGACCTCCTGCCCCACATCCAGAAGCTGGGCGTCACGCACATCCAGCTGCTCTGCCCCCTGGAGAACTACACCTACGACCAGACGAAGATCGGCACCCGGGAACTGAACCTCGCCCAGACCTCCGGCGCCAACTACAACTGGGGCTATGACCCCCAGAACTACTTCACACCCACGGGCATGTACTCGGCCAGCCCGACCAGCCCCACCGCCCGGATCAATGAGCTCAAGACCCTGGTCAACGAGATCCACAAGCAGGGCATGGGCGTCATCCTCGACGTGGTCTACAACCACACCGCCAACAACAACGTCCTCGGCGACGTGGGTATCCAGGGCTACTTCTACCGGAGCACGAGCAATAACGGGGCCGGAAGCAATGACGTGAGGTCCGAGGCCAAAATGGTGCGGAAGCTCATCGTGGATTCCATCACCCACTGGGTGGGCGAGTACCGGGTGGACGGCTTCCGCTTCGACCTGATGGGCGA
>PMJK01000043.1:0-1209 GCA_003158505.1 Holophagaceae bacterium | reverse complement strand
CCAATTCCTCGGGCAGCAGGTCGGGATGTTCTCCGACAGCTATCGCAACATCTTCAAGAACGGCTACCCGGCGGATGGGCAGCCTGCCTTCCTTTCGGGCTCGGCCCAGGATCCGACCAACCTCTTCAAGAACGTGGCCGGCCTGCCCACCAACCCCAGTCCAGGCTTCGCGCCGGGCTCCACCAACAACGTAGTCAGCTACCTCACCTGCCACGACAACCTCTGCCTCTACGACGTCCTGGCCATGGCCACCAATGCACCTAAGACAACTGGAGACGCGGACATCCTGAAGCGCGCCCGGGTCGCCTATGCGGTGCTTCTCTCCTCCCAGGGCGTGGCCTTCATCCACGCCGGAGACGAGATGTTCCGGACGAAGGAGACCACCGCCCCGGCCGGCAGCCCCAATACCAAGTCCAACGGCATCCGGGTCTTCGTCGACAACTCCTACAACGCTTCCGACGCCATCAACCAGATGGCCTGGTCCCAGGTCTACACGAACGGGAACCCGCTCTCCGGCGGGTTCACGAACTACGCCACCACCAGCGATGGGTATCTGCTCTACACCTACGTCCAAGGCCTCATCACGCTGCGCAAGAGTTCCAACGCATTCCGGCTGCCGGACGCCTCAAGGGCCGCGAACGTGGCGACCCTCCTTCCCAACGGCGTGGGAAGCACGACCTTGGCCTTCGGCTATAAGGCCCTCTCCACGGACAGCACGGGAACCTATTACGTCTTCCACAACGCGGATGCCAGCAACCCGGCGGTATTCATCCCTGGGGTGGACCTGACTGCGGGGATGCTCCTGGCCGATGGGGCCAGTGCGGGCACGTTGGCCATTTCCTCCCCCACCGGAGTGGCGGTGACGATCACCGCGGTGACGCTGCAACCCCTGACCTCGGCCATCTTCAGGAAGTAATCAGCGCAACTCCGTGAAGGCCACCTCCACCTTCCGCCGTCCAGGGAACCCTGGTAGCGGGAGGCTCGTCCGCTTTCCGACGGTGCCCTCAAAGAAGTAGGGACGCAGGAGCGCCTTGGCACCCCGGGGTGCGAAGTAGAGGCGCGCCGATTGGCCATGCAGGGCCTGGGCGGTGAGGTAGCCCACCAGGGCGTGCTCGGCGGAGTGGTAGCCGCTCTTCCACTGATGGATCTTGGGACCTTCCCAGGGCGCGAAGTAGGGGCCTCCCCCCCCGCCCCAGACCTCGTGGTTCA
>PMJK01000100.1 GCA_003158505.1 Holophagaceae bacterium | reverse complement strand
TCAACTCGGACCCCGCCCGCACTACCTTGCGTTCTTTCTCATCGTCTCGCTTCCTCGGCTTCGTTCGCCGCCTCGATGCAGGCGGGGCCGGCTAGCTTCATTCGTTAGGCTTCCCGTCGAGGAATCACGATGACCTATTGCCACACTCAGCGTGGAATTCTCACTCAGGGTTTATTCCTTCCGTTGGCTCTGCTGTTTCTATGCGTTTGGGTTTTCACCAGTCTACCGAGTGGGGCAATTGTGGGCCTCGCCATCGTCGAGATAGTCTTGGTTCTCATCATGTCTCTTTTCTATTCTCTCACTGTCTCAATTGACGAGAAGTCGGTTAGCCTTCGATTTGGAATTGGCCTTATCAGGGCTAGGTTTGAACTCGCTGAAATCACTTGCGCCAAACCTGTTCGGAACCATTGGTACGATGGCTGGGGAGTTCGAATCCTCAGTAATGGATACTTGTATAACGTCTCTGGTCTCGGTGCCGTAGAAATTGCCCTTAGCTCGGGTGCCATCCATCGCATCGGAACTGACGAACCAGATATCCTCGCCCAGGCAATCAACACCGCCTGCCGCCTTTCTGCCTAACCCTCCGCTCAACGCAGACCCCACCAACAGCAGGCGGCCAGCAAGGGCTTCAGACCTGGATTTGAGGGAAGTGGATACCCCCTCTTTGTTTTAGACAAGCAAACGCATCAGTAAAGATGTCTCAGCCCTGCTGCTCGGTATCACAGCGGCTGTGAAAAGGTGCTTCACCCCAATCCAAGCGTTTCAAGGTGTCTTCGGAGTTCCCTCAGCCCGAAGGGCTTGGGAAACAGGGTGACGCCAGTATGGGCCGAGGCGAGGGTCAGCGCGGTCTCGTCAGTTCGACCCGTAGCGAGAAGGACGGGCATGGCAGGCCGAAGGACGCGAAGTCGCGGCAACGTACCTGTGCCACCCAGTCCCGGCATGTTCATGTCCAAGATGGCTAGATCCGGCTCAAAACCTTCTTCCAGCATCGCCAGAGCCTCCTCGCCGCTCTGGGATGCGTTCACAGTGTGACCAAGGACTTCCAGGAGCATCTGTGTGGAGATTTGGATCAGTTCATCATCATCCACGAGCAGCACCTTGAGCGCTTTCGGGGGGACAGACACCTCCATCGGATCTGAATGTTCTATGGTCTCTGCTTCGACAGCACAAGCGGGGAAACGCATCATCACCCGAGTGCCATGGCCTTGTTCGCTCTGGATCTCCAATTGCCCCTGATGGGCCTTCACGGTTGTGTAGACCATGGGCAAGCCCAGCCCAGTGCCCTTGCCTACTCCTTTGGTTGTGAAGAATGGGTCCAGGGCCTTTTTCAGAATTTCTTTTGGCATCCCGGTCCCTGTGTCCTCCACGACGACTTCGATCCAGTCGGTACCTACATTCCTGGTTCTGAGGGTGAGGGTGCCGTTTTCGGGCATGGCATCCACAGCATTGACGCAGAGGTTCATGAAGGCGTGGGTCAGGGCACTGGCATCGCCGAGGATGGGACGCAACCCGGCTTCCAGATCAAGCTGGAGGTGAATCATCGCCAGGGTCGTTCGATTTAGGAGACTGACCTGATCCCTGAGGATCGCATTGAGATCCAGTTGGCGCTCCTCGACCGGACTCTGGCGGGCGAAACTCAGCAGGCTCTTCACCATCTTCCCACCTCGCTCGGAGGCCTTACAGATGGTACCAAGGGCCTCGTGGAGAGGACTGTCGGAGGGCTGGCTGCCAATGTGGGCCGAAGCCAGGCCGAGGATGGCCCCCAGCACATTGTTCATGTCGTGCGCCACACCGCCAGCCAAGGTCCCAAGGCTTTCCATTTTTTGGGATTGTTGGAGTTGGGCCTGGAGTTTGGCCTTCTCTTCCTCGGCTAGGTGGACGTCGGTGATGTCTCGGTTCACGCCGACCATTCGCACAGGATTACCTTCTAGGTCCCTCAGCACCGTAGCATTGGCCTTAATCCACAAGACAGTCCCATCCCGGTGCCTAACGCGGAACTCAATATCGAATGGGGCCTCGCCCTTAATGGCTGCCTCACATTCCGTCAACGCACGTTCCAAATCCTCGGGGTGAAGGCCGTCTTTCCAGTCCTGCACAGTCCCATTGATCTCCAGGCGAGTTTTTCCGTAGAGTTCGAACATCCGATCATCCCAAATCATGGTTCCCGCCTGGAGATCCCAGTCCCATACAGCTAGCTGGGCGGAGTCCGTAGCAAGCTGCATACGCTGCTCGCTCTCCCGGAGGGCCGCCTCGGCCAGCTTCCGCCCGGTGATATCGCGAATGCTTCCCCGAGTGCCCAGGGATCCCGAGTTCGTCAGCCGAATCGGGTTGTTGGTTTGTTCCACCCAGCGGGGCTCTCCCTTCTGGGTGTTGATACGGAACTCGATGGAGGGCGTGCGGCTGCCTCTGAGGGCCTCCTCCTGGTGGGCGAGCCAGGCCGGCCGGTCCTGCTCGAAGACGATCCTCATGAACGTCTCCGGATGCTCGACGAGTGCTTCGGGCGGGTATCCGCATACCTGGACACAGGATGGAGAGATGTAGTCGAAACTTCCATCCGGCCTCTGCCAGTACTCCCAGTCATGGGTGAAATCGGCGAAGGTCTGGTAGCGCACCTTCGCATCCTCAAGATCTCGCTGGATGTACTTCCTCCGGCGCAATTGGATCATCAGGGCTGCCACCAGGAGGCTTTCCAGAACGAAGAGGGAGACTCCCGCGCTGATCGCCTTCCAGTGGGTCTCCCACGGGCTCAGGTCCCGGAACTGGATGATGCTCCCCGGGGGCAGGGCGTGCTCCGGGAGGCCCCATCGCTTGAGTTGGCGCCAATCGAACATCGGGGCTGCGCCGATGTTCAACCGGAGAGGAATCGCGGAGGCTTTCTGGCCCTCCAACACGAGCCTGGCCACCTCGGCGGAGGCCCGGGCGGTCTGATCCGCGCTGATGAGGACGCCGCCCATGATCCCGTCCCCCAGATCCACCGTGTTCAGGCCGAAGACGGGGCGGGAGCTGGCGGCCGAGAGGCGCTCCAACGGCGCATTGGTTGTGAAATGCTGGCCCGCCGCATCCAGGTCCAGCATCCCGAAGAGGACGAGTTCATCCTGCTTCAATGCCTTGAGCCTGGCCTCCATTTGTTCCAAGGAGAGGTCGTTCATGAAGTCGAGGACGGCACCCCTGGCGCGGGGAAGGAGGACCTTGCTGGCATACTCCGACTGCCGCCGTTCGTATTCGCTGGCTCCGAGCACGATGTGAACCTGCCGGGTCCTGGGATAGAGCGCCAGCATGAGGTCCAGGGTCATCGGGCCGTTCTGAGGATGGATCGCCCCCGTGATTTCGGGACGGTTCGTCCGGGCCTGATCCACGAGACGCTGAGGCACATAGCACGTGACCACCGGGACCCCTGGCAGGAAGTTCCTGGAAACCACGAACTCCAATGCTGTGGGAGCCAACACGAGGATCAGATCGACTCTCGTGCCACTGTACTTCTCATTGTAGAGCCGGAGGAGGCTCAATTCGTAGGCTTCCCCTGAGTACTTGTCCAGGCCGGTGTATTCGTCGTACACCTCGATGGAGTACGGAGACCCCTCCTGGAGGGCGGTGTGGATGGATTCCCGGTAACCCGTTGTGGCCAGTTGTATCGAGGAGAGCAGCAACACGGATTTCGGTGACCGGTCCGGAGTGCGTGTCGGGAGCGACTTAGGGGCCATCCCGGCGGTGCAAATTGCGCACCCGAGCAGGAGCAACGGGGCGATGCCCCGGAACGCCCGGACAACGAGGGAGCAGAGATACTTCATGGTGCGAGGCCTGTAGGAGAGGCATGGAATTGGAATGGACCTCAATCGATCTAGAATCGCTTTCAATTGGACCATGGCATCCACAAACGTAACGTGCCTTTTTAGCATGCCTTATGCCTTTCGACCAGGAGTCTCCCGGACGAGGCGCACAGCGAGAGCAGTTGGAAATTAGTGTGCTTCTGTTACGTCCGCATGGATCCTGATTCCCGCCGATAACGATCCTAAGTCTGGCCTTTCACTTCAGGTGGACAGAAAGAGCCACTTCAAGGTTCATGCCTGCCTCCTGTGTATCTAGTCATCGACCGAGTCATTGCACAGCGATATCGGGCTGATTACCTAGTGATGTCTTTTAGGGTCGGTATAGAGTGCCTCCAGAGGAGGAATCCTTGCTTTTTGCTTTCACAGCGGTAACACGGGTTCTAATCCCGTTAGCCCTACCAAAACTAAGGCCTGAAGAATCAGGCCTTTTAGTTTGTTTTGGGGCCTGAATATGACTCCAAAAATGATCAACTCGCTCCGAACTCACTCCAGAATTGCAACGAGCGGTTGCGGCACTCTGCGAGCATTGGCGAGGGTTTACGGCGGTTCTGTGACCCATGGGGACCACCTCCAACCTATCTGGTGGTTCAAATTCAGACCAAAACAAGTTATATCTTGGTTTGGGAATGACTCGCACCCATGTGGACCCTGGATGGCCTAAGCCAGGAAGGCCCTGGGTTCAAATCGGTTCCCTGGGAAGAACCTTCTCAATGGAATGACGCCAGTTGTCGGCCATCAGGACAATTCCGGAAGCAAAGCCTAAGTGCAGGATCGGTACCAATGCCGGTCAGTTCAAGGATCACGGCGTGGTAGACGATGCAGTCGATGGCCTCTGCATCGCTCGCATCGTTCTGCCAGCAGGGTAAACAACACTTCCATCTCGTCCCGGTCCTGCTGGATGTAGCCAGCCATGGATGTCTGACCAAACCGATCAGTCCCCACACAGGAGATTGCAAGCATGACCCTGACAAGGCAGGGTGGATAGGCGTGGCTTCTGCCGGGCCAAGCCACTCGCCGATCATGCTGACTGCCATCGCAGGGCTCGCCGCTGGTATCGAAGTAGACCAACCATTAGACCGGAGCGTTTACTTGTTTCCAGGAACCTTGATGTGAACCGTGTCCTCCGTGGTCCACAGGGGCGTGGGCGTCTCAAGGCCCAGGCGCCGCATGGTGATCATGGCCTCCCTCTTTTCCACATGGATCTGGAGGTAGTGGTAGTTCACCCGCTTGCTTTGGAAGAGGTCTTCCGGCGCCCGCTCGATGGGGTAGGCGTGGGCGCCACCACCGCCGGTGACGAAATAGACCACTCCTCCGTGCTCATGCCGCTCGTAGTTGTGGACGTGGCTGGAGAGCACCACGAACCGCGCTCTCGTTAGTGTCTGCCGCGCCTCCAGCATGCGAGCCAGCTGCTTCTCCGCTTCCCGGATCGAATGCCCTCCGCCAAATTTCTGGTCATCGGAGGAGCTCGTGTAGGGGGGATGGTGCAGGACGAGGAAGACGAACTCCACCTCAGGCGCCAGGTTGTCCAGCTGCTCCTTGATCCAGGCGCCCTGGGGACCGGACAGTTCATCGAGGGAACTGTCCAGGTTCAAGAGCAGCGCATTGGCCGCCCGCACCGAGTAGAAGCGGGCGTTCCGCAGCTCCGGGAAGCGCTGGAAGTAATTGGCGAGGGCCACGGCCTCCTTCCCATGCAGATCGTGGTTGCCCAGGATGGGATAGACTGGGATCTTCTGCGCCCGCCACACCGCCGTCTCTTCGTCGAAAACCTTCCAGTCGTTGAGGTCGTTGCCGTTGTAGGCGATATCCCCGCCGATGGAGATGAAAGCGGGATGCTGGTCCGCCATGGCCTTCACCAGCAGCTGGCGGGCCTGCGGATTGGCGGCCTTGTGGTCGGCGGGGTTCGTGAAGCGGGTGTCGCCGAAGGAAAGGAAGGTGAAGGGGGCCTTGATGCCGGTATCAATGAGAAGGACCGGAGTCTGGGCCGCCAGAACCGTGCAGGCGATGGCGACCCAGACGAGTGCGCGGCGCATGGACATACGTGAACCTGCCTTTCCTGAATGGCAAACCGGGGGCCTTTCGACCCCCGGCTTTTTGGCCTTGGAAGATGCCTAGAATTTGTAGTGGAGGCCGACAGTGTAGGTCTGGCTGTAGAACTCGCGCTGGAGGTTGTACTGNNTGGGGATAGAGGTAGGTGTCGCCGTTGGGTCCCTTGAGGCCGCCGGCGGCGCCATCCGCGTAGTTGTAGGTAAAGAGCATGGCGGAATTGTAGGTGGCCGCGATCCGGCCGGAGAAGCCCTTCCGGTCGTAGGTCAGGCCGAAGTTCGCTTCTACCGGGGCCGTGCGCTGCAGGGCGGCGGTACCGGACCTGCCTGTGGTCGCATCGAAGGTGGCCTCGGAGTGGGTGAGGGTGAAGTTGATGTCCGTCCCCAATCCGCTCCAGTACCCAGGCAGGAATGTCAGGTGCTGCTTCCAGGCCGTTTCAAACCCGTACACATTGGCCTTGGGGCCATTGATGGGCATGGTCTGGGTGTAGCCGTTGTAGATTCCCCCCACCACGATGGAGTTGGAGCCCGGATAGATGGGATCCTTGAGATCCTTGTAGAAGACACCTGCGGATAAGACGCCAACGGGATTCAGGAAGTGCTCGAATAGGATGTCGTAGTTGGTGGCCAGGGTGGGCTTCAGGTTCGGGTTCCCCACGCTGATGGAGCCATTGACGTTTCCGGCACTGGCTTCATTCAGCGTCTGGGAAGGCACCATCCAGTCATAGTCGGGCCGGCAGATAGACATGCCCCAGGCCAGGCGCAGGAGGGTCTGCTTGTCGAACTCGTAGCGCCAGTTGATGCTGGGCAGCGCGTTGGTGTAGCTCTTGCTGTTGGTGAGGGGCGTAGAGCTGAGCCAGTTGCCGTCGGAGTCATTGTTCACCTGGAGCGCGGAGAAGTCCGTGCTTGTGTGCTCCACCCGTAGGCCATATTCCAGTTTGGAGGAGTTGAAGAAGGTCGTGTTCTTTCCGTAGACCGCGGCGACCTTCTCCTTGACCTCCCAGTTGTTGGGGTCATTGTCCTGGTGGTCACCGGCGGAATCATCGACGAACTGGCTGGGGTTGGCCTGGAAGAGGGAGTTCACGGCCCACAGGCTGGCGTAGGGTCCTGGTGGGTACCACCCGCCGTAGTACTTGGGATCGGTCCAGGTCGAGAGGGTCTGGGCCATGGTCACCTTGGGGCCCGTGTAGCTGTAGGACTTGTTGTGATAGGCGCTGATCTTGTCGTCGGCCCGGTACTTCAGGCCCGTCTTGAACTCGCCGCCGTCATAGGGGACGGTCACGTTGAAGGCTAGGGCCGTCGAGTCGGTGTTGGTGTCCTGGAACTTGACACTCCAGGAACTGAGGCTGTAGAGGGAGGGATCTAAATAGTTCACACCGCCCTGAGCGTTGAACTGGGGATGGTAGCCATCCCCCGGTTCCACATCGAAGGCGACCTTCTTGGGGCCCTTGTAGCCAGCCTGCAGCTGGTTGTCCTCGTTCTGCCGGGAGTGGGAGAAGGAGACGTTGTAGTCGACGAGGAAGGTGTTGAGATCGTGCTTGCCGCCGGCCACGTAGGAATAGGTCCCCTCGTGGTCCATCCGGTTGTTGGTGGTGGCCTTGTAGCTGCCGGTGGCATCCGTGAGGGTCGGCGTGAGGAAGCTGCCGGCGGTGACGGTGGTGACCCACTTGTCGCCCCAGTCCTTGAAGTCGGAGTAGAACCCCTTGAGATAGATCAAGGAGTTGTCGCTGATCTTGTAGTCCAGGCCCCCCGCCATGCCCCACCGATGCCGGTAGTACTTGTACTCGCGGATGTCCATGCCCTGGAAGTTGGGGACCTGCTGGCCGCCGGGCAGCATGTTCATGCCCGGGGCGGGCTCGATGTCGTTGATGGTCCGGCCGTTGTAGTCGTAGGTGACCCCCAGGACCACACCCAGCTCGTTGTCCGAGCCGAAGCGCCGTGCGAAGGTGCCGTTGATCTGCCCGGAATACCGCCCGCCGCCCTGATCGTTGTGGCCCAGCTCGGCACCCAAGGAGTAGAAGGGCACGTCGGTGGCAGCCTTGGTGACGAGGTTGACCGTGCCGCCAATGCCGTCCCCTTCCTGGTCTGCGGAGCCGGTCTTGTGCAGCTCGATGGTGCCCAGCAGGTCCGAAGGGAAGGCGTCCAGCTTGAGCTGACGCACACCCGATTCCGCGGAGGGGACTCGCACGCCGTTCACGGTCACGCTGGTGTAGCGGGACTCCAGGCCGCGCACCTGGATGTACTTGCCCTCACCCTCGTCCCGTTCCAGGGACACGCTGGGGAGGCGGCCGACGGCGTCGGCCACGTTGGCGTTGGGCAGGCTTCGGATCACTTCCGCCGGCAGGACGTTGACGATGTCCTGGGCGTTCTTCTCCTGGTTCATGGCCTCAACCTCGCCTCGCACCCGCGTGCTGGTCACGGTGACCACCTGGGCGCCGTGGGTGGCGGGCTGGAGCTTGACCTGAAGGTTGGCGGGCTTGCCATCCTCGATCTGGATCTTCTGGGTATAAGTTTCGGATCCGAGGTACAGGACTTCAACGGTGTAGGTGCCTGCGGCCAGGGGCCGAGTGCTGAAGAGCCCATCCCCGTTGGTGATGACGGTGATGCCCCCGGGGGCGATGTTTACCGCCGCGCCCACCAGGGGGCGGTTGTCGGCATCGGCGATCCGGCCGCGGAGTTCGGCGCCTTTTTCCGCGGCGGAGCACTGAACTCCTGCCAGCAGAAAAGTTACCAGGGCGATGGGGGCGCTCCGGCCTAGCAATGACCTGTTTCTTTGCATGAACTGCTCCTGCTTGGCCGGGGGGCCGAAAAAAGGTTGTCCAGGGAGGTCGCGAACCTCCAGGCTTAGAGAGGTCGTTCCGGATTCAACCTTCCGTGGAGGGTGTAACTTCGCTGTTCATCAAAGGGGATTAGGAGGTGATCTTCTTGCTCCCCGACCCAGGGAGCCTGCAATTCACGAAAGGGGATGACGACCGTAACGTCGTGTTCACTTGGTCGGGCCATGCTTTCCCCATGCATTTGGCCGTTGGTGAAGCCCCGTCCGTCCTTTCCACTCCGCTGGGGGATATGGCATCGCCCGCCCTGCAGATCAATCCCATCGGGTCGGCCTACCGGTCCACGTCCCGCCTGACCAGCCTCGGTTTTTCGATCCTCGCCTGGGGACTGGCTGCCGGGGCCTGTATCCTCGGTTTTCAGTTGCAGTCCGACCAGGGCGCCAGCCGGGAAGCTTCGCGGAAATCGGTCGCCCTTCTCATCAGCGAGCCCGAAAGTCTAACGCTGGGGGGCGGCGGCCATCAGGGCATCACTCCCAAAGCGGCCCCGGAGCCTCCCAAGCCCGTGGAGACCCCGCCTCCGCCCCGGTCGGTCCCCGACGATGTTCCCCCTCCTGCGGCCCTGCCCACGCAGCCCATCCCCGCCCCACCATCCGTCCCCATCCTCGGTCCCGCGGGGGCCGACGGCACCGGAAATGGGTACGGACAGGGCCGGGGCACGGGAACCGGCACCGGGGACGGGACCGGGAGTGCAGGCAGCGGCAACGGATCGGGCGAGGGCGCTGCGCCGCTGGTCGTCCCCTACTCCCAGATCGGTCTCCTGAAGGTCATCCATCCCAACTACCCCGAGCGAGCCCGGCGGGTGGGACTGGAGGGAGATGTGGTGGTTCGGGTGACCATTGACGAGAATGGAAAGCCCGTCGACCTGCACCTGGTGAAGGGAGAATCACTGTTCGTTGACGAGGCGCTGAAGGTGCTGCCCAAGTGGCGGTTCACGCCGGTCACCCACCAGGGGAAACGGGTTCGCGCCACCTTCGACGCGGTTCTGAAGTTCAACCTCGCCTGAAGGCGGCCCGGTTCCCGGGTCGCCCCAGGCGGTCAAGCCAAACACTGGAGCACGCATGAAACCGGCAGTGACTGTCCTGGGTCTGTTGATGGCGGGAATGCCTGTCTATGCAGAGGGTCCCCTGCCGACCCTGTCCGGAGCCCTGGCCATCGGCGGCAAAGGCGGCTGGGACTATGTGACAGCGGATGCCAGCACCCACCTCCTCTATGTTTCCCATGAGAGCCGGATGCATGTCATCGATCCCGCCGCAAGGAAAGTGGTGGCTGAGATTCCAGATACCCCAGGCGTCCATGGCATCGCCCTCGCCCCCGAATTCAACCGTGGGTTCATTACCTGCGGCAAGGACAATTCGCTGGTGGTGATCGACCTGAAGACGTCCAGGACAGTGGCTCGCCTCGCACAGATCGGCACCAAGCCCGATGCAGTGACCTTCGACCCCTTCAGCAAGCGGGTGTTCGTCATGAACAACGGTGGCGACAATCTCACGGTAGTGGATGCCCAGACCCAGCAGGTGATCGGCAGCATCCCCGTGGGCGGCGCACCGGAATCCGCCCAGTCGGACCTCAAGGGAAGGCTCTTCGTGAACGTGGAGGACAAGAACCAGGTGAAGGTGATCGACACGCAGTCCTTGAAAGTCCTGGCCACCTGGTCCCTGGCACCCCATGCGACCCCCACCGGCATGGCCATCGATGTGGAAAACCACCGGCTCTTCGTGGGCTGCCGCAGCAAAAAACTAGTGGTCCTGGATCTGGGGACAGGTGCCATCGTCGCCACGGTTCCCATCGGTGCTGGCGTGGACGCCTGCGCCTTCGACCCGGCCACACGCCATGTCTTCGCCTCTTGCAAGGACGGGACGGTCACGGTCCTCCACGCAGATTCCGCGGACACCTACGCCATGGTGGGCAGCCTGAGGACTGAGCCAGGATCCAAGACCATGACCCTGGATGTCTCCACCCACAAGCTCTATGTCCCCGCGGCCGGGGCCGCTGGAACACCAGGGGATGCCAAGGCCGGGTTCCAGCTCCTCGAATACAACCAGTAGCGGGGCACCCATGAGAAGCACATTCCTGCTGCTGGCCTTGATGGGGCTCTGTACACCGTCGGCTGTCGCTGAAGAACCGGCAAAGGTAGCGGCGCTGGCGGTTGAACAGCCGGGGGAGAAGATCGCATCTGAAGATGCGCGGCTGCCCAATTTCCATGCCGTCGACCTGGGCACGACCGGGATCAAGCTCTATCGCAGCGCCTCGCCCGTGCGAGCCCTGGTCAAAGGCAGAACCGTTGCACCGAACGATCCTGAAACGGTGAAGCAAGCTGGGCAGGCGTTGAGTTACATCAAGGCCCACGGCATCACCACCATCGTTTCGCTCGAAGATCCCATCGACGAGGCGAAGGATGGCAAGCAATCCGTCTCCGTCGAACTGGAAAGGAGCGCCGCCCAGTCCGCTGGCATCGCCTTCCATTCCCATCCCATGCGCAACGCCCGGTTCAAGGACATGGCACCCAAGGCCATCCTTGACTGGCTCAAGGACGTCGATGCGGACATCAACGCTTCGACCCCCAAGGGGGGCGTGCTGATCCATTGTGCCGCCGGCCACGACCGCACGGGACTGGTGGCCGCCTACCTGCGCATCACGGTCGACCATTGGCCGGTGGACAAGGCCATCGCGGAAATGCGCGCCCTGGGCCACAATTGGGTGAAGTACAGCTCCAATGGCGGCGCGTCTTCCTGGCATGAGGATTTCTTGAAACAGCAATTCGGGCCCTCTTCTGGGGCAACGTATTGAGGCGACGACTGATCCGGTGCCTCCTCTTCCTGGGGGCCGTGTCCCTGGCGGCGGGGCCTCCCTACCTCACGGATGATCCCGAACCCGTGGCCCTCCATCACTGGGAGGTCTATCTCTTCTCCATGGGCCAGACCTTGGCGGGAGTTCGGTCAGGCCTGGGGCCAGCCATGGAGGCCAACTACGGCCCCTTCCCCGATTCCCAGCTCCAGTTCCAGATCCCCATGTCCTACACGGATCAGGACGAGGGCCCCCGCGGCGGGACACGCCGGGGTTTCGGGGATGTGGAGGTGGGGTTCAAGTACCGATTCCTCCACGAGACAGATGCGCTGCCTCAGGTCGCTGTATACCCGCAGGTGTTCACTCCCACGGGTTCGAAGGAGGAAGGGCTGGGCGCCGGCCATTGGAAGGTGCTCTTGCCGGTGTGGCTGCAGAAGGGCTTCGGCCCCTGGACCACCTACGGTGGCGTCGGCTGGTGGCGGAACCCGGGAGACGGAAACCGGAACTACCTCCAGTACGGGTGGCTCCTCCAGCGGGAACTGGCCGAAGGCTGGTCCCTGGGAGGTGAGCTCTTCCACCAGAATTCATCCGGGTCGGGCCAGCCGGCCTTCACCACCTGGAACCTGGGCTTCGAGGCCGCGCTGGTGGCCCACCTGCAGTTGGTGGGCAGCAGCGGAAGGATGTTCCAGGGAGTGAAGGGCAGCCAGTACTACCTGGGACTGAGGGGGAACTTCTAGTCAGCTCCCAGGCCCTTCTCTCTCTGGGAATGACGCTCGAATATTCCATCGAATTCACGGCCACCCGAGAGCTTCGACCATAGGCTTGTCGTTGGGAGAAGTGCTGGTTGGGGTGAAAGCTGCGAGGGGGTTTCCCCCTCGCAGCCGTAAGATGCATCCGCTTGGCCATGACCTGGTGCCTGGATCAACCAAGGTGAAACATGAACCACGGTGAGCGATTCAACAGTTTCACCCACCTGCTGGGTCTGGCTTTGGCGATGGTTGGTTCCATCGTTCTGGTTGCCCAGGCTGCTCAGCGAAGGGATGCGCTTCAGATCATCAGCTTCAGCGTCTTTGGCCTGTCGATGATCATGCTCTATGCAGCCTCCACGCTGTACCACAGCCTCCAGGGTGCCTCCAAGGAACAGTGGGCCAAGGCGGACCATTGTGCCATTTATCTGTTGATCGCGGGGACCTACACACCCTTCACGTTGGTCACCCTGCGAGGGCCTCTTGGCTGGTGCTTTTTCGGTTTGATCTGGTCGTTGGCGGCCGCTGGCATCTGCAAAGAACTGTGGTCGGGCCGCGATTCGGTGCCGGCCCTTCCTCTGTACATCCTGATGGGGTGGTGCGGGGCCGCAGTGGCCGTACCTCTGTGGCGCGGCCTGCACGGCCAGGGTTGGATGTGGCTTTTGGGCGGCTGTCTGCTCTATACGGTCGGGGTAATGTTCTACTCGCTTGGCCGCCGCATGCCGCATGCCCACGGGATCTGGCACCTTTTCGTGCTGGGGGGGACAGCCAGCCACTACGTCACCGTGCTGAGGTTCGTCTCCTGAGTTTCAGGAGGGATCCGGCCATCTAAACATCCCCGTCCACCTTTCGCCCGATGTAAGCCGTGTAATCGGTGGGGGCAGGATCGTAGGGCCGGGTCATGAGCGGGGATGAGATCAGGAAATCCGCAGTGCTGCGGGTGCAGGCGATGGGAATGTTATAGACCACCGCGATGCGCAAGAGGGCCTTCACATCCACATCGTGGGGATGGGGCTCCATGGGATCCCAGAAGAAGATCACCACGTCGATCTGCCCCTCGGCAATCAGGGCTCCCAGCTGCTGGTCACCGCCCAGAGGTCCGGACTTGAGCTTCCTGATGGGGGGCGTGGGCGGAGTATCTTTGGCCTCTTCCGCTTTCTGCGCGAGGGCCTCTTCCACCAGCCGCCCGGTGGTACCGGTGCAGATAAGTTTGTGCTCGGCCAGGATGGCGTGGTTCCAAGAAACCCACTCGATGAGGTCCCGTTTGCGGTTGTCGTGAGCCACAAGGGCGATGGCCTTCTGATGTTTCATGGCGGCCTCCAAGAGGCATCCTTTCATGGGACTGTTCCGTCCCAAGGCAGAACACCGTAACAATTCGGGTCAGCCAAAACGCCATCGTCGAATCATATGTCACGAGCGTTGCCAAGCCGTCCTGTTGCAGGAACCCAGCGGGGCCATACTTCACTGTAAAAACAGACCCTAGACCTTCACAGCGGACCGTAGGAAGGAGTCGGGGAGGTGGATCCCGCTCTTCTCCAAGTTTGCCGGATTGTAGAAGACGGTCAGTCGGCCATTGATCCGTTCGAAGGCAATGGCGCCCCCATCCACGAACAGCTTGCGGCTGCTGCAGACCACCAGCTTCTTCTCGCCGAGGTAGAACTTCGTCTGCGCGGGCGTGAAGGCCCAGGCGACGTTGGCCTTGGCGTCCACGGAGATCTCCTGCTTCTTCAGCTGAATCACCATGTCGAGTTCCTTGCAGGCCACCCGCCCCTCGGACCCGGCGCTCGTCGCCAGGATCAGCAGGTACTTCGCAGCCTCGTCCACAGAAACGCCCCCGGCGGAGAGCGGCAGGGCTGCCAGCACTGCGAGGACCGGGACCGCCAGGGACCTGGAAACAGCGCTGGAAAACAGACGGGAATTAAGCGTCATGACAGGCTCCTATTGTCTTCTTATCGGCGGGTCGTGTGACATCGGTGGAAAGAGTTGAAAGCCCCGGCGCGACTTCCATTGGTGGCCATCGGCGGCTCCTCCCCGGGGACCTGGATCAACCTCTCAGGAGGCCGTCAAGGTGGTCCGGCACTGGGTGATCAGCTCCTCGGGCGTGAAGGGTTTGCGGATGGCCGGAACCCCGAGGTCGATGAGCTGCTGGTCCAGCGTGGCGCCCCCGCTGTCCCCGGTGATCACTAGTACTCGGGGCAGGAGCGCCGGCTGGAAATCCTTGATCCATCCCAGGATCGCGAATCCGTCCACGCCAGGCATCCTCAGGTCGGTGATCACTAGGTCGAATCGGGAGTTCTCGAGACACTGGATGGCCTGCCTCCCATCGTGCACCCGCTCCACCCGCCAACCCAGGCGGCTTCGCAGAAGCTCCTGCACCAGGCTGGTGATGTACTCCTCGTCATCGATGACTAACACATTCATGCGAGGGAAGCCCTGCATGGACAACAGGAGAGAGTCTCGCTCTGGACGCCGTGCCTCAGGGCGAGTGGCGCCTTGACCCTGTGGTTCCTCCGCCATCGCGAGAGGGAGGAGGACCCTGAACTGGGTGCCCTCTCCTGGGACACTAGTCACTGAGATCTCCCCGTGATGCTGGCGGACGATGCCCAGACAGACACTGAGGCCAAGCCCCGTGCCCCGATCGACGGATTTGGTAGTGTAGAAGGGATCAAAAATCCGGTTGTGCTTATCCGGAGAAATGCCGGATCCAGTGTCGCCCACTGAAAGGGAAGCGCAGGAGCCCTGGGCTTCCACACACACCTCGAGCACCCTCCGTGCCGCCTGTTCCATGGCGTCCACGCCGTTGATCATGAGGTTGATCAGGACCTGCTTGATCTGGGCCGCATCGGCGAGAATCCAGATGGGTTTCTCGGGCACGATCAGCCGCAGCTCTACGTCCGCGGCCCGCAGCCTGAAACGCATGATCGAGGAGGCCTCCTTGAGGATGGCTCCCAGGTCCGCCCGGCTGAGTTCCATGGTGGCGGGCCGGGAGAGCTGGAGGAGCTGGCGGATGATCCGGACGGACTCCTGTGTGCTCTGGGAGATGGCGTGGCAGTAGGATTGGAGGACATCATGGCCGCCAAGGGCTTCCAGTTTGGACTGGAGCAGCTCGGAGAAACCCAGGACCGGGGCGAGCTTGTTGTTCAACTCGTGGGCGATGCCACCTACCAGAGATTCGAAGAGCTCAGCTTTGTCGTTGATGGCCATCTTCCGTTCGATGGCCCTCTGTTCAGTAAGGTCGTGAAGGATCGTGCAGATTTGGCCAGTCTCCCGGACCAGGGATGTATGGAACTTGAACAGGCGCTCCCCGAGGACCGGAAGTTGGAGTGTGAACTCGTCCGCGTGGTTGCAGGCGAGGGAGGCGCCGGATTCATGGAGGCTGAGCAGTTCGAGGAAGGACTCCCGGTGCCTGCTGGGCATCAGGTCCGCCAGGTTCGGAAGGAACCCCTCCAAGTCTCCGACGGGCCCGAGGAGAGTCTGGAGTTTCGAGTTGTGGGCTTCGATCCTCCCGTCCGGATGCAGAAGGGCGACAGCCAGCGGGCTATGCTGAAACAATGTTTGATAGCGGCCTTGGGACTGCCGGAGTTGGTGGAGGCTTCGGAAGAGATCCTGGTTCTTGCTCAGCAGTTCGTCGCGCCGGGACTCGGCCAGTTGGAACTGCTCCGCGATGAGCGCGGACTGCGCCCGTACCAAAGCGGGGACCGGTATGATTCCGACGAACCTGCCTTCCGGGTCTACCAGGGGGACATCCTGATAGAAGGCCTCGCCAGGCCTGGAGAGGGCCTTCTCAAGCAGGTTTAGGAGCGGGAGCGTGGAGACTGCGACCATGCACTCCGGGAGTAGGTGCTCCTGGATCAAATGGCGGCTGTGGAGGGTGAACCCGAATCGGGTCCCGAGCAGGAAGCCGAGGTGCCCGCGGGAGATCAAGCCTGCATAGGTGCCGCCATCCAATACCGCCGCGAATTCGTGGGGATGGTGTCGGAACCACTCATGGACCTGTTCAAGGGTCTCCCCGACCTGGACGCACTCCTGGTGGTCAATCAGTGCGATCGGGGAAACCTGGTCGATCAGATGATCCTGGGAATGGGTGGCCTTCCCAGCCAGGCCTTTTTTTCGCTGCATGGGACCATTCTCGGCATCCCCCGTTCATCCAGGAGGGCCTGAAGGTAACCATTAAGTAACAATGCTAGGGGGCCTTTCCAGGAGATATGGACGCCGCCGAAGAACCCAACGGCGGGCACCTTGGGATCGGGTTGGCCAGCGTCACCACATGGACCGCCTGGGTTGTCTCTGGCAGATAACCTCGCACAGGACGCGAGATTTGAAATGCCTCCCACCGGTATCGCTGATATTGGCCTCTTCGTCGCGATGCGGCAGCCGTTGCAGGGTCACGATTATGAATGACGAAGGGACCAGATGGGACGTGGCGCAGTTGTTCAGGCCTGCCATGCGGAAAATTTGGGGATCCGCGACAGAGTTCTCACCGCCCCGGCATGCCCGTCTCTATCACAGGCACTATCATCACCTTCATCCGCTGGCTTCAGTGCAGGGCGCCAGCATCCACTGGCCGACTGGAGGACACTGCCATGCGATTCCTATCTGCACGATCCTCGCTCATGTCAGGCGCAGCCATCGGGGGCGCGGTCATCTGGGGCCTGACTGAATTTCTCGCCCTTCAATGGTCAAGATTCAGCGAGCGGTTCCGGATGCGGCGACGGCTCCGCGCGATCTGAAGCCAAGCGAGCCCCGAGATTCTTCGATACAACCCGGTTGAGACATCGCTCCCAGAAGCGGCTGGCCTGTTTGGCAGGCAAGGGTGCTGCCCAGAAAGAATCCATGGACCGCTTCACCACCCATCCTCGGATCCGGTAGCCCTCTTCACTCTCCGTGGATAGGACGAGATGCACCGGTTCGCTT
>PMJK01000066.1 GCA_003158505.1 Holophagaceae bacterium | reverse complement strand
GACGGGACGCTGCTGGCTGAAGGAGAAAGCGTCCATCTCGTGGCAGGTTCGGACAACCGGGCAAAGGTGCTGCCGGATGATCTGCTGGCCCTGATTCAGGGCCCCTGAGGGAACCACGGTTCATCCAGGCGGGTGTTCATCGCGCTCTGCCAGCACTTCGCCCTGCTTCCGACCTCGGAACAGACGCACATGGACACCAGGGGCTTTGGATGGAAGGCAAAATGGTGGTTTGCTAGAGACATGAAAAGAATGCGTCGAACCCTTTCACTGTTCAACACCCTGACGCGTCAGGTGGAACCCGTGCTCCCGGTGACGGAGGGGCAGATCTCCCTGTACACCTGTGGTCCCACCGTCTACAATTACGCCCACATCGGAAACCTGCGGACCTTCCTGTTCCAGGATCTCCTCAAACGAACCTTCCGGGCCGCAGGTCATCAGGTCAAGCACTGCATGAACATCACGGACGTGGAGGACAAAATCATCCGGGATTCCCAGGGTGCCCTGCCTGCCGACGCATCCAACCGGGACCGGCACGCGGCCATGAAGGCCCTCACGGACCGGTTCACAGCCATCTTCCTGGAAGACCTGGACACCCTGAAGATCCAGCGGGCCGACTTCCTGCCCAGGGCAACAGACTACATTCCCCAGATGATCCAGCTCATCCAGGCCCTCGAGGCGAAGGGACTGGCATATGTCCGCGATGGGAGTGTCTACTACCGCATCGCAGGACTTCCCCAATATGGCTGTCTGGCCCACCTGGATCGCGAGGGGATGCAGACCGGAGCCTCCGTGGATGCCGATGAATATGAACGGGATTCTGTCACCGACTTCGTGCTCTGGAAGGCCGCCAAGCCTGGCGAACCCTGGTGGGACAGTCCGTGGGGCCCTGGGCGTCCGGGGTGGCACATCGAATGCTCGGCCATGGGCATGGAACTGCTGGGCGACCGAATCGATATCCACAGCGGCGGCGTGGACCTCATCTTCCCCCACCACGAAAACGAGATCGCCCAGAGCNNGGCCAGAAGATGGCCAAGAGCCTGGGGAATTTCTTCACCCTTCGGGACCTCATGGCCAAGGGCGTGGATCCCATCGCCCTGCGCTACGCCATCCAGAGCAACCACTACCGGAAGGTGCTGAACTTCAGCTTCGAGGGTCTGCGAGCGGCTGAGAACGCCCTCAAGCGCATCCGGGCCTTCCGCACCCGGATGGAGGGCGAGGGGCAGGCCGGCGGCGGCCCGTGGAAGGCCTCCCAGGAACCCACCAAACGCCTGGATGACGCAAGGGAAGCCTTCTGGGCAGCCATGGCAGATGATCTGAATACACCGGAAGCCCTGGCAGCCCTATTCACGCTTATCAGCGATCTCAATGTCCAGGATGACCATGTGGTGCTCACCCGCGAGGAGCGGGATGCCGCACTGGCATTCCTCGACGAGACCAATGCCATCTTCGAGGCCTGGCCTCACGAGGCGAATGGCCTTGATGCGGAAGTGAAGGCCCTCATCGAGGCCCGGAAAGCCGCCAAGGCCGGAAAGAACTGGGCCGAGGCCGACCGGGTGCGAGACCAGCTCAAGACGTTGGGGATCGTCCTGGAGGACAGGAAAGACGGCACCACCGGCTGGCGCCGGGGCTAGGGTCAGGCGCGAAAAAGCGGCCCCGATTGGGGCCGCTTTCGACAGGGAATCCCTTCGGCCTAACGGTTCAGGCGCTTGATGGCGATCTGGAGGAATTCCGGGGGGCCGGGCAACAGGCCGGAATCGGCTACGGCGTTCTGGCCTTCCAGACTCAGCAGGAAATGGATGAGTTCGTTAACCGGGGCAGGCAAGATGGCCCCGGGAGTCCGGTTCAAGTAGACGTAGTACAGACGGGGCATGGGGTACCGGCTGGTGGTGATGTTGTCCTGGTCCGGAAAACGGGCATTATCCACATGAGCGGGCACCACCGGGAGCACCTTGTTGGCGAAGTACCAGGAGGCCATGGTGCCGATGGCGATGCCCGCCTGGTCCGTGGTAATGACCTCGGCCAGGGCTGAGTCGTCGGCCCGCTCCAGGATTCCCGGGCGCAATTCACCGTTGAGTGCGACTTTTTCCACAACGGAGGCGTACGTCGCCGAACTCGGTTGCCGGGTATAGGCATTAATGGGCAGTTTAGCCCATTCATCCTTCAATCCAAGGTCACCCCAGGTAAGGGCGGGGGCCTTGGCGCCGCTCAGGCGAGTCTTGGAGTAGATGGCATCCAACTGCTCCATGGTGATCGAGGCGATGGGGTTGTTCTTGTTCACAAATACGATGTTGGCGTCCAGACAGACCGGGATGCGCATGGGCATGTACTCGTATTTTGTCTGGAAGGCTTTGGTCTCATCCGCTGTGAACAGACGGGCCGTGATGATCAGCAAGGTGGTGCCGTCTATCAGGTTCTTCACCGCATCGGTCGTGAGTTTGGGGCGGTAGATCAGGTTGGATCCAGGATGGAACTTCCTGAAGCTGCTGGACCATTCATCGCCGAGATCAGAAAGCGCATCAGTTCCAATGAGGTCCAAGGCCCCCTTAATCTGGGCCTTCGGTTCGTAGACTGGGATCACGGAGGACACCTTAGCCCGCACCTGGGCGGTCTGGGCCTGGAGCCAACCAAGACCAGACACCCCGACTGCGAGAATGAGGCTTGAAACCAGCTGTGCACGGTTGATTCTCATGGGAATCCTCTCGGACAATGATGGCATTGGTACTGCTATGACATAGAACACAGTCTCAGTGCGAGTTGGAAGCTGGGGATCCAAAGCATTAATATATAAAAGCCCTACGGGTCATGATCCTACACCTGACATCATCGGCACTCCAAGACAGGTCTTGAATAGTGATTTTGATCACCCAGTGCCAACTGGGAACTTTGGTAGTGGCCTACAGGGACCCCTCAGGGGCAGCCCTTGGACGCCTGGACCTGCCCTGCGGTAGACTGTCACCACACAGATCAGCTGATTTCAAAAACCCTGAACCACCCAAGGTGCCCTCCCATGAAGCATCTCAAATGCTGTTTTGCATTCCTCCTCTGCTCCCTGGCCGCGACGCTTCCTTCCAGGGCTGAGGAAGCCAAGGGTCGGTACATTGCGAGTTACCATCTAAGGCCAGGCATCCATGTCTCCTGCTTCGACTGCCACGGGGAGGAGAAACCCTCAAAGAAGGCCGTGGCATCGGAGTCGTGCATGGTCTGCCATGGGGACTACCCGGCCATGAAGGCCCTGACGAAGAATGTGAAGCCCAGTCCGCATGACTCTCACATGGGAGAGGTCCCTTGCACTGAGTGCCATTGCGGACACAAGCCATCCAAGGTCGTTTGCCTCGAATGCCACGAGAATGAGTACAAGTTCAGGATTCCTTAGCGGCCCCTTCCAATAGGACTGCAAAGACGAAATCGGGGGACAACTCCTCCATGCATTGCCGCCGCTGGCAGGCCCGTTCCCGGCACGGGGCGCAGGCGATACCCGTGCGAAGGATGCGCCCAGCACCTTCCGGCAGTCCGGCCACCACCGGATCACTGGAACCATAGAGCCCCAGGACGGGAACCCCCAGTACCACCGCCAGGTGCAGCAGCCCCGTATCCGGAGCTATTACGCGATCCGCTTGGCGGAGAGCGGAAGCCAGTTGCCAGAATCCCAGCCGCGGAAGGGCGGCCACACCAGTCGTCTCCGGCAACCAACCCCGCAATTCCTCTTCTTCAGGTCCCAGGGACCAGCGCAGATCGCATCGATCCCTTAGCTGTCTCACCAGGGTGATCCAGTGGTGCAGGGGCCAGCGCTTGATGGCCCCCCGTCGGGAGGCCCCCGGCACCAAGACCACCCTGGGCTTCCTCTGCTGTGACCAGATGGTGCCAGGATCCGGGAGCGGCACATTCTTCAAGGTGGGATGGAACTTACTGAGCCCCGCGACACCACGGCTGCGCCCAAAGGCGTCTGCCAGCCCCAGGGCCTGGCTGTACCGAGTCTGGTGCCGAAAGGCCATGGGGTGGGTCTGAAGGAACCCGCCGAACTCCTTGGTGACCCCGTCGCCCCATCGCTCAGGGATGGCGGCGAGCCTTGGAATGAGGGCGGCCTTGAGGATGCCGTGGAAATCCAGGCTGGTACTGCTATCCCGTACCAGCTTGGCCACTCGCTTCAACTCGCCAAGGGCCGTGAAGGGATTCGATAGCCGTTTGCGCCGGACAACCACGGGTTCCAGCCAGGGCAATGGATCCAGCAGGAACGCGTGGCGGTCCTCCACCACGGCCCGGCACCTCGCCTCAGGAAAAGCTTGATGGAGGTTGGCCCAAGCTGGCAGCACCCGGAGAATGTCGCCGAGGGCGGAGAGGCGGAGCAGAACCAGATCCATACCCCCCATCCTACCTGCCACATTCGTAGTGCACCCCGCCTGAAATAGCTGGAGCAAGGGCGGTGACGGCGGGGTGCACTTCCCCCGGGCAACGCAGGCGTAGCCCGGGATCTATGGTCATCGGGGCCTGGCCCCTCTGGCGCCCCGGCGCGCAGACGCGCCAGGGCTGTCACCCCCGCTGGGGGCACTATCGTGCCCCCAGGCCCCCGCCACGTGGTGCCCATGTGTGAGTCGAATGATCCGACTATTTTTCGTGGGCACCACTAGGCTGGAGGCATGAAACCCTACGCCAAGGACCAATCCAAGAACCCACCGCCCAAGAACAGGCTGGATCGGCTGCTTCGCCGTTTCTCACGATTTGCTTACGTCATAGCGGTGCTCCTGATGTACGTCCTCGCTTCGACAGCCCTGGGATTGGCCCTGGCCCCAGCCTTGTGGATCTGGGCTCACCTCCAGATCTGGGCGATCCACCTGCCGGGACCCCTGCCCTGGATCATTTCGGGTTTCGCTCTGGCCATCTGCTTCTTCATCTTCGGTCTCGTGCTGCTGGTGGTGGTGCCTCTGTACAACTGGATCCTGCCCACCCGGGTGAAGCCCTTCAAGGGTGGCTACTACACCCTGCACGCCCTGCCCTGGTTTCTCCACAACGGGCTCTTCTACCTGGTGAGATTCACTTTCCTGCCCTTCGTGACGCTCACCCCTTTCGGGGTCTGGTTCCTCAAGGCCATGGGCATGAAGATCGGCCGCCACGCCTTCATCAATACCGAGTTCATCAGCGACCCCCAACTCATCAGCGTCGGTGACGATGCGGCACTGGGCGGCAGCGTGCGCATCTTCGCCCACTATGGTGGCGGGGGGAATCTGGTCATCGCACCGGTCTCCGTGGGCCACCGGGCCACCCTAGGCTTGGCCTGCTGTGTCATGGGAGACGTGGTCATCGGCGATGATGCCATCATCCTTCCGGAGAGTGTGCTACTGCCTGGAAGCCGGGTGGGAGCAGGGGAAACCTGGGGCGGTGTCCCCGCGCGCAAGATCGAGAGGGAAGAGATGGAACGCATCAAGGCCGAGATCCGGGGGATGGCCGAGACCATGGGGTGACGCCGCCTACGGTTTCTTATGCTCATGCTGGTAGGGTCTCAACACGCAGGACTAGCCAAGTCCAGCGGATCCCGGAACAATGGGGGGTTCCCCCGGGGCCTTCCCCCTTCATCACTGGTCGTGTCGATGCGCCTATCTGCCTTGCTGTCTTTCCTGCTCCTTTCTGCGGCCCTTTCGGCCCAGGCCCCGGCTCCTACCCTTGGAGAGCGCGTTAAAGCCGAACGGCCCATGATCGACAAATTGATGGCCGACCTGAACTTCCCTGAGGCCATGAAGCGGGCCGAGGCCCTGCTTCCCACGACCATGCCGATTTTCGACAAAAAAGACAACGGGGCCATGGTGCAGAGTTGCGGCATTTTCCTGGATCTGGCCGAAGCCAACCACCTGGCCCTGGAGACCTCGGATTCCGCCGGTGCCTGGGAGAAGGCCCTGGAATACGCCAAGACCGCCAGGGCTCTGACCACCGAATGTTACTCAGACATCAAGGAACCTTTCGCACAGATGGTCACCTCCTACACCGTGTTAGGGGCCCGGGCCAAGCAGGTGCTTGATGAGAACGATGCCCGCATCAAGGAACTGAAGGCCAAGACTGTCCTGGATGCCAGCGAGCGCCAGGAACTGGATCTGGCCCTCGGAGTGGAGAAAGAAGTGGGGGACGATGCCAAGTGGGTGAAGTTCTTCCAGACCTACCTGGATGTAGCCAAGCGTGACAGTGGGCTCTACGATCCCCTCGTCAAGGTGATGGAGGACAAGCTCAAGGGCGAAGCCGACCAGATCGCGGAATACAAAGCCGGCAAGGGCGAGAAGACCAAGTGGGTGGAGGCCGTGATTTTGAGCCCCGCCTACATGGAGGCCCAGGGCGACAGGGCCGGCAAGGCCCGCTGGCTCTATCGCCTCGCCACCCTGGACCCTGAGAACAAGAAGGTTCAGCGCCAGCTCGACATCTTGATGGGCAGGGTCCCGGCTCCGCCAGCCAAGCCCGGCAAGAAGGGAAAGTAGGTCGAATCCTTCCCAGGCCTGTACCCTTAAGGCATGGTCCGTCGCTCAGCTCCCCGCATCCCCGTCCGCGCCCCGTCGCGGCCCCCGGACCGGAAGGATTCTCCTCGAACCCCGAAAACCCAGGCCTCCGGGCTCCGACCTTTTGAAAGCTTTGAAGCCACCTTCCTCGGCCATCCCGAAGGCAACGGGGGTTTCCTGAGGGTCGTGGGCATGCCCAGAGGCCCAGGCATGGATCTGCTGGTGGACTGGCGGGATGCCCATGGCGCCATTCATGGCGATCGTGTGGTCGCCGAGGTCAGCGGAGAAGGCTGGGATGGCCGCCTCAAGGCCCGGGTGCTAGAGGTCAAGGGCCGCGGCGAGGTGCCTCTGCCCGGTACCCTGCAGAAGCAACCCTGGGGCTGGCGCGTGGTCCCCCTTGAACCGCGCTTGTCGCAGATCATCTCCGTTCCGGCCACCGATCTTGCGGAGGACGGCGAGCTCGTGAGCGTGAGGCTGGACGCTGATCCTGAAGCAAAGCAACTGCACGGCACCGTGGTGGCCCGGCTGGGGAAAAAGACCGACCTGAAGATCGAGAACAAACTCACGGCCGCCCTGTTCAACCTGCGCATCGCCTTCCCCGATGCGGTCATGCGGGAACTGGCGCCCTTCCCCACCGCCATTCCCGACGCGTGGATCCAGGGCAGGGAGGCCGAAGCAGGAGCGGAGGCCCACCGAACCGAAGGTTCGACCCAACGGGCGCGGCCCACGGAGGGGCCGCGTGAAGATCTCCGGAAAACCCTCACCTGCACCGTGGATCCGCCCACGGCCAAGGATTTCGATGATGCCATCAGTCTTGAGGTCCTGCCCAAATCCGAGGGCGGCGGCTGGCTCCTGGGCGTCCACATCGCCGACGTAAGTCACTATGTGGCCGAGGGTGGCCCCCTGGATGAGGAGGCCCGCCTGCGGGGCACCTCCGTCTATTTCCCGGACGAGGCCATCCCCATGATCCCGGAGCGTCTCAGCGGCGACCTGTGCAGCCTGCGCGAGGAGGTCGACCGGCTCACCATGACGGCCTGGATGACCATCTCGCCCGATCTGGAGGTCGTGGCTACGCGGCTGTCCGAAAGCGTCATCCGCAGCGCGAAGCGACTGACCTATGACGACGTGAAGGAAGCCTGCATCGACCTTTCAGAACGCAAGCGGGCCGAGCTTGGAGGAGCCCTCTGCTTACTGTTGGACGAATCGCTCGTGCTCTCCCGGCGCCTCACCCAAGTGCGCCTCCGGCGCGGCGCCATGAACCTGGACACGGAGGAAACCGAATTCATTTTCGATGCCGAAGGCCGGCCTGTGGATGCGCGACGGTACCCGCGGAATGATGCCCACCGCATGATCGAAGAGTTCATGCTGCTGGCGAACGAAACGGTGGCGCGGTTCTTCACTCGCAAGAAGATCCCCTCCATCTACCGCATCCACGATGAACCGGACGCCCTGAAACTGGAAATCTTCGCGGAGGTCGCACGCACCTTCGGGCTGCTCAAGGCCAAGGAGACGCCCACGCCCGAGCATCTCAACGCCATGCTCGACAAGATCCGGGGCGGGCCCCTGGAAGCCATGATCAACACCCTGCTGCTCCGCAGCCTGAAGAGAGCCGAATACAGCGCCGACAATATCGGGCACTCGGGCCTGGCGCTCCAGGATTACTTGCACTTCACCAGTCCCATCCGGCGCTACCCGGATCTCGTCGTGCATCGCCTGCTCCGCAAGGTGCTGCGCGGTCAAACGCTGCCCGAGGGCCTCCACAGCCACCTCGCCGTCTTGGCCAAGGGTGCCAGCGATGCCGAACAGAAGGCCACCGAAGCCGAGCGGGAGAACGACAAATGGAAGACCTGCCTCCTCATGAAGGCGAGGATCGGCCAGCGTTTCAAAGGCCACGTCCAGGGATACTCAGCCAAGGTCATGTTCGTCACGCTGGATTCACCCTTCGTGGAGGTGGGCGTCCCGCTGGTGGCCCTGGGCGGCAACTTCTTCGTGGACGAACGCCGGACCAAGGCCACGGGGTTACGGGGCTCTGTGGTGCTCACCATCGGCGATTCCGTGGAAGCGGAAATCACAGCCGTGGATGAGGATCTGCGCCGGGTCAGCGCCTGGGTCACGGAGGCCAAGGCCCAGGATTCGCATGGCAAAGCCTTTGCGTTCGTACCGCTGCTCGCAGCGCCTGCGACGCTGCGAGAGGGGGATCTGGAAAAACCCCGACGTGGAAGGTCGGCTCAACGCGATGCCGCTCCGCAGGGTCGGCCTCCGAAAAAAGCCCGGGTGCCTGCGGGGAAGGCTCGTGGGATGAGTGGAAAGACCCGCGAGGCCAGCCCCAAGCCACCTAAAGGCAGTATCCGGGGCACCGGCAAACGGAAAGGCCGATGATCGTCGCGCCGTCGCCGGTCCGTTGCCTGGGCGTGGACCCCGGTTCCCTGGCCTGCGGGTGGGCCGTCGTGGAACGTTTCGGATCCCGGATGTCCCTGGTGGAGGCGGGGGTCATCCGCAGCCCCCGGGGGGCGGACTTTGATCAACGGTGCTTGCGCATCCACGAACGGCTGGCGGAGGCCATCGCCGCCCACACCCCGGGGTTCATGGCCGTGGAATCTCCGTTCGTAGAAAAGAATGCCGCCACGGCCCTGAAACTGGGACAGATCCGCGGCGGGATCCTGCTGACTGCCGCGCTGCATGGGCTTCCCGTGGGCGACTACAACCCCATGCAGGTGAAGAAGGCGGTCAGTGGTTACGGTTGGGCTGACAAGGGCCAGGTCGGCAGGATGGTGATGACCTTGCTGAATCTGAAGGAGCCTCTCGCTGCCGATGCGGCGGATGCGGCAGCCGTGGCCATCGGTCATCTTCTGGCTACTCGGAGAGCTTGATCAGCCCTATGGACGACCTCAACGTCATGTTTTTCAAGGGCTTCTCAAATTGTCACGCCAATTGTGACAAAACATCTGTAACTCATGACATTTCTTGTGATGCCTATCACTGGCCTACGTCACCAGCAAACATGATCATGATGTCCAGCAAGCCAATGGAGCCCCCATGCATCTGGACACCGCCGCCCGACAGCATAACCCGGCCTTCTGGACCACTGCCGAACGGTTGCATGAGGTCTTCAATCTGTTGGAGCGCCAGATGAGCAGCTCACCCCGAAGCCTTGCTGTGCTCCGCCAGGTCCAGGCCCTTGAGGCAGAGTTGGAGGCGGAGGTCATGCACCGGAGCCGTCGCATCGCTGCTGCCTGAGTCGATTTTCATCTCCTCATTCCAGAGCCCGGCACTGCCGGGCTTTTTCGTGCCCTCGAAGAAAACCATGGCTTGGCTCTACTTGGCTGTAGCGCGGGGAGCGGGGAGTGTGCGCAAGCCTGGAGCCCGCAGACAGAAAGGGGCACCCCGAAGGGTGCCCGGAAGTCTCGGTCCCAGTTACCTGGACCGGAAGGGGCTGGCGGAAACGGTCGCCCCGTGGGAGGAAAGAGGATCTCTTCCCGATCCCATAAGCTAGGCCGAGGCCGGCCTCCCTCAAGGGGAAATTCGAGAAAATCAATCGTGGCGACTCACTCCAGGACGATAGGAGGCGTACTTGGGAAACCACTGGGCCTTGGTCACGATGGCCTCGATTTGGTCATCATCCAGCAGCCGACCCAGGCCTGCATCCCGAGCCGCGATGCCCACGGCCTTGCCCACGGCAGCCGATACCTGACGGATGTCCTTCATCTCCGGCAGCAGCAGCCCCAGGGCCTCCTGCTCTGGCGTCACGAAGGCACTGATGGCCCTGCTGGCGGCGAGGAACATGCTGTTGGTCACTCGGGACGCTTTGCACACAAGGGCACCAAGCCCCACGCCAGGGAAGACGTACATGTTGTTGCACTGCGAGGCCTGAAGGGTCCTGCCATTCCAATTCATGGGCGCGAATGGGCTGCCAGTGGCCACCAGGCCCCTCCCGTCCGTGGCCTTCCAGACCGCCTCCGGTGTGCACTCGCTCTTGTGTGTGGGGTTGGACAGCGCCAGCACGATGGGTCGCTCCGAGTGCTTGGCTGTTTCCGCGAGGATCGCCTCATTGAAGAGGCCGGGCTGGGCGGTGACGCCGATGAGCACCGTGGGATGAGCATTCCTGACCACATCCTGAAGGCCGATGCGGCTGGGGTCGTCCAGGTTCCAGCCCTCCAATGTCGCGTGGCGCTGGGCTAGCGGCTCCTGCGGACCCTCCAGCAGCGGATCCCCTTCGATCAGCAGTCCCTGCATATCGACGGCGAAAATGTGTTTGCGCGCCTCCTCGTCAGAAAGGCCCTCCGCTTTCAGCATGGCGCGAATGTTCGTGGCGATGCCGGTACCGGCCTGGCCCATCCCTACGATGACGTAGCGTTCGTCCTTGAAACGGCTCTTCTTGATGCGCATGGCCGTCATCAGGGCCGCCAAGGCCGTGGATCCCGTGCCCTGGATATCATCGTTGAAGGAGAGGATGCGCTCCCGGTAGCGTTCGAGGTTCGTGAAGGCGGTCTGCTTGGCAAAGTCTTCCCATTGCAGGAGGGCGCTGGGGAAGTTGCGCTTCACGCCGAGGATGAATTTCTCCACCATTTCCTCGTAGTCGGCGCCTCGCAGGCGGGGCCGCCGGATGCCCAGGTAGAGGGGATCTTCGAGCAGTCGTGGGTTGTTGGTGCCGACGTCCAGACAGACCGGCAGACATACGGCGGGGTGCACGCCTCCGATGGCGACGTAGAGGCTTACCTTGCCTATTGAGATGCCCATGCCGTCGGATCCGAGATCACCCAGACCAAGGATGCGCTCGCCATCCGTCACCACGATCAGGTTCACCTGAGGCTGGGAAAGCCCATTGAAGATCTGGTCGATGTTGGCGATGTTGTCGGGCGTGATGTAGATGCCCCGATAGCGCCGCTGGATATGGCTCATTTGCATGCAGGCCTGCCCGACCGTCGGGGTATAGACGATAGGTACCATCTCCTCCAGATGCTCGATCAACAGGCGGTAGAACAGGGTCTCGTTGCGATCCTGGAGGCCGCCCAGGTAGATGAAGCGCTCCAGATCTTCGGTTTTGCGCTGGTAGGCCTCGTAGGCCCGGCTCACCTGGGAGTCCAGCTTGGAGATCCCGGACCGCAGCATGCCGTCGATCCCCAGGCTGAGCCGCTCCTCCTTCTTGAAGGCGGAGGCCTTGTTGAGGAGCGAATCACTCAGCAGCTGCCGACCCCGGGTATAGACCTCGTAGTAGTCCTCACCGGTCAATGGGTCGATCTTGAACGCGAACGTCTTCATGCCTGCCCCTTTCCACAGTGCTCCGCCGGGATCCTAGTTTCTCAGCGTTCTGAGCCGGCAGGGCTTTTGTCTGGAGCCAGTGTAGCCTTGCCAGGAAGGCGACGGAATCACATCACTTAGAGTGCCTAACGAAACCCCGACGAGGCCGCGATGAAGCTAGGCAGGATGCACCGCAAGGAAGGNNGCGAGGGCCGGCGGGCGTCGCGATCCAGCGTCATGCTCGTCGCGCGTAGTACCCGCTACGCTTTGACTCGCGTTCCTCGCCTCGCTTGCCCGGCGACCCTCGCGCGGCCCCATGGGGGTTTTGTTAGGCACTCTTAGGCCTGAAGCAGGCGGGCCAGATCCCGGGCCGATCGCACGGGTGGGGCGCACGTCCGGCCTCGACAGACAAAGGCCAGCACCTGGCCAGGGGCGGATCCGCGTCCCCGGTGGAGCGGCAGCAGCTGGTCAGCGGACACCGAGAGCACCCGCCCCGGCAGGAATCGTCGATGCACCTCACTGAGCATGGCCCGCACCCCAGGGTCGGCCGGATGACCGGACAGAGCCACGTTCATGGGTTCCCGGAGAGCCTGGTCCAGGACCCCCAGCATCCCAAGGAAAGCCCTCGGAGTTCTTTCCATCCAGGGTCCGAAGCACCTGAGAGTCCCCTCGGCAGCCGCGCGGAAATCCTCGCGCTGAAGGTGGCGGGATAGACGCAATAGGGATTGGGCAGCCAGGGTGTTGCCACCGGGGATGGCGTTATCAAAGCCCGGTTTCTGCCGGAAGATCAGATCCGCCTGGCCTGCTTCGGTGCTGAAGAAGCCGCCATCGACGGGGTCGTGGAAGCGTTTAAGCATGTCTTCCCCGAGCGCCTCTGCCCAGCGCATCCACACGGGATTGAAATCCGCCTCGAACAGGTCCACAAGGCCCTCCGCCAGGGCCGCATAGTCCTCCAGGACCCCAGCCGTATGCGCCCGTCCCTGCCGCCACACGCGCATCAGCCGGCCATCTATCCAGAGCTCCCGCTGCAGGAACGCGGCACAGGACTGGGCCGCCTCCAGATATCGGCTGTCACCCAGCACCTGATACCCCCGGGCCAAGGCCGACAGCGCAAGTCCGTTCCAGGCGGCCAGCACCTTGTCGTCCTTGCCGGGGCGAACGCGGCGGTCCCGCCAGATCCGGAGCTTTTCTCGCAGGGCCCGGTCCTCGTCTTCGGGCAGGCAGTCGGCCACCGGACAGGAAAAGCGGTGGACCCCGCTGCGGCCATGTTCGAAAGTCCCGCCGCCGGTGATGCCAAAGGCCTTGCAGAACCGCTCGCCATCGGCCTTGCCGAGGGCCTCCTCTACATCCAAGGGCGTAAAGACGTAGAACTTTCCCTCCTCACCCTCGCTGTCCGCATCTTCACTGGAATGAAAGCCGCCACTAGGATCACGGAGGTCGCGCAACAGGTAATCCAGGGTCTCCCAGGCCACCTGGGCGTAACGCGCCTCGCCCGTGGCCTGGAAGGCGGCCAGATAGCAGCAGACGAGCTGGGCATTGTCGTAGAGCATTTTTTCAAAGTGGGGTACCAGCCATTGACCGTCCACGCTGTAGCGGGCAAATCCGCCGCCCAAGTGGTCGTACATGCCACCTTCCCACATCGCATCCAGCGTGCGAAGGGCCATTAGCTGATCCTTCCTCGAACCCCGGGCCAGGATCAGCTCCACCGCCATTTGCTGCGGAAATTTCGGAGCCGGGCCGAACCCGCCCCATCGCGCATCGAAACTCCCGCGGAGCTGCTCCAGCGCAGAATCCAGCACGGTAGCATCCGGAAGGTCTGTTCCAGCTTCCACCTCCGCCTGCCGCCGCAGCTCCGTGGTGAGGTGTCCTGCCTGCCCAATCACTCCAGCCCGATCCTCACGCCACAACTCGGCGATGCGGGTGAGAAGGGGAATGAACCCGGGCATCCCGCCCCGGGATTCGGGGGGGAAGTAGGTGCCTCCGTAGAAGGGCTCCAGATCGGGTGTGAGCCATACGCTCATGGGCCAGCCACCCCGGNNTCGAACGACTCGCGCTCCATGACATGACACCAGTGGCAGGCGCTGTAGCCGATGCTGAGGAAGATGGGCTTCTGCTCTGTCCTGGCCTTCTCCAGGGCCTCCTCATCCCAGGGCTGCCAGTCCACGGGATTGTGGGCGTGCTGGAGCAGATAGGGGCTGAGGCTTTCCGAAAGGCGGTTGGGCATAATCCCGACTCCATTAGTCAAGATTATGCCCCAAGAACCCATTCCGCCTGCAAGAAAGGCCTACCCGGCCGATACACTGGGAGTTCTGCCATTCCGGAGTCCCATGTTCGACAGTCTTGCCCAGAAGCTCAGCCAGGCGATGAAGTCCCTCAGGGGCCAGTCGAAGATCACTGAAGCCAACCTCGAAGTCGTGCTGCGCGAGGTGCGCATGGCCTTGTTGGAGGCCGATGTCCATGTGAGCGTGGCCCGGACCTTTCTCCAGCGGGTGAAGGAAAAGGCCCTCGGTGCCGAGGTCATGCAGGGCCTCAATCCGGCCCAGGCCTTCATCGACATCGTCCACCACGAACTGGTGGAGATCATGGGCGGCCAGGCCTCTGAACATCCCATCACCTTCGCCTCCAAGCCGCCGACGGTGGTGATGATGGTGGGCCTTCAGGGCGCAGGCAAGACCACCACCTGCGGCAAATTGGCGGTGTTCCTCAAGAAGCTGGGCCGTTCCCCCCTGCTGGTGCCCGCCGACGTCTACCGCCCCGCGGCCATCGAACAGTTGCACGTGGTGGCCAAGGCCGCAGGCGTGGCCAGCTTCCATACGGGGGAGCAGGATCCCGTCGCCATCTGTGCGGCCGCGGTGGCCGAGGCGAGGCTGAAAGGCTGGGACGTGGTGGTCCTGGACACCGCCGGACGCCTGCACCTGGACGAGACCTTGATGGAGGAACTGGTCCGCATCAAGGCGGCCACCCGTCCGGACGAGATCCTGTTCGTGGCGGACGCCATGACGGGCCAGGACGCGGTTCGCAGTGCCACGGCCTTCCACGAAAAGCTGGGGATCACCGGGGTGGTGCTCACCAAGACCGATGGTGACACCCGCGGCGGCGCGGCCTTCAGCATCAAGCAGGCCACCGGCCAGCCCCTGAAGTTCGTGGGCGAGGGAGAGAAGCTGGAGGACTTCCAGCGCTTTCATCCGGATCGCATGGCCCAGCGCATCCTCGGAATGGGGGATGTGCTCAGCCTCATCGAGCATGCCAAGGACAAGATCGACGAGAAGGAAGCCGAGGTTATGGCCAAGCGCATGGCCAAGAATCAGTTCACCCTTGAGGACATGCGCAAACAGTTCCAGCAGGTGCAGAAACTGGGCTCCATGAGCAAGATCATGGGCATGCTGCCTGGCGTCACCAAGGAAATGAAGGACCAGATGGCCAGTGCGGCCACCGACAAGCGGGTCAAACACCTGGAGGCCATCATCAATTCCATGACCGCCGCCGAGCGGGCCAACCACAACCTTCTGGACGGCAAGCGCAAGCGCCGGATCTCGACGGGATCGGGCCGTCCCGTGAGCGAGATCAATCAGCTTCTCAAGCAGTATGTGGAAGCCAAAAAGATGATGGGCCAGATGAATGATCCCAAGTTCATGGCCCGCATGCAGCGCATGGCCAAAATGGGCGGCGGCCCCAATCTCCCCTTCAAATGACCTGCGGTGGACCTGCGGCCTTCCGGTCTTGAATAATCACTTGGGATATGGTGAATTCCGCGATAGACTCTCCTGCTCAAGGAGTGCCCATGCTTTCGATCCGGCTTGCTCGCAATGGTGCCAAGAAGCGCCCGTTCTACCACATCGTCGTCTCCGAGAATGAGCGCATCCCCACTGGCCAGGCTCTGGAAGTGCTGGGGTTCGTGAACCCCATTGCCGGGGCTGGCGAAGCCGTGCGCATCGACGTGGAGAAAGCCAAGACCTGGTTGCAGAAGGGTGCCCAGCCCTCCAAGACTGTGCTCGACCTGTTCAAGAAGAATCAGGTCATCTAGCCCGTCTCAGATCCACGAAAGCCGGGCGATGGTCCGGCTTTCTTTGTTCATCCGGGAAGCGACATGAACCTCGAAGCCTTTCTTCGCGACGTGCTGACTCCGCTGCTGGACCATCCAGACGCCCTCCGTATCGACATCGAGGGCGAGGGCCGGAAGCGCGACGTGCTGGTCTATGCTGACCCGAAGGACCGCGGGCGCATCATCGGCAAGCACGGCCGCATGATCTCCGCGCTCCGCATACTCTGCAAGACCGCCGGCGATAAGGCCGGCCTGTCCGTGGATCTCGAGCTATATGACGGGGACGAGGCCTAGGGGATTTCCATGCTGCTTGCCGGGCATCTCGCGAAGGTCCAAGGCCTCAAGGGCGAGTTTCTCTTCCATTCCGTCATGGACGAACCGGAGCGCCTGAAGGACATGAAGGGCTTGGTGCTGGCCCCGCCGCCCCAGGATCTGGAGCACGCCGAACCTGAAACCCCCGCTCGCCCGGTGATTCTCAGGGCCTTCCGGTGGCACCAGGACCGGCCCTGCCTGTCCTTCGAAGACGTACCGGACCGCACGGCAGCCGAATCCCTCAAAGGCTGGGCCCTCTGGATGCCGGAATCCGAGGCCAAGCTGGGCGAAGGTGAAACCTTCCGACACCAGTGGATCGGGTGCGAGGTCTTCCTCGCCGGGCGCAAGGTGGGTGAGGTGCTGCGTCTCGATCCAGGCCCAGCGGGCTACGACATGGTGGTGATGCGCGACCTGCGGCCTGGACGAACCGGCCAGCGGGACATCCCCTACATCAAGGCCTGGTGGACCCTGGACCTGCCAAATCGCCACCTGGACTTGGACCCCCCTGAAGGCCTGCTGGATGTCAATCAGGCCGGGGACTGACTATGTCGACAACCCTGCAGCGATTCAAGGAGACCCTCGGTTTGCGGGTATTCGGTTGGCTGAAGATCCCCCTGCTGGCCTCGGTGCGGCCTAGTGTCGTGGAACTCAGTGAGACCCGCTGCGTGGTGCGCATCCCCCTGCGAAGGCGGACCCGGAACCACCTCGGGTCCATGTACTTCGGCGCCCTGGCCATCGGTGCGGACTGCGCCGGGGGCCTGCTGGCCATGGACCAGATCAAGCGCTCCGGCGGGAAGGTCTCCCTGGTCTTCAAGTCCTTCCAGGCCACCTTCCTCAAGCGCCCGGAAGCCGATGTCTACTTCATCTGCGACGACGGTCCAGCCATCCGCGACCAGGTCCGGCGGGCCCTCGATTCGGAGGCCCGCATCACCGAGCCCATGGCCATCCAGGCCGCGGTGAGGCTGGCGGACGGGACCTTCGACCCCGTGGCCGACTTCACCCTGGAACTCAGCCTGAAGCGCAAAGGCTAGGCAGCCCTGATCTGCAGCACGAACTTCTGGATGCCCGCCAGCAGCATCTCGATGGCGATGGCCGTCAGGATCAACCCCATGAGTCGCTCGAAGGCCAGGGTGACCTGCTCCCCCAGGAAGTCCGCGATCTTCTCGGCGAATCCCAGCACCACGGCGGAGACCGCCATGGCCACGGACAGCGCGCCCAGCCACTCCCACAGGCGGTGGGGATCGCGGCTCACCAGCAGGAGCACCGTGGCGATGGCCGAAGGACCGGCGATGAAGGGGACCGCCAGGGGCACCAGGAAGGGCTCGCCGTGGATGGGGTGATCGGCCCGACCCTCGGCATGGGGGAAGACCATCTTCAACGCGATGAGGAAGAGGATCACGCCGCCCGCGATGCCGAGGGCCGTGTCGGTGAGGTGCATGACCTTCAGCACGCGCTGGCCGAAGAGCGCGAAAAAGACCAGGATGCCGAAGGCGAACAGGACCTCGCGGACGATGATGCGCTGCCGGCGGGCCGGATCCACCTGGCGCAGGATCCCGACGAAAATCGGGATGTTGCCCAAGGGGTCCGTGACCAGGACCAGGAGCACGATGGCCGAGATGAAGGTGGTGGAGTCCATCAGGGCTATTTGAGGTCGATCTCGAAGGGCATCCGGGCGTAGACCCCCTGCGGATCGTTGAGAGCCGACAGGTGTTCGAGCTGCATCCGGAAGGCTTCGGTCAAGGTGTCCACGGGTCCGGACCTGGCCAGTCTCCGTGACTTGCCCGCACCGAGGTTGCGGAGCAGTTCTTTGAGCAGGTCGGGTTCATGCTCGGGGCCCACGACATAGAAATCGTTCTCGGCCTTGGCCATCTTCGCGGCATGTTTCAGGGCGTCCTCAAGGCCACCGAGCTCATCCACAAGTCCAAGCCTCAGAGCCTCCCGGCCCGACCAGACCCGGCCCTGGGCGATCTCCTGGACGGCTTCCGGCTTCATCTTCCGGCTGTCGGCGACCTTGCTGATGAACTGGTCGTAGATGTGATCCACCAGCCCCTGGATGCGGGCCAGCTCCAGGTCGTTCTTGGGCCGAGTGAGGGTCATGGGATTGGCCAGCTTCGCCGTCTCGACACTGTCCCAGGTGATGCCGTAATCATTGGCCAGCTTCTTCACGTTTGGCAGCAGCCCGAAGACGCCGATGGAACCCGTGATGGTGGTCGGCTCCGCGAAGATGCGGTCGCCGTAGGTACTGATCCAGTAGCCACCTGAGGCCGCCAGATGGCCCATGGAGATCACCAGGGGCTTCACTTTCTTGGTAAGGATGACCTCACGCTGGATGAGTTCTGACGCTGAGGCGCTTCCACCGGGACTGTTCACCCGCAGGACCACGGCCTTGATACGGTCGTCCAGGCGCAGGCGCCGCAGCTCCCGGCTGAGCCGCTCACCACCGACCTGGCTGGGTTTCCCCTCGCCGTCCACGATCTCGCCTTCGGCCACCACCACAGCGATGCGCGCCTTCCCCGATTTCGCGTCGCCCGGGATACCTGCGTAGGTGGCCAGAGTGATCTGGGGGAAGTCCTTGTCCTTGGCCTGCTTTCCGGCCAGTTTCTTCAGTTCGTCGAGCACCTCGTCAAAGGGAGCGATGCGATCCACCAGGCCGAGTCTCCTGGCATCCTCGGCCTCAAGCAGCCCCCGTTCATCCGCGATGACCTGGAGATCGGAGGGTGTCTTTTTCCGGTCCTTGGCCACCGTGTCCTTCCACTCACCCCAGATGTCGTCCAGCAGGTTCTGGATCTGCTCCCGGTTGGGTTCGCTCATGCGATCGAGGATGAAGGGCTCCACGGCGCTCTTGTACTTCCCGACGCGGGTGACCTGCACTTCCACGCCGTACTTCTTGAAGGCATCCCCGAAGAACATGGGCTCGCTGGCCAGGCCATTCACCTCCATTACGCCGGCGGGGTTGATGTACACCTTCGTTGCACCCGCAGCCAGGTAGTAATCCCGCTTGCTCCACCCCAGGTTGTAGGCCAAGACCGGTTTTTTGGCCTTGAACCGCTGGATGGCCTCCCGGAGTTCCCGCAGCTGGGCCGGACCCGCACCCTGCAAGTTGCCTGTGAGGAAGAGAGCTGTGATGTGGGAATCGGAGCCTGCCCGGTCCAGGGCCTCGATGATCTCCGGCAGGGCCTGGGTGGTACCAGCGCCCCCATTCAGCGCCTCATTCAGGAGTTCACCAGGCTCGGGGTCGCGCTCCCCATCGGAAAGGCGGGTGCCAAGGTTGAAGACCAGCACGGCCTTGTCTGGAACCGTGGGTTTTCCCGAGGAGCCAATGATGGCCAGCAGGCCAAAGAACCCGACCAAAGCCAACCCGCCGACCACCATCAGGGCCAGCAGAGAAGCGAAAAAACTCTTGAAGAAGTCCTTCATGACGGCTCCATAACACCCATCCAGGATGGCATGAACTGGAGCGGGCTAGCGGAGCCTGGCCACCAGGGTCAGGAATCCGTCGAGCACCTTCGGCACCGATCCGGCGGTGCGGGCATCGGTGGGTGCGCCATCTGCATCCAGTTGCTGGTCTGCGTGGGGCACGGTGATCGCCTCCGGAAGCGCCAGCGCGCCCATGTTGGCGAGGGTCGCCCGCCAGGCCATGAGGCCGCGCGCACCGCCGAAGGCGCCCGGGCTCGCCGCGCAGAGCAGTACGGGTAGGCCCGGCCAGGGGCTGGGCTTCATGGTGCTGAGCCAATCCACCGCGTTTTTCAGATGGCCGGGGATGCCGGCGTTGTACTCCGGCGATACGATGACCAGCCCCTGGGTCTCGCCAAGGGCCGCATGCAGCGTCAAGGTCTCCGGGGATGGAGCGACACCCTCTTGACACAACGGCAGCCGCAAGGCATCACCCGTGAATGCCGAGACTTGGTGGCCCCTGGTCTCCAGTTCCCGCGAGAGATGACGCAACAGTCTCGCGTTGAGCGATGCGGCCCGGAGGCTTCCGCCCATCAGCACCAATCGCATGGTCCCTCCCAGAAGTTGATCTGGTTCAATCTTGACTTAATTGGTAAACTTTTTCATCCCAGGAGGATGTCATGTCCAACTACCCCGAACCCATGGTCGCACCCATGCGCGAGGAACTGGTCCAGGTGGGCTTCAGGCAGCTGTTGACCCCTGCCCAGGTGGACGAGGCCCTGCAGAAGCCCGGAACCACCCTACTGGTGGTGAACAGCGTCTGCGGTTGTGCCGCCGCGGGAGCCCGTCCCGGCGTGACGGAAGCGCTGAGGGACCCTGGTCTACGCTTCGATCACCTGGTCACCGTCTTCGCCGGCGTGGAAAAGGAGGCCACGGCCCAGGCGCGGGAATACTTCGAGGGCGCCATGCCCACCAGTCCCCAGGCCGCCCTTCTGAAGGATGGGCAGCTGGTCCACCTCATGCAGCGCCAGGATTTCCTGGGCCACAGTCCGGAAGAGATCGCCGCCACGCTCAGTGCCGCCTACCGCCAGACCCTTGCCATGCGCTGATTCGAGCAAGGGCTCGATCTCCCGGTTTACCTTCCAGGCAGGGGCGCGGGGGACATGAAGTAGGCTGATGGATGGAGATCCCGAATGTCCAAGCCCCTGTCCCACTTCAGGATCGTGGACCTGTCCTGCGTGCTCGCTGGTCCCCTCTCCACCCAGCTCCTGGCGGACTTCGGCGCAGAGGTGCAGAAGCTGGAGCCTCCCGCAGGCGATCCCACCCGGGGCTGGGGCCCTCCCTTCGCGGATGGCGACACTGGTGACAGCGCCTACTTCCGCTGTGCCAATCGGGGCAAGCGTAGCCGCGCCATCGACCTTCACACGGAGGCGGGGAAGGCTGACCTATTCGAATTGCTGAAGGAGGCCGATGTCCTGGTCGAGAACCTCCAGGTCGATTCCGCCGACCGACTCGGTCTGGGCTGGAAACGGCTTCACGCGAAATTCCCGAAGCTCATTCTGGCCTCGATTCGCGGCTTTGCATCGGACGTCACCGCCTCCCGCCGGGCAGGCTACGACTTCATCATCCAGGCCGAAAGCGGCTGGATGGCCATCACCGGTGAGCCCGGGGGCCGCCCCATGAAAATCGGCGTAGCCCTTGTGGACGTGCTGGCCGGGCTCTACTGCGCCAATGGCATCCAGACCGCCCTACTGCATCGCGAACGCACCGGCGAAGCCCTCCACATCGAAGTGCCACTCATGGAAGTCGCGCTTGCGGCTTTGGCGAACGTCGCTTCCGATTCCCTCATGACGGGCGAAACCCCGAAGCGGTGGGGCAATGCCCATCCGCATATCGTTCCCTACCAGACCTTCCGCTGCAGCGATGGCGACGTGGCCATCGGCGTGGGCAGCGACCGTCAGTTCGAAGTGCTGGCCATGTGGCTGGGGCTGGACCTGGAGGCTCGGCCCGAATGGAAGAAGAACCGAGGTCGCGTGAAGGATCGCGTGGAACTCGTCTCCCTCATCGAAGCCCGGACCCGAATTAGTACCGTGCAGGAAGTCATTGAAGTCTGCGATGCCAACGCCATCCCCGCCAGCCTGATCCGCAGCGTGGATGAGGTGTTATTCCGCCAAGGCGGCGCTCTCCACAACCTCCTGCAACCACTGTTCGAGGAGGAGACCAACACCATGATGCCCACCCTGGCCACCCCCATCCTGCTCAATGGCGAGCGGGCCTGTTCTCCCCTGCCGCCACCCCGCTGGCATCCATGAAGCGGACGCCGCGCCTCGTCCCGCTAGGGGCCAGACTGCCGAACCAGAAGGCCGAAGCCAGGCTGCGCCAGGCCTGGCCCTTCGTCGTCGGTCCCGCGCTCGCGGAGCGCACCCGTCCCCTGCGGGTGGAGCGGAACATTCTCATCATGGGCTGCTGGGAACTTTCCCGCATCGCGACCCTCCGGGAGGCTGCCGCATCCGTCTGGCCCCAAATGCGCGACCGCATCCATCGCGCCCTCGGACTGAGCCTCACGGGGCTCCAGATCGTACCCTGCGATCCACCGGTAGAGGCACCCGCACGCATGGAAGATCCCGATCCCCTCCGTCGCGCGCTGCGCCTCCTCGAAGCCCGCCGCCTCGAACGCATCCGCCTGGGTCTCGAGAGGGACTAGGGTCTGTTTTCAGAGTGGATGCGAGCCGCGACGGGTCCAGCCGCGGAGGGCAAGGGGCGGCGCCCGGCGCGATACTGCGTCAAGCTCCTCATCGATAGTGCCGCTATCGCCATCGTCGCTTTCCTTGTCTCGCTTGGGCGGTGCCACTTGCGCGGCCACACCCCATTTTGAAACCAGACCCTGTGGTTCAGGATAGGATGACTGACCCAATGCGTCACAATGCAATGGCGTCATATTCACAGGTTGCC
>PMJK01000068.1 GCA_003158505.1 Holophagaceae bacterium | reverse complement strand
CGGGTCGTCGTGGAGGATCCGGTAGAGGGCGGCCCCCACACTATCGCCCAGGAAGGGCAGGTCCCCCGTGAGCATCTCGTAGGCTGTCAGCGCGAAGGACCACTGGTCGGAGGCCATGGTGACCCCGGCCCCGTTCAGGGCTTCAGGCGCGGCATAGGCGGGCGATCCCAGGAAGGTGCTCGTGGTGGTGAGCCGACTCGATTCGTTCCGGACGATGCCGAAGTCCATGAGCTTGANNCTTGGCGATGCCGAAGTCCATGAGCTTGATGCGGCCATCCCGGCCCACCATGAAGTTCCCGGGCTTGATGTCCCGGTGGATGAACCCCAGGGCATGCACGGCCACCAGGGCCTCGGCAGCCTGCAGCAGGAAGCCCACGGCCTCGGCCGGCGCGATGGGTCCGCGCAGGATGCGGTCGGACAGGCGCTCGCCCTCCACATACTCCATCGCCAGGAAGGGACCCAGCTCCGGTTCCTCCCCGACATCGAACACCGTGACCGCATTCGGATGGTTCAGGCGGGCGGAGACCTCGGCCTCCTGCTTGAAGCGCTCCAGCACTTCCGCATCCCCCGAGCCCTCTCGCACGACCTTGATGGCCAGGGGCCGTTTGAGCAGGGGATCCTCCGCCAGGTACACCGTGCCCATCGCCCCGGAACCGAGGGTGCGCAGAATCTTGTAGCGGCCGATGGTGGAAGGACCAGGACTCATCTCCCCGATCATGCCAGACCCGGGGGAGATCTGACCCTGCTGGTACACTCGTGGCCATGTCCGAGATCGGTTTCACGGTTCCCCACCCCGCCCAGCTCCGCCGCTTCGGGCGCGTGTTCTACCCCGCGGGCCTGCGCTTGCAGAAGGCCCTGGCGGACTACGTGAACGAGGAGGGCCGACCCGATCAGCTGGTGATCCTGGAGCACGACCCCGTCTTCACCCTGGGTCGCAACGCCACGCCCGCGGACATCCATGTGAGCGACGATTTCCTGGCGGCCCAGGGCGTGAGCGTCCATCGCACCGACCGGGGTGGCGAGGTCACCTACCACGGACCCGGCCAGATCGTGGCCTACCCCATCTGCAACCTCCGGGGCGGTCGGGAGGATGTGGGTCGTCTCGTGCGAGGGCTCGAGGAAGCCATGATCCGCACAGCGGCGGATTTCGGGGTCGTGGCCGACCGCCTGAAGGGAGCCCCGGGGATCTGGGTCGAGACACTTCGCGGACCCGAGAAGCTCGGCGCCATCGGCCTCCACCTCAGCCACTGGATCAGCACCCACGGCATCGCCTTCAATGTGAACCCCAATCTGGACCACTTCCGCTGGATCACGGCCTGCGGGTTTACCGACAAGGGCGTGTGCAGCCTGGCCTCCCTCCTTGGCGAGGGAGCGCCGACCTGGTGTGACGTCGCCGACCGGCTCCAGACCCACCTCGCGGAACAGCTGGCCCTGGACCTGCAGCCTTCCCGGCCGCCCAGCCGCAGCGTATCGGCCCTCACCTGGCGCCGGGGAGAGAACGGTCCCGAGATCCTGATGATGCTCCGGGTACCCACCCACGGTCTCTGGTGGCAGAGCGTCACCGGCATGATGGAACCCGGAGAGACGCCGGAAGAGGCCGCCCATCGGGAGCTGATGGAAGAGACCGGGCTCAGCGGCACCCTGCGCCCCCTGGGCCTTTCCCACAGCTTCTGGGTGGATCCCTCCATCGTGCGTTTTCCCGACACTGAGCCCCGCTTCAACACGGAGATCTGCTACTCGATGGAAATCGCCTCGGATGCCGTGGTTCGCCTGGAGCCTGCGGAACACAGCGAATACCTGTGGTGCAGCCTGGACGAGGCCCAGGCGCGCACCAAGTGGGAAGGCTCGAAAGCCGCCGTGCAGCTACTGAGGAGAGCCCTGGAAGCCTGGGAGCCGCATCAGGCATGAGCACCGGGGCGGTGGGGAGCTTTTGAACCTCTCTGGAGGAGATTTGATTGCTAAGGTCCGGTAGGAATTCGTCCGATCCAGACTCCGTTGCCCCACCTACCATGATGGTGAGATGAAACCCTCTACCCCAGTGCAGGTCCCTCACAGGGTCAAGGTCCTTGTCACGGGAATCCTATTGCTTATGGCAGCCTTCGGTGGCCTGACCTCAGTGCTGCCTTCGTACCTCATCCAGCCGGTCGTCAGCATGGCCCTAGCCCTGGCCAACCTGGTGGCCTTGGCTTTGCTGTTTCTGCGATCGCGGGACCCTGGCCCGGAACGCCTGGGCTGGCGTCTGATGGCCCTGAGCATCCTGGGGGGGATTGCCGCGAACACGGTTCTCCTATTCACGCCCTCACCGCTCGTCCGGGTGTCCCTGACCGAGGTGCTATTCTTCGGGCTCCAGGTGGTGATCGCCCTCGTGCAGGCCTGGGCTCTGCTGAGTTGGCCCTTCCAGCGCACCCCCTACCGCAGTTCCCGGATCCGGGACGTCCTCGGCGGCCTGATCTTCGCCGGGTCCCTGTTCCTGCTGCTCTGGACCACCAACCTCTGGCAGGAATGGGATCATGGGCGCTGGCCCGTCTTTGTGCGGATCATGGGGCTCTCCATCCGGGTGGCCATCATCGGGGGGGTCGCGGCCTACTTCCTGGCCGGGGATCCCCGCCGGGTGCGCGGACCCCTGGGCTGGATCTTTACTGCGGCGGTGATCACGGTTGCCGCTGTCCTGCTCCTGCGTTCCTACCTCTACGACGCGAACGCAGTCCTCCAGCCCTCCTGGATATTCGGCCTGCTCCTGGTCATCCCCCTGACTTACGCCGCGGCCGCCTGGCTGGAGATTCCAGTCGAGGTGCCCGAAGACCTGCCCGAGTTGCCCTACAACATCGTAGAAGTGATGCTCTACCTGCCTTTCGCTGCCGTAGGGGGTACGCTCATCCTGACGGCCCTGCTCCACCACAGCCACCTGCTGCACCAACTCATCGGGTTCGTGCTGGTCAGCACCCTGCTCCTCTTCCGCCAGTTCCTGTTATTGCGCGAAGTTCGACTCGCCAAATTTCGGTTGGAGGAACGGGTCCTGACCCGAACCCGGAACCTGGAAGATTTGCAGGGAATCATGCTCCGGACCGAGCGCATGAACGCTGTGGGGGCCATGGGAGCGGGCCTAGCCCATGACCTGAACAACACCCTGGCGGGGATCCGGGTCCAGGCAGAACTCGCGCGAACGCATGTGGAGGAGGGAAAGTCGCCCACCGTCTCGGACCTGGATCGCATCCTTGTGGCGGCCGACCAGTCCACCGCCCTCACGGGTCGACTCATGGCCTTCGCCCGGCAAGAAGAAGAGGCTTTCAGTCCCCTAGATCTTGCAGCTGAGACCTCCAAACTGGAAAAAATCCTACGCATGCTTCTCACACGTCAGACATCACTAAGCCTGGATCTGGGCAGCGGACCAGCCTTCATCCACGGATCGCGCAACCATATCGAACAGGTGTTGGTGAACCTCATCGGCAATGCAAGGGATGCCATGCCCCAGGGCGGAACCATCACCCTGAGGATCCGTGTGGAGGCTGAGGCTGACCCACCTGTGGTCCGTCTGGAAGTGGGTGACACCGGGTCCGGAATGGCGCCTGAGGTACTTGCACACCTCTTCCAGCCCTTCTTCACCACGAAGGCTCCCGGCAAAGGGACGGGTCTTGGGCTGGCCTCGGTCAAACATTTGGTGGAGGACGTGAACGGCTCCATCCAAGTCCATTCGGTTCCCGACCAGGGGACTTTGTTCACCTTGCGGTTCCCGCTCCTACCCTGAGGTCCCACCGCCGCGGACCTGAAGCGGGGGGCATAGTGATCCGGACTCTCCGTGGGCCCGGTCTGCGGTCTGGAAGAGTACAGGGCGCCAGCGGTCCGGCAACCCTGTACCCTGATGAAAACCAGGAGTCGCCATGTTCCCCCAATTCACCGAGGATCAGTCTGCCATTCGCGATGCGGCGCGGGACTACGCGATGGCAGAGATCGACCCGGGTGCGGCGGGCCGGGACGCCAGCGGAGAGTTCCCGCGAGACATCATGAAGAAACTCGGCGAGATGGGCTTCCTGGGTATGACCGTGCCCGAGGCCTACGGGGGTGGTGGCTCGGACTTCCTCAGCTACATCCTGGCCCTGGAGCAGATCGCCTACGCCGATGCTTCCGTGGCCGTGACCATGAGCGTGATCAACTCCGTGGCCTGTGCCCCCATTCTCACCTTCGGCACCCCGGCGCAGAAGCAGAGGTACCTGAAGCCCCTGGCCAGCGGCGAGGTGCTGGGCGGTTTCATGCTCACCGAACCGGACGCGGGCTCCGACGCCGCCGCGCTGAAGACCCGCGCCACCCGGGTGGAGGGAGGCTGGCGGCTGAACGGGTCCAAGGCCTGGATCACCAATGGCGGCGTGGGCCGCTATTTCGTCATCATGGCGCGCACCGATCCCGACAAGGGCAAGAAGGGCATCAGCGCCTTCATCCTCGATGCGGACCAACCTGGCGTGATCATGGGACGCCCCGAGGAAAAGATGGGGCTGCGGTCCAGCAAGACTGTGATGGTGACACTGGAGGAAGCCTTCGTGTCCGAAGATGCCCTCCTCGGCAAACTGGGCGACGGCCTCAAGGTGGCCTTCGGCGGCCTCGACGGTGGCCGCATCGGCATCGCCGCCCAGGCCCTTGGCATCGCCCAGCGGGCCATGGACGAGAGCGTGGCCTACGCGAAAACGCGCCGTTCCTTTGGCAAGGCCATCGGCGAGCACCAGATGATCCAGACCTATCTGGCCGAGATGGAGTCCCATCTCCAGGCCTCCCGCCTGCTGGTCTATCGGGCCGCAGCCCTGAAGGAGGCCGGGAAGACCTGCACGGTGGAAGCCGCCACCGCCAAGCTCTTCACCACCGAAAGCGCCGTCTGGCTCTGTGATCGGGCGGTCCAGATCCACGGCGGCTACGGCTACTCCCGCGAGTACCTCGTCGAGCGCCTCTACCGAGATGTGCGCGTGACCACGATCTACGAGGGCACCAGCGAGATCCAGCGCATGGTCATCGCGCGCGAGTTGTTGAAATAGACAATTACCACCCCGCATGGAACACGGCTTGCCCTCACCATGCGAGGGAGGCATTCTGATTGCCGGGGCCCATCTAAACCGGCCCCTGGGCTCGTCCGTAGGCACCCTGTCCCCGTGGCGACTCTGTTGTTGATGTTCAAGGAGTGGTGATGACGCGTCTCCCGATCTATCCGGCCCTCCTGGTGGCCTTTTCTTTGGTGGCTCAGACGGCGCCTAAGCCGGATGCCCCCAAGCTAGAGATGCCCAAGGCGGATGTGCCGAAAGCGGCGAACACCCAGGTGGACGCCTCCCACCTGACCCTGCAGGACGCCATCGAAGCCTCGCTGAGGAATAACCTGCAGGTGCAGATCTCGGCGGAGACCCGGGAGACTGTCCGGGCTGGCGTGCCCATCAATGCGGGCGTCTTCGATTGGCAACTCACCAGCGGGCTCGTCATTCAGCATGCGAAATCCAGCGTGGACGGCAAGACTTTCGATATCTACGGGGACCCCTTCTTCGGCACCGCGACCGCCGACAACAGGAGTTGGACCGTGGGTCTGGCCAAGCCCACGGAATGGGGCGGCACCCTCCAGCTGAACTACAACCCCATCTACTCCTACTACAACCAGAACATGCAAAGCCGCGCGACCCCGCCCAATCCAGCCATCAACATTACGGAAGTTGCCTCCTACCCTTATTCAGGCACCTTCAACGCCTCGTTCACCCAGAGCCTGCTGCGGAATTTCGGGCGTGATGCGACGGCCGCCAACCTGATCGTGGCGCGCTATGGTTCGAAGGCCGCGGACTACAACTTCCAGCTGGCGATCATCAACCAGGTGGCCAGCACGGAGTCGGCCTATTGGGCCGTGGTCTTCGCCAAGCTCGACCTGGAGAACAAGCGGGTGGCCCTGGCCCTGGCCCAGCAGCAGCTCAAGGAGGACACGACCCGGGTCCAGGTCGGCACGCTGGCTCCCCTGGGCCTGCTCCAGGACGACGCCTCCGTCGCCCAGGCCGAGCAGGACATCATTACCTCCGAGGCCAACCTTGCCAATGCCAAGGACGCTCTCATCCGGACCATCTATCCCATTCCGGATCGCCCGGCCACGCTTGATACTGCGGACCTGCCGACCGTGAAGCCGATGGAGATGGATGAGGCTGCCGCGGAAAAAATGGCCCTGGCCGACCGCGTAGAACTCAAAGGGGCAGATCTGGACCTGCTCTCCAAGCGGGCGCTCGAGACCGCCGCCAACAACCGGATCCTGCCCCAGTTGGACCTCAATGTGGCCTACAACGGCAGCACCAATAACTACACCACCTTCAGCCCCGTCAACTCGGACCTGGCCCAGGGCAAGAATCCCGGCTATACCGTGGGTCTCCAGTTTTCCCTGCCCATCATGAATCAGACAGCCAGGGGGAATCAGGCTTTGGCCAGGGCCAACCGCCGGAGTAGCGAGCTGTCCCGCCACGACCTGGAACTGGGCATCATCCTGCAGGTCCGCACGGCCTATCGGAACCTGGACTCCCTCGCCAAAGGCGTGGTCGCGGCCGAGAAGACCCGGGTCTTCCGGGAACAGAACCTCGATGCCGAGCATAAGAAGCTCGAGAACGGCATGAGCACCAGCTTCCTCGTGCTCACGGCGCTCAATGACCTCAACACCTCCAAAGGCAACGAGCTGCAGGCCCGGATCAACTATGCCAATGCCGTGACGGCCTTCGACCAGGCCGTGGGGCGGCTCCTGCAAGCCCGGCACCTGGAAGTCAAGTAGTTCAGCCCTTGATTGCTGCTCCAAAACGGGCCCCGTTCGGGGCCCGTTTTGGAATTAACTCCGCCGCGCAGCGGCGGAGCATCTAGGGTCAGTCCATCCGAAGACTGAGATCCACCGCGGGCGCACTGTGGGTGAGGGCCCCGACGCTGAGGAAGTCCACGCCGGTCTCGGCCACGGCTCGGGCCCGGTCGAGGGTGAGGTTGCCGCTGGCCTCCAGGAAGAAGCGCCGCCCGCTGCGGTCCCGCAGGGCCACGGCCTCTCGCATCTGGTCCAGGGTCATGTTGTCCAGCAGCACGCCATCCACATCGGGCAGGTCCAGGCAGGCCTTGAGCTGACCCAGGGTCTCCGCCTCGACTTCGATCTTCACCAGGTTCGGCGCGCTGTGGCGGGCCGCCTCCACGGCGGCGCGGACGCCACCCGCCGCCGCGAGGTGATTCTCCTTGAGCAGCACACCATCACCCAGGGTCAGCCGGTGGTTCACCCCACCCCCGCAGCGCACAGCGTACTTTTCTAGCAGCTTCAGGCCCGGCGTGGTCTTGCGCGTGTCGAGAATGCGGGCACCTGTGCCCTCAATGGCGTCCACGAATCGGCGCGTGAGGGTGGCGGTGCCCGAGAGCCGCTGAAGGAGGTTCAGCATCACCCGCTCGGCCAGCAGAATGCCGTGGCTGGAACCCTCGATGCGCAGCACCTCGGTGCCCTTGGACACACGCTGTCCATCCACGGCGAGAAGGGAAATCGAAAGGGCCGGGTCCGACACCCGGAACACTTCCTGGGCCACGGGCAGCCCGGCCAGTACGAGCTCGCCCTTCGCCACCACGCGGGCCACCATGGGCCGGTCCGGCACCGCCGCCGTGGTCCAGTCCTGGGTGCCCCAGTCCTCCCGCAGGAAGGCGCGGAGCTGGTCGCGGTAGGTTTCGGGGTGCGGGGGATGAAACATGTGATTCTCCCCATTCATCCTACAATCATCCCAAACCAGGAGCCCCCATGTCCTTCATCCTCGTTGAGAAAACTGACCGCATCGCCTGGGTCACCCTCAACCGCCCCGAGAAGCTCAACGCCCTGAACAACGAGGTCCTGAAGGAGTTGGAGCAGGTCTTCGCGGATCTCGAACAGGATGCCGAAGTGGGGGTGGTGGTCCTGACGGGCGCGGGCGAGAAGGCCTTCGTGGCGGGCGCCGACATCTCGGAGCTGAAGACCCTCGACACCGCCGGGGCCAGAGTGCAGGCGCTCCGCGGCCAGGCGGTCTACCAGCGCATCGAGTCCTTCCCCAAGCCCGTCATCGCCGCGGTGAACGGCTTCGCCCTGGGGGGTGGCTGCGAACTGGCCCTGGCCTGCCACATCCGCATCGCCAGCGAGAACGCCCGGTTCGGCCTGCCCGAAGTGAGCCTCGGCATCATCCCGGGCTACGGCGGCACTCAGCGCCTGCCCCGTCTCGTGGGGAAGGGCGTGGCCCTGGACCTGATCCTCAGCGGCGAGATGGCCCCTGCCGCCGATGCGCTGCGCATGGGCCTCGTGAGCCGCGTCGTGCCCCTGGCCGACCTCCATGCTGCTGCCGAGAAGCTGGCCAAGACCATCCTCACCCGCGGCCCCCTGGCCCTGCGCAGTGCTCTCGCCGCCGTGAACGAGGGCCTTGAGATGCCCCAGGAGCAGGGCCTCCAGTACGAGGCCGCCCTCTTCGGCCTCCTGGCCGCCACCCAGGACATGCAGGAAGGCATGGGCGCCTTCCTGGAGAAGCGCGCGGCGCAGTTCAAGGGTCTCTAGCCTCGGCTAACGCTTGGCGCCTGTGGCGCCAAGCGTCACAGCAGCAGTTTGTTCATTGTTGTGTTGATCCACGACCTTCACCAGCACGCGATCGCCGCGAATCGCATCGCGGGACACGAGGACGTCGAACCGTTCCTCTTTCTGATCGAAGACACGGTCCTCCGGCACGATCTGGAGCCAGTGGTCCCCGTCGGCGCTGATGGCGGCTTCTTTCAGCATCGACGTCTCATCCCTGGCCCTGAATCGGACCCTGATGCCGTCGCCCTCGGCCACGGCGCTGAGTTCGGAGATGGCGGGCGGCGTGTGGTTGATGATGAAGGGCGCCGTGCGCCACGTGCTGGTGAGGACCGCGTTGAATGGCGCCGAGGGCGCGTCTGAGGCCGTGACCTCCAGGCGATAGCGGCCGTCGGGTATGGGGAAGGTGTCGAAGCTGAAGAATTTCTCTTTCCACGCCTTTTCCAACAGGATCGGCGCCCCGTGATCGGGGAGCAGCCGGATGCTGAACTGGAGAACATCCCCATTGGGATCGTTCACCCGGAACACGCAACTCTGGCTCCCGCGGCGGAAACTGCGCTTCTCCGCGCCCATGAAGCCGATGGCGGGAATGAGCTTTTGCGTCTGGAGGGGAATCCGTTCCAGGCCGATGTCCTCCGGCGGCGCGGTCCGGGTGATGACCAGCCCGGGTGGCATCAGGTCCACGCCTTCCCAGACCGGCGCGAGGTTCCGACGCGCCCAGTAGACGCTCACGGTCTCGACGATGGGCGTCGCGCCGCCCCGGGTACTGCTCAGGCGCAGGCGGAACTGGGCGAACCGCGCCGTGGGCAGGGCGGGCCGCTCGCCGCTGCGCAGCGGCGGTGTCCAGGGGCTCCAGGTGGCGTCCGGAGTTTCCGTGCTACCGATGCGGAACTGGAGTTCCACATTGGTGCCCGTCGGCGTCTCCGCCTCCAGGTAGGCGCGGCCCCAGTCCGCGATGGGCTCTCCTTTGAGGATCTTCGATTCCAGCGTGCCCTCCGTGGCCTGGGCCTCGGACAGCAGGTGCAATTCGGCCGGGTTGGATCCCACCACCAGCAGGTCCCCGCCCGAGGGCAGAAAGGCCGTGGCCTGGGCCGTGCCCAGTTCCTGCACCACGGCAAAGGGATCCGTGTCGCGCGACTTTCCGAGGGGCAGGGAGAACAGGCGGGAGCGATTGCCCGTGGCCACCAGCAGCTGGCCCTTCCACACGGCCAGCGCATAGACCTGGCTCTGGGCGCTCTGCCAAAGGGTCTCCGGCACGTGATCCTTGTCCAGCCGGATGACGGCGGATCGGGTGACGGCCGAGGTGTCGGCCTGGAGATAGCCTTCCCTGCGCTCCAGCTGACCCGTGCTGAACTTGGGCGTGAGTCCGTTGTCGGCGCCGATGTAGAGCTGGCCATCGGCGACGGCCAGGGCCCGCACTTCCTCGAAGTTGGTATCCATGAGGGTTTCCAGGCGATCGCCCTGGCGGTTGTAGCGCAGGACCAGACCCCGGCCGTGGCTGCCCAGGTACCAGCCGCCCTGCCCATCCGGAGTCAGGGCCGTGAAGGCCGTCTCGTCCGCCAGCTCCGCCAGACGACGGCTGGAGCCTTCCCGGGCCTGCACGAGTACGGCGCCCTTCTCGGCGCCGCCCGCGGCGATCACCGCGTCCCCTTCGACCGCGAGGGCCCAGACGATGCGGGCATCGATGTCCGCGAAGGGCTTCACGTCACCGGCGGGCGTCATGCGGAGCAGCTTGCCTTCCCCGGTGGGAGCCACCACCAGGTCCTGGCCCAGCCGGGCCAGGGCGAAGACGATGCCGCCTTTCACCTGCCCCAGCGGCTTCACCTGTCCACCCACGTAGTGGAAGATCTTGCCGTCCGTGCCGGCGGACAGGTAGGCGCCGCCGGTCCCATCCGACACGGCGGACCAGATCACCCCTTCCGGCAGCTGGCCCACCCGGCGCAGGTTCGGGGCCAGGCGCAGGCGGCCATCGGCGCCAATGCGCACGCCCCGGGTCTCCGACCCGAGCCAGTCGTTGAAGGCCGAGAAGGTGGCGTTGGGCTGATCCGCCAGGGCGGCCACACTCACGATCGCGAAAAAAAACATCGTCATCCAGCGCATAGAACCCTCATTCAATCTCCACTTCCAATTGGCTGATCCCCCGCACCTCGCGCTCCAGCGGGAGCAGGGCGCGCCCGATGATGCGGCGCTGGAGACGGTTATCACTGGAGGCGCCATCCCCGCTCACCAGACTGGCCACGGTCGGCGGGATGCCCTCGATGCGACTCCCGCGCAACCCTGCTCCCGTCTGAGCCTGCACCAGCAGGGCATAGGCATGGTTGTTCCGCATGGCCCCGTTCAGCAGACGGACCACATCTCCGAGACTGGCCACCTCGATCATCCGCTCGTCAGGATCGGCGGCCGTGAGGCTGAATCCGTCGCCCACCATCAGAATGGCCTTGCCCTTGGCGGCAGAAGACGGCACCTGGATGTTGAAGGTGGCTGTTTCGCGCACGCCCTGGATGTTCTGAAGCGTCACCAGCACCGGCAGGATCTCGCCCCGCTTGGCCCGGGCCTTCAGCAGCCGGACGCCCGCGATGGCCGTCAGATCCAGGCGTTCCTCGGCCTTGATGGTGAGCGAGATCCCTTCGAACACCGGCTTCTCGAAGGGATTCAGGCAGATCGCCTGGAGCATGGCACCCACGTACTGGGCCATGCGGGAGGGGTTCAGGTCCGCGATAACGTTCTCGATCACAATGGCCGGTTGACCCACCAGCTTGATGTTGCCCTGCATGGAAAGACTCTGGAGGCCGAGTCCCCGGGTGTGGGCATCCAGGGTCTGCGCCACGGCGGTGGCGGCCAGGGAGGCGGTGGCCACCGGGTGGTCCATGATTTCGAACCGGAAATTCAGGGTGCGTCTGCCGCCAATGTTCAGGCCGATGCGCAGGGGCACCATGTGGGCCTCGGCGCCCAGGATGCCCGCCACGCCTGAGCTGCGGTCCAGACGCAGGGCCCCGATGGGCGCCACCGGCAGGGCCAGCTTGAACGAGGTCTCGTAGGTCGAGACGGTGGTGGCGACCGTGGCCGACCAGAGCGGAAGATCCACCGGTCCGAGGTTGAAGAGCTGATGGCCGAACATCAGGATCCGTTTCCCGGAGACGTAGGTGATGGTGCCCGAGGCCCCGAGATCCAGATCACCCTGCATGAGGGTGATGGTGGCCATGCCCCCGGGCTCCAGGGGACTCGCTTCCTCCCGCCCTCCGGAAAGGGCAGGACCGGCGGCGAAGGTGACGGGCCATCCGGTCCACAGCCGCTGGGCCGCAGTGCCGAGGGGGCTTCCCGCCAGGGCCATGGGCAGCGCCTGGGGGTCCGGCTCGCCCATCAAGGTCTGGAAATCCAGCATCTGTCCCAGCAGGGCGGCCTTGAGCACCTTGGGCGGTTCCAGTTTGGGCAGGATGAGGGGCGTCCGGCTGGGGGCGGTTTCCGGGATGTCCCTCAGCTGGTCCAGCATCTCCGCGATAGGAGTGATGCCACCAATGGCCTCTTTCTCCCAGGGGATGCCCGTGCTCAGGGCGCCGATGAGCTTGCCGTCGATGTAGCAGGGGCTGCCGCTCATGCCCGCCAGGATGCCCGTTTCCGCCAAGGGACCCCCGGAAGCCCGCACCATGATGCGGCTTCGCCCCGGGGCGGAGTTTTTCTGCACGCCCAGCACCTCGAACTCGAAGCGTTCGATCTTCCCGCCCTGGAAGACGGTCTTCCCGTAGCCCTTCATGCCCACCCGGATCTCCGCCACGCTCAGGGTGGCCGGTCCCTGGGCGAACAGACCGGTCAGGGAGAAGAACGCAAAGACGATGGCGGCCAGTTTCATGGGGATCTCAAGCGAAAAAAGAAGCCTAACAGACGGCCCCTCGCGGACCTCCCTGTGACCATCAGGTGTCGCGCAAGGGATTTTCGTTCCACAAGCCTATGGAAGTTGGCAGATGGTCAAGGCTTGGAACCCGGCTTAGGCTGGAGATATGCGGATTCTGGCGCTGGGCGATGTGGTGGGGGAACCGGGGCGGCGGCTGGTGGAGGTCTTCGTGCCCGACCTGCGCCGGGAGACCGGGGCCGATCTGGTGGTGGTGAACGGCGAGAATGCCGCCCACGGCCATGGCATCACGGACACCATCGCCCGGGAATGGTTCGACCGCTACGGCGTGAATGTCATCACCACGGGCAACCACGCCTTTGACGTGAAGGGCATCGACGCCTATTTCCGCCAGGAGCCCCGTCTCCTGCGCCCTGCCAACCATCCCCCGGACACGGCGGGCAACGGCTGGGTGAAACTGCACACCCCCTCGGGCGCCGAAGTGCTGATCATCAACCTCATGGGCCGGGTGCACATGCCCGCCTGCGATTGTCCCTTTCGCTGCGTGGACGGGATCCTGCAGAAGGAGCGCGCCGACCTGATCATCGTGGACATGCACGCTGAGGCCACCAGCGAGGCCCAGGCCATGGGCCACCATCTGGACGGCCGTGCCGCGGCCGTCCTGGGCACGCACACCCATGTGCCCACCCTCGACGCCAAGGTCCTACCCGGTGGCACCGCCTACGTGACGGACATCGGCATGACCGGGCCTTACGAGGGCGTCATCGGCATGAAGAAGGACGCCAGCCTGGGCCGCTTCCTGAAGGTGCAGCGCCCCCGGTACGAAGTCGCCGAAGGGGACCTGCAGCTCCACGCCGTGCTCGTCGCCACCGAAGGGCGCAAGGCCACCACAATCGAACGGATCCTGCGCAGGCTGTAGTTTTTCATGCGCAGAAATCGCGCAGCGATTTCTGTGGGAGAGCGCCTTTAGCGGCTGTATCTCCGCAGCATGCGCATATTCCGCCGGTACGCCACGCCCCGAGTGAAATTGACGGCCACTTGGCGGGGAAAACGGGTGATGGAGCTGGCCAGGGTGATGAAGGTGCGCACGGTCTGGGCGGGCCCCCGGCCCTGCCGGCTGGCGTTGTCGTAATAGACCATCAGGGCTTGGCGCATGGTGGCGCGGGGCAGATTGAACAGGCCGTAGCTTTCGATCACGTCGTGGTTGATGCGGCGAGTACCGTCCTGCTCAGTGACGATCAGGTCCTCGGGACGGATCTCCTGGGTCATGGCAACTCCTGGTCAAAAGTGTATCGGCCCGGGAGCAGGTTTGCTCAAGCCGTGCCAAATTGGCTCAGGAAAGCCGGGTCCACCCCTCGAGGTACAGCCCGAAGGCGGGGTCCAGGTCGGCCTTCTGCTGGACGAGGGCCCTTATTTGGGCCTCCTCGGCCTCCAGCTGTTCCGGTGTGAGGTGGCCGGACAAGGTCATGGCCCGCAGCCAGACCAAGAAGGTCGTCAGGGCGTCGAACTGGTTGTAGCGGACAATACCCTTGATGTCCCCGGCCCGCCAGAGGTCGATGACGCTCTTCCCATCGGTGCCCAGCTTGCCTGGGATGCCGCAGGCCGTGGCCAGTTCATGCAGCGTCGAGGAGGCTTTCCCCCAGGCGCCGGTGATCTCACGGAGGTCGATGTGCTGGTTGCCGTAGCGGTCAAAGAAGTCGCCCGGCGCCCATTTCTCCGCGCTGCGCCCCAGGCCGGGGATGGAGAGGCGATGGACCATGGCCCGCTGGACCAGGATGGGCAGGTCTGATTCCCGGGAGTTGAAGCCTACCAGCTGGGGTTTCCGGTCGCCGATGGCCACCAGGAAACGGCGGAGCAGCTCGTCCTCGGGCAGGGCCTCTGGGTCCTCGGGCAGGGCATAGAGCCGGTGCTGCACCTCGCCCTGTTTCATCGTGCGGATCACGGCGGCGATGGACACCACCCGACAGAGGATCGTCTTCAGGTAGGGCCGGGGCTCCGTCTCCGTGGCGCCGCCATAGGCCCACATGCGGGTCAGCACCTCGTCGTCGGGCAGGTCCTTTGGCAGATCCAGCACCCGCCGGCCGGTGGCGGGGTCCGGCACCCACTCGGCATCGAACGCGAAGAGCTGGTGGTGGGGTGGTCGCAGCATGTTTCAGCTCCTTCAAACGACCCGGGCAGAGATCAGGTAGTCAACGGTCCATGGCCCACATGCCGCCGCCGCCGATGGCGCAGGCCAGGCCCACCAGCAGGCGGAAGAGGCCCCCCAGGTTCGATAGCAGCCCCGCGCCGTGGATCCAGGAGTGCACGAGGGGCCAGCCCAGCACCGCCACCAGGATCAGCCCCATCAGCGGGACCCAAAGACCCACGAGGATCAGGGCGCCGCAGACCAGTTCGCCCAGGGCCCAGCCCCAGGTGGAGGCATGGGACAGGGTGATGGCGCCGTGGGCGTGGCGGAGGACTTCGAAGCCCTGCAGCACGGCCATGCCACCCACGGCCAGGCGAAGCAGGAAAAGGGCCCAATCTGTGCGGGTCTTGGAGGCAGCCATGGAATCCTCGGTGAGATTTCATTGTAGTCACGATGACGGATAGCACAGGGTTCCAAGGGTAACCTTGGCGGTTGGAGGGATCCCCCAATGAGCATCCAGACCATCGGCGTCATCGGCGCAGGCCAGATGGGCAATGGCATTGCCCACGTCTTCGCCCAGGCGGGCTACGCGGTCCTCATGCAGGACATCACCGAGGGATATGCGCGCAAAGGCCTCGCCACCATCGACAAGAACCTCCAGCGCGGCGTGGACAAGGGCAAGCTGACGGCCGATGCGAAGGCCGCCGTCCTGGACCGCGTGAAGGTAACGACCCGGCTGGATGACCTGGCGGACTGCGACCTCGTCATCGAGGCCGCGACGGAAAAATGGGAGGTCAAGAAGCAGCTCTTCGACACCCTGGATCTGGTGTGCAAACCGGGCACGATCCTGGCCTCCAACACAAGCAGCATCTCCATCACCAAGCTGGCGGCCGTCACCAAGCGCCCAGGGTCCTTCATCGGCATGCACTTCATGAACCCCGTGCCGGTCATGCAGCTCGTCGAGATCATCCGGGGTCTGGCCACCGATGACACCACCTTCGACGCGGTGATGGAACTAGCCAAGCAGCTGGGCAAGACGCCCATCGCCTGCAACGACTTCCCGGGCTTCGTGAGCAATCGCGTGCTGCTGCCCATGATCAACGAGGCCATCTACGCCCTCTATGAAGGCGTGGCCACGGTCGAGAGCATCGACGGAATCATGAAGCTCGGCATGAACCACCCCATGGGGCCCCTGACCCTGGCGGACTTCATCGGCCTGGACACCTGCCTCTACATCCTCAACGTGCTGCATGAGGGACTGGGCGATCCCAAGTACCGTCCCTGCCCCCTGCTCATCAAATACGTGGATGCGGGCTGGCTGGGCCGGAAGAGCGGCCGCGGTTTCTACGACTACAACAAGGCCTGAGCGCCCGGGAATGTGATGCGCCGGTCACTGTTGGCCTTCCTGGCCGTCCTGGGATTGGCGGCGGAGGAACCCCTCCACGAGATGGGCCCATTCCCCACCCGGGAGATGTTCCCACTGTACCTGCCCACCATGGCCTACCAACCCGTGGACCCAATACCCCTGGGTCAAGGCCACTGGCGCTGGGCCCTGAACTGGATCGAGACCAATACCTTTCAGTACTCCGACCTCTTCGAGAACAACCCGCCTCGCGACGTGTCTGGACGCATCTCCGTCACCCGCGATTATTTCGCGGCCATCGCCGCCAGGTATCCGAATGTTCCGACGCTCTACTTCCTGGATGAGGAGATCGCCCGCTTCGAGCTGCAGGGCCGCTATGGTCTGACCGACCGCACGGACCTGTGGTTCTTCCTGTCGCTCCAGAACCACACGGGCGGTTTTCTGGACCCCCTCATCGAGGATTTCCACAGGATCGGTTTCGAACAGTACGGGCGCGACCTGGTGCTGCAGAACCAGGTCACCCTCGCCGTCGCCCACAACGGGAAGGTGACCTTCTTCAGCGATGAGCGGATCGTGGGAAAGACCCAGGACCCGGTGCTCGGAATCACCCAGCGCCTTTTTCAGGCCCCGGATTGGACGATCTCGGGCACCTTCAGCCTGAAGCCGCCCCTCACCCACACCTACGATGTCTACCGTTCGGGTTGGGACCAGAGCTACGGCATCACGGCCCAGTGGCGGGCTGCCGCGCGGTACGTCTTCTACTTTGGCGGGGCCTTCATCGAGCGCCCCCGTGGGAGCCCCGACTACACGGCCCTCGGCTTCCGGGACGGGGTTGGGCTCCACGCCACCTGGGAATACCGGAAGTGGCGGACGGTCCAGCCCTACTTCCAGCTCTATTGGCAAAGTGGCTACCTGCCGCCCCAGCCCTACCAGCATTTCGACCAGCCGAGCCTCCAGCTGGATTTGGGCGTCCACTGGCACTGGACCCCCCACACCACCCTCACATTTCGCTACCTGAACAACATTTCCCACCAGGGGAACACCGCCGACATGGGGCTCGGGGCCAGCCTCACGGCGCATTTCTAGGCTGGTACAGCTAGAATGTTCTGTTGAGCAATCATGAGGAGAATCCATGGCCACTGCACGCGTGCGTGAAATCCTGTCCTGGTACAGCTCGGAAACCCCGGGCGTGAAGGCCAACCTGGCCCGCATCATGAACACCGGTCGCCTGGCGGGCACCGGCAAGTTCGTGATCCTGCCCGTGGACCAGGGCTTCGAGCACGGCCCTGCCCGCAGCTTCGCACCCAACCCCGCCGGCTACGATCCCCGCTACCACATCGAGCTGGCCATCGAGGCGGGCTGCAATGCCTACGCCGCGCCCCTGGGCTTCATCGAGCACGTGGCTTCGGATTACGCGGGCGAAATCCCCCTCATCCTCAAGCTCAACAATAGTGACTGCCTGAGCAAGGGCATCGAGCCCTGCAGCGCCATCACCGGCAGCGTCGAGGATGCCCTGCGCCTGGGCTGCGCCGCCATCGGCTACACCATCTACCCCGGCAGCGGCCTCCGCAACGAGCAGTACGAGACCCTCCGCGAGCTGATCCTGGAGGCCAAGGCCGTGGGCCTGCCCTCCGTCGTGTGGGCCTACCCCCGGGGGGCGGGCCTGTCCAAGGACGGCGAGACCGCCGTGGACGTGGCGGGCTATGCCGCCCAGATCGCCGCCCAGTTGGGCGCCCATGTCATCAAGGTGAAGCCGCCCAAGAAGCACCTCGAGGTGAAGGAGGCCGCCGCGGCCTTCGAGAAGAATGGCATCATCATCGAGACCCTCGCCGACCGGGTGAAGGAAGTGGTGCGGAGCGCCTTCAATGGACGCCGCATCGTGATCTTCAGCGGCGGCGAAGCCAAGGGCACCGATGAAGTGCTGAAGGAAGTGACGGAGATCGCGGCCGGCGGAGCCTTTGGTTCCATCATGGGGCGCAACGCCTTCCAGCGGCCGAAGGCAGAGGCCATCAAACTGCTGCATGCGGTCATGGACATCTACAAGAAGGCGAAGTAGGTTGTTACTGCTCGGACCGCTGCGCGGTCCGAGCTAGAAAAAGCGGTGCGAAAGCGCCGCTTTTTCAGTGAACAGTCACCTCATCTGTCGAGCTTGTGGTCCAGTTCGAATTGTCGGCTGTTAGCTAGGTCGTTGATCTCCTTGGCGAATTCAGGATTCTGGGCGAGCACAGCCCTGAAATGCGAGGCGGGCAGGACAAAGAGCCGGCTCGCAGAATGACAGGCAACTGTGGCGTTGCGCGGCGCCTGGTGCAGCAAGGCCATCTCCCCGAAACAGTCGCCGGGTCCCAGCGTTGCGATTTGTTTCGGCAAGGAGAGTCTTCCTTTTCTGACGGAAACGGTCAGGCTGCCTTTCTGCACCACGAAAAAGGTGTCCCCGACTTCGCCTTGCACGCAGACCTTTTCGCCCCGATCGCATTCGAAGAGTTGAATGCCATCCAGGATTTTCTCCAACATCGCCATATTCATGGACCCGAAGAAGTTCAGTCCCCGCACAATCTTGGAGAACTGAACCGTTTCCGCAGGCGTGATGGAGAGGCGCTTCATCCTGGGACCTTCGATTTGGCGTGACGGGCAATAGTAGGACTGGAAATGAGCGTTCTTCAAGCCTTCATGCCCCCTCCGGACTGAGTGACCTGTTCAGTCTTCATCCATGCGGGTCTGACGGCCCTCGTTATTTCGGTGGATGTTCCAGGAAGGTGAGACCCGGGCACTTCTCCGCCGTGGTCCGCCGCTGCCAGTCGTTCTCAAAGAGGATGGCGGGGTTGCCCTCGGTGTCCTCCACCAGGTCGCCCCAGAAGCGGCTGGGCTCGGGCCAGCCGCCTTCGATCCAGCGGGCCATCTGGAAGCCCCGGGGCTCCAGCAGCACGGGGCAGGCGTACTCGTCCTTGAGGCGGTGCTGGAGCACCTCGAATTGCAGGCGGCCGATGGCGCCCAGGATGGGCAGGGGCGCGCCGCCCTTGGGCCAGAAGACCTGCACCACGCCCTCTTCGGCGATCTGGCCCAGGCCTTTCAGGAAGCCTTTGCGGGCGCCAGGATCCGCCAGGCGCACCGAGGCGAACTGCTCTGGGGCGAAGCGGGGCACGGCGTGGAATTCCACGGGCCCGGTGGCGCTCAGCACGTCGCCGATCCGGAAGAGGCCGGGGTTGATGAGGCCCAGGATGTCGCCGGGGTAGGCCTCGTCCACGATCTGCCGCTCTCGGCCGAAGAACATGTGGGGGTAGTTCAGCTTGATGGACTTCTTTTCGCGCACATGCAGGGCGTCCATGCCCCGCTCGAAACGGCCGGACACGATGCGGGCGAAGGCCACACGGTCGCGGTGGGCCTTGTTCATGTTGGCCTGCACCTTGAAGACGAAGGCCGTGAAGGGCTGTTCCGGCGCGATCTCGCCCCCGTTCATGAGGGGTCGCGCCCCGGGCGCCGGGGCCAGGTCCAGGAATTCCTCCAGAAATTCGGCCACCCCGAAGTTGTTCACGGCGGAACCGAAGAACATGGGCGACTGCTCGCCCCGCAGGAAGGCCTCGCGGTCGAAGGGCGGCAGCACATGGTTCATGAGGTCCACATCGTCCTTGAGCTGCTGCAATTCCGCGGGCGTCAGGAGAGCCGCGATCTCCGGATCGTCCAGCCCGCCCTGCCCGGCAACTCGAGCTTTCCGGCCCGCTTTTGCCCGTTCAAATACCTGGATCTGCCCGGTGGCGCGCACGTAGACGCCCTTGAAGTCCGGCCCCGAACCGATGGGCCAGGTCATGGGCACAGCGTGGAGCCCGAAGAGCTCCTCCACCTCATCGATTAGTTCCACGGGCTCGCGGCCCGGGCGGTCCAGCTTGTTCACGAAGGTGAAGATGGGGAGCCGGCGCTCGCGGGCCACACGGAAGAGCTTCTTGGTCTGCTCTTCCACGCCCTTGGCGCAGTCCAGGAGCATCACGACACTGTCGGCCGCCGTCAGGGCCCGGTAGGTGTCCTCGCTGAAGTCCTGGTGGCCCGGCGTGTCCAGCAGGTTGATGGCCTTGCCCAGGTACTCGAACTGCATGGCCGCCGAGGTGACGCTGATGCCCCGCTCCTGCTCGATGCTCATCCAGTCCGAGTGGGCCGCAGCGCCACCTTCCCGGGCCTTCACGGATCCAGCGCGGTCGATGGCCCCGCCGTAAAGCAGCAACTTCTCGGTCAGCGTGGTCTTGCCCGCATCGGGATGGGAGATGATGGCGAAGGTGCGCCGCCGCTGGATTTCTTCGGAAAGGGGCATGAGGTTCCGGACATAGAAAGACGCGGCGGAGGATCCGTCTCCGCGAGTTTACGGGCGGCGCGAGGCCCCGCGTGACATCCGACGGAGGCCGCGTGAGTCCATTGTCGCGGTTGTGGCCCCGGGACTCAACCTTGGACTCATAGGGGCCCGACCCATAGGCCCCTGGGTGACCCCAGATTCCTGTTCGCCTCACACGCCGGTCCATCGACGCGAGTTCCCGCAAAATGACCTTAAAGTAGTATATTCGACCGCGTTGCCTGATCACGGATCCCCGCACAGGCCCTTTTGGACCGGGGCGGTCGGCTTCGGATCAGTCCTCGAACCCTGAAGGGGAGGCTCACCATGCATTATCCATTCTGGGACCAACCCATCGGCTACGGAGTGCTGATGGCGACGATCGCCGTCTTCCATGTGTTTGTGTCCCACTTTGCCATCGGTGGCGGCCTCTATCTGGTGGTAAACGAACACTTCGCGCGACGAGCGGGGGATGCCCAACGGCTGGAGTTCCTGGAGAAGCTGTCGAAGTTCTTTGTCCTGGCGACTCTCGTGGCCGGCGCCCTGACCGGCGTGGCCATCTGGTTCGTCATCGGCCTGCTGGCGCCCGCGGCCACGGAAGCCCTCATCCACAACTACGTCTGGGGCTGGGCCATCGAATGGACCTTCTTCGTGGTGGAGATCGCCGCCGCGATGGTCTACTACTACGGCTGGAAGCGGATGACGGCGCGCGCCCACCTCACCGTGGGCTGGATCTACTTCGTGGCGGCCTGGCTCTCCCTGGTCATCATCAACGGCATCCTGACCTTCATGCTGACCCCGGGACGATGGCTGGCGACCGGCGATTTCTGGGACGGGTTCTTCGACCCGACCTACTGGCCCTCCCTCGTGCTGCGGACCGGCGTCTGTGTGATGCTGGCGGGTCTCTATGCCCTGCTGGTGGCCTCCCGTCTGGAGCCTGGCGACTTCAAGGCGAAGACCGTGCGCCAGGCCGCAGGCTGGAGCCTCGCGGGGCTGGCGGCGACCGTGCTGTCCCAGGTCTGGTACTGGAAGGCCATCCCTGCCGACATCACCGCCAAGGCCCTGCAGGTGATGCCGACGCCGATCCGGTCCATCGAGATCTCCTTCTGGCTGGCCGGGGCCATCGCGCTGGGGATGGTGGCGCTGGCAGCATTCGCCCCCCGCAAACTCGGCACCACCGTGGCTCTGGCCTTCATGGCCCTGGGCCTCGCCTGGTTCGGGGCCTTCGAGTGGTCCCGGGAGTCCCTCCGCAAGCCCTACATCATCACCGGCTATATCTACGGCAACGGCGCGGAGGTCGGAGAAGCCGAGAACTACAAACGGGACGGCTACCTGGCCCAGATCCCCTACAGGACCGGTGATGAGGGTGCGGACCTGTTCCGCCATGCCTGCCGGAATTGCCACACCCTGGAAGGCTACAAGGCCCTGAAGCCCGCTTTCGATGGCACCGATCGCGCCTTCATCGCCGCCATCGTCCAGGGCACCCAGCATCTCAAGGGGAACATGCCACCCTTCCTGGGTACCCCCGCCGAGGCCGAACTGATCGCAGACCACCTCGACCAGCGGATCGACAAGCGGCCGCTGGCCGACATCTACAAGCTCGATGGCAGGCTCCTCGGCCGGAAGGTCTACGACATCCGGTGTGGGAAGTGCCATGTCCTCGGCACCGACAGCGACAAGTCGAAGTCCCTCGCCGGCCAGTCCGCCGAGGACCTCAACGGCCTGCTGGACATGGCCGCGAACCTGGGCGAAGGGATGCCTGCCTTCACGGCTGATGCCGCAGAACGGAAGGCCCTTGTCGCGTATCTCCAGACCCTTGGCAAAGGAGGCCGACCGTGAATCTCCCCGACTACCATTTCATCGCGGCTCCCCTCTGGCTGGTGACGGTGTTGCATCTGCTGACGCTGACGCTGCACTTCTTCGCCATGAACATCCTGTTCGGCGGAGCGGCCATCACGCTGTGGTCGAGCGCGCGGAACCGCTGGGGCGGCACGCAGGCCGTGGACTTCTCGAGGCTATTCCCGGTGGCCACCGCCGCCACCGTAACGCTGGGCGTGGCGCCCCTGCTTTTCCTTCAACTGGTCTACCCCAGGCAGGTCTACGCGGCAGCGATCGTGAGCGGCTGGTTCTGGCTGTTCGTGCCCGCGGCCGTGATCGTGGCCTATTATGCCTTCTACCGCGCCTCCTTCTCGGGCCAGCGGACGGGCCGAGTCAACCACGTCATGCTGGCCCTGGCCGCGGCTGGCCTGATCTACGTCTCCCTGGTCTACAGCTCGGTATTCTCGATGGCGGAACAGCCTGCCCTCGTCCGGTCCCTCTATGCGAAGAATCAGTCCGGCTGGGTCTGGAATCCAGCAGTGGGAGCCTACGCCCTGCGGTGGCTTCACATGCTGGCTGGCGCCATGACCGTCGGCGGCTTCTTCGTGGGCATGATGGGCCAGGACAATCCAAAGGTCGCCGCGACCGGGAAAGCGGCCTTCGCCGGCGGCATGGGGGTGGCCGCGGCCGCAGGCATCGCCTACCTGGTTTCGCTGATGCCCTACCTCGAGGCTTTCATGCGTTCCCCGGCGATCACGGTCCTCGCGGCCGCCATCCTGCTCTCCCTTGCTTCGCTCCAGTTCTACCTCAGGAAGAACTTCTGGGTCTCCGGCCTGGCCCTGTTCCTTTCGGTCTTCGGGATGGTCTACGTCCGCCACGTCGTCCGCCTGTTGAGACTTGGGAATGCGTTCAACCCCGCCTCCTGGCGCATCGCTCCGCAGTGGTCGCCATTCCTCCTCTTCCTGGTCTGCTTCGTGGCCATGCTGGCGGTCCTGGCATGGATGCTCTGGCTGTTCTTCAGGCCGAAGGGCGAGGCCGCCTAGGGTTCAGGGCCGGCCCGCCATCCGCCGCTGGATCTCGGCTTCGTCCACATCCTCGATGCGGGTGGCGATCCACCAGTTGTTGCCCCAGGGATCCTGCACCCCGGCGTTGCGATCCCCGTAGAACTGGTCGGAGGGTTCCAGCACGGATGCCCCTCCTGCGGCCATGGCAGCCTTGTAGGTGGCATCGGTGTCCGACACGTAGAGATAGAAGCCGGCGGGCATGGGCTTCCAGGGTTCCCGGGCCTGGGCCACCATCAACATGGAATCGCCGATGCGCACCTCGGCGTTGGCGATGGTGCCGTCCGGCCGGAGCGTGCGGCTCAGCACCTCCGCCCCGAAGGCGTTTCGGAGGAAGGCGATGAGACCTTCACCGTCGGCCACGACCAGATAGGGCGTGACCCGGTGGTAACCCTCTGGGACTGGTGCAACCATTCCGTCCTCCTTTACTCGCTCCAAAAGGGTGCATTCGCGCCCTTTTGGAGCCTGATAAAGACTACTTGGTAATGCCCACCTGCCCCAACATCCAGGCCGTCTCGAAGGCCTTGTCCTTCAGGGCATCGTAGCGGCCGGAGGCGCCGCCGTGGCCGGCGGGGTCCATCTTGATCTTCAGCAGCAGGGGGTTGGGATCCGTCTTGAGGGTGCGGAGCTTGGCCACATACTTCGCCGGTTCCCAGTACATCACCTGGCTGTCGTTGANNCCCCATTCCAGCCATTCCTCGACGGTGAGGGGCAGGGTCGCGTCCAGCTCAGTGTTCATCACATCGACGAAAGGAACGGCTGCATGCACGGCCTTGAAGAGGTCCGGGCGCAGGTTGGTGACGGCACCCATGAGCAGACCGCCCGCGCTGCCACCCTCGATGACAAGACGATCCGGGGCCGTCCACTTCTCCTTCACCAGGAACTCTGCGGAATCGATGAAGTCGGTGAAGGTATTCATCTTCTTCATGAGCATGCCGTCGTCGTGCCAGCCCTCGCCCAGCTCATTGCCGCCGCGGATGTGGGCGATGACGTAGACCAGGCCCCGGTCCAGCAGGCTGAGGCGAGGACTGGAGAAGGTCGGGGCCATGCCGAACCCGTAGGAGCCGTAGCCATAGAGAAACAGGGGTGCGCTGCCATCCCGCTTCAGGCCCTTCTTGTAGACCACGGACAGGGGCACCTTCACGCCGTCCCGGGCCGGGGCCCACAGGCGTTCCGTGACGTACTGGGCCTTGTCATAGCCGCCCAGGACTTCGGTCTGTTTCAGCAGCGTCTGCCTGCCCGAGGCCATGTCGCAGTCGTAGATGCTCTCGGGGGTCACCATGGACTGGTAGTTCAACCGGAAGGCCGTGGCGGTGAATTCCGGAGTCCCCCCGGGAAACGCTGCGTAGACACTCTCGGGGAAGGCGACCTCGCGCCAGGTCCCTGCCTTCATGTCGCAGATCCGGAACCGGTCCAGGCCCTGGCTCTTTTCGCTCACCACGAGGAAGTCTTGGAAGGGATTCACCCCTTCCAGCAGCATGTCGGGCCGATGCGGGAGTAGCTCCGTCCAATGCTTGGGGGCCGGTGTCGCCACCGGTGTCGTAATCAGGCGGAAGTTCTTGGCGCCTTTGTTCGTCCGGATGTAGAAGAGTCCGTCCCGGTGCTCAAGGTCGTACTTGTGCCCCTTTTCCCGGGGAAGAAAGACCTGGAAGGTGCCGAGTGGCGTATCAGACGGCAGGTACCGGGTTTCCCAGGTATCCGTGGACTGGACATGGAGGAGCACATACTTGTGATCCTTCGTCCGGCCTAAGCCGATCTGGTAGAGTTCATCCTTCTCCTCGAAAAGCAGGTCCGGTTTTCCCCCCTTCAGATCCAATCGCCAGAGCTGGTTGGATCGCTTGGTGACCTCATCCTCGGTCACGAAGAAGAGGTGGTGAGGATCAGCGGACCAGGCCATGGAAGTCACCCGTTCCGCCAGGGCCCCACGGATATTCCCGGTGGCCAGATCCTTGGCGAAGAGCCGGTACTGGCGGTAGCCGGTGACATCCGTGATGAACAGCAGGGTGCGGTCGTCATCGCTGACGGAGAAGTCGCCAAGGCTGAGGAATTTCAGGCCCTTGGCCAGTTCGTTCTGGTCCAGCAGCACTTCTTCGGCGGCCTGGCCATCATAGGCGCCACCCTTCGCGGCCCGCCGGCGGCACTGGATGGGGTATTGTTTCCCCTCCTCCGTGCGGGAGTAGTAATAGAAGGCCCCGCGACGGGTGGGAACGCTCAGGTCCGTCTGCTTGATGCGGCCCAGCATTTCCTTGTAGAGGGCCTCTGAGAAAGGCTTGAGCTCTGCCGTCATGGCCTCGGTGTAGGCGTTCTCGGCGTTCAGGTAGGCCGCCACTTCGGGATTGGACTTCTCCCGCAGCCAGAACCAGGGGTCGTTCACCTGCTCACCGTGCCAGACGGAGATATGCTCCTTCTGCTTGGCCACCGGAGGAACGGGGGACTGGGCGGGAAGGTTCAGGAGAGGCTCACAAGGGCCGCCAGGAGGCAGAGGAGACGGGTGGGCATGAAGGGCTCCGGAAAGACACGGAATCCACCGTACCACGAAAGAACAGGCCCCTCCGCGGAGGGGCCTGTGGGTTCAAGTTCGATCGGGTAGGGCGGAGCGGCCTACTTGATCTCCATGACGGGGATGCGCATGGCGTAGAAGGAACGCCACACGAAGACCGTGGAGATCAGGAAGAAGACCAGGGCCGCGATGTGCGCGGTCATGGGATTCAGCTCGATGGCCAGCTCGACGGCCAAGAGGCCGAAGAGGGTCGTGAACTTGATGACGGGATTCATGGCCACCGAAGAGGTGTCCTTGAAAGGGTCGCCCACGGTGTCGCCCACGACGCAGGCGTCATGCAGCTCGGTGCCCTTGGCTTTCAGTTCGGTTTCGACCAGCTTCTTCGCGTTATCCCAGGCACCGCCGGCATTGGCCATGAAGATGGCCTGATAGAGGCCGAAGACGGCGATGGAGATCAGGTAGCCGATGAAGAAGAAGTGGTTCAGGCAGGCGAAGGCCAGGGTGGAGAAGAACACGGCCAAGAAGATGTTGAACATGCCCTTCTGGGCGTACTGGGTGCAGATCTCCACAACCTTCTTGGAGTCCTCGACCGAGGCCTTGGTGGCGCCCGAGTCGAGGTTGATGTTCTGCTTGATGAACTCCACAGCCCGGTAGGCGCCCGTCGCCACCGCCTGACAGGCGGCGCCGGAGAACCAGAAAATGATGGCGCCACCGGTGATGAGGCCGAGCAGGAACGGCGGGTGCAACATCGAGAGGTTGATCATCTGGTCGGACTTGAGGCCCGTGAGCGCCATGACGATCGAGAAGATCATCGTGGTGGCGCCGACGACCGCGGTGCCGATNNCCGCGCCGGAGAACCAGAAGATGATGGCGCCGCCGGTGATGAGGCCGAGCAGGAAGAGCGGGTTGATGATGGACAGGCCCTCCACCACATTCAACGTGCCGAACTTGCCGTTGAGCAGCTGGATGATCGAGAAGATCAGGGTNNCTTGGCGGTGGCCTTGAAGGTGTTCCCGGCGCCGTCGTTCTCCTCCAGATACATCTTCCCGTTCTCGAAATCAGGCTTGAAGCCGAAGTCCTTCTGGATCTCCGCCTCGATGCCGGGGATGGCCTCGATGGTGGAGAGTTCGTAGACGGACTGCGCGTTGTCGGTCACGGGACCGTAGGAGTCCACGGCGATGGTGACGGGACCCATGCCCAGGAAGCCAAAGGCCACCAGGCCGAAGGAGAAGATGGCCGGGGCGGCCATGAAGGCACCCAGACCGAAGGTGGAGACGTAATAGGCGGCACCCATCAGGGCAACGATGGTGAGGCCCATCCAGTAGGCAGAGAAGTAGCCCGCCACCAGGCCGGAGATGATGTTGAGGGAGGCGCCGCCCTCCTTGGAGGCCGTCACCACCTCACGGACATGGCCGGAATTGGTGGAGGTGAAAGCCTTCACGAGCTCGGGGATCAGGGCGCCCGCCAGGGTGCCGCAGGTGATGATGGTCGAGAGCTTCCACCACATGCCGTTGGCGAGGATGCCCTCGGAGAGATGACCAATCAGCAGGTAGGACAGGCCATAGGTCATGGCGATCGACACGATGGAGGTCAACCACACCAGCGTGGTCAGCGGGGTCTCGAAGTCGAATTTCAGCAGGGCGCCGAATTTCGCCTTGGACCAGAGGCCGTTGATCCAGTAGGAAACAGCCGCGGTCACAATCATGCCCACGCGCATGACGAAGATCCAGACCAGCAGGGCCACCTGGACGGCCTGGTACTGGGCCCCAGCAGTCTGGGGATTGATGGCCAGCAGGATGAAGGCGATGAGGGCGACGCCGGTGACGCCGTAGGTNNAGGTCGGAACCGATGTCGGCAATCTTCGTGAAGATCCCGCCCGCGATGCGCAGGGCCGCGGCACCCAGGGACTCGCCGATGGCGAAGCCGATGAAGCAGGAGCCGGCGGAGTCACCGGGGACGAAGAGCAGGATCGCGAGCATGAGGATCAGTTCCACAGAAATGAGCAGCATGCCGATGGACATGCCGGCCTTCAGGGGGATCTCCATGGTGGGATAGGGCTTGCCGCCCAGGCTGGCGAAGGCCGTGCGGGAGTTGGCGAAGGTGTTGATGCGGATGCCGAACCAGGCCACGGACACCGAGCCGAGGATGCCGATGACCGAGAAGAGCAGGATCACAACCACCTGGGGCCAGGTCTTGGGATCATGGGACAGGAACTTGAAGTAGGCCACCATGATCACGGCGATGAAAGCCCAGAGGACCGAGATGAACTTGATCTGGGTGACCAGGTAGGTCTTGCAGGTCTCNNTCGTAGATCAGCTCGGAGATCTCGAGCATGGACTTGTGGACGGGGAGATCCCGGATCTGGCTGTACTGCACCAGACCGAAGCCAATGCCCAGCAGGCAGATGAAGAGGCCAATCAGCAGTAGGTTGTGGCCAGTCATGCCCAGGAAGCTCCCCGCCAGGGCGGGGATCTTCAGGTCCGCTTCGCCGCCCGCGAAGGCCGGGGTCGCGAGAAGGAAAAGGAGAATGGCCGTTACCCCTCCCTTCAAGATGCGCGTTGACGCCAGGGCGCCAAACAACCGTTTCATCGTCTCCATGGTTTTCCTCCAGATGGGTTCAGGGAAGGGGTACTTCGGGAGTGGAGCAGGCGGTGGATGCCCAATCAGATTGGCCTATGTGAAAGCGGTTCAAGCCCACGACCAGGGGCGAACTACCCACAGATCTTGTTCGGATCGTGAGTGACTTTAACGTGGAAAAGCCAGGCGCGGCAAGACCTATGGACCCGGTTGGCCCCACTTTCAACCCGGCCGGGGGTTCCTGGGGGCAGTGTGACTTAGGTCCGAACCTAGGGGCTTGGATTTCCGGGCCCATAGAAGATAATCGGAGCACACATGAACCCGAAGCCCATCGTCGATCCCATGCCCTTCCCGGGATCCCTGTCTCATTCATTCGCCTTCTTCAAGGAGTCCAACTATGTCCGTCGCTGAAAAGAGCATCGCGGGCGCGGAAGCACGCGGTCACGGCTTCCTGGCGTCATCGATCGGCCGGAAGGTCATCATGGCCATAACCGGGGTCATCCTGTTCGGGTTCGTCACGGTGCACATGCTAGGCAATACGCAGGCCTACATGGGTTCTGAGGCCTTCAATGAATATGCCAAGTTCCTGAAGACCATGATCCATGGCGACGGGATCTGGGTCTTCCGGACCGTGCTCCTCGTGGCCGTCGGGTTCCACGTCTGGTCCGCCACCAGCCTCACCCTGGACAACCTGGCGGCCAGGCCTGAGGGCTACCGCGCCCAGCAGAATGTCGCCTCCACCTGGGCCTCCCGCACCATGCGCTGGACCGGCGTCATTCTCGCCATCTTCATCGTCTACCACCTGCTGCACCTGACCACGGGCACAGTGCATCCCAATTTCGACCATACCAATCCCTATGCGAACTTCGTGAACGGCTTCAAGGTGCCCGCCACCTCAGCGTTCTACATCGTGGCCCAGCTCTGCCTCGGCCTGCACATGTGGCACGGCGTCTGGAGCTGCACCCAGACCCTGGGCCTGGCCCATCCCCGATACGACCACCTGCGGCGCGGCTTCGCCTACGGCCTGACCATCCTGGTGGTGGGCGTGAACATCACCTTCCCCATCGCCGTCCTCACCGGCTTCATCCACTGACCTCAGGGAGCCATCCATGGAACTCAATGCCCATATCCCAGACGGCCCACTCGAGAAGAAGTGGGACAAGCATCGGTTCGACCTCAAGCTGGTAAACCCCGCCAACAAGCGCAAGTACAAGGTCATCGTCGTGGGCTCCGGCCTCGCCGGTGGCGCCGCCGCCGCTTCGCTTGCGGAACTCGGCTACGAGGTCGAGTGCTACTGCTACCAGGACAGCCCCCGCCGCGCCCACTCCATCGCGGCCCAGGGCGGCATCAACGCCGCCAAGNNCGTCCGCCGCCTCTTCTACGACACCATCAAGGGTGGCGACTTCCGGGCCCGCGAATCCAACGTGTATCGTCTGGCCGAGGTCAGCAATAACATCATCGACCAGTGCGTGGGCCAGGGTGTGCCCTTCGCCCGGGAGTACGGCGGATTGCTGGACAACCGCTCCTTCGGCGGTGCCCAGGTGAGCCGCACTTTCTATGCCCGCGGGCAGACCGGACAGCAGCTGCTGCTGGGCGCCTACCAGGCCCTGGAGCGCCAGATCGGCCTCGGCGCCGTGAAGATGTTCCCCCGCCACGAGATGCTCGAGTTGATCGTGGTGGACGGTGTCGCCAAGGGCATCGTCACCCGGGATATGGTCTCCGGCCAGATCGAATCCCACGTGGCCGATGCGGTCTGCCTCGCCACCGGCGGCTATGGCAACGTCTTCTACCTGTCCACCAACGCCAAGGGTTGCAACACCACCGCCATCTGGCGCGCCTACAAGCAGGGTGCCGCCTTCGCGAACCCCTGCTATACGCAGATCCACCCCACCTGCATCCCGGTCACGGGGGATCACCAGAGCAAGCTCACCCTCATGTCGGAATCCCTGCGCAACGACGGCCGCATCTGGGTGCCCAAGCGCAAGGAAGACTGCGGCAAGCCCGCCCACCAGATCCCAGAAGAAGACCGCGACTACTACCTGGAGCGCAAGTACCCTTCCTACGGGAACCTGGCCCCCCGCGATATTTCCAGCCGCGCGGCCAAGCAGGTCTGCGACGAGGGCCGAGGCGTTGGATCCACGGGTCGGGGCGTCTACCTGGATTTCGAAGCCTCCATCAAGCGCCTGGGGCAACCCAAGATCGAGGAACGCTACGGCAATCTCTTCGAGATGTATGAACGCATCACCGATGAGAATCCCTACAAAGAACCCATGCGCATCTACCCGGCCTCGCACTACACCATGGGCGGGCTGTGGGTGGACTACAACCTCATGAGCACCATCCCTGGCCTCTTCGTGCTCGGCGAAGCCAACTTCTCGGACCATGGCGCCAACCGTCTGGGGGCCTCCGCCCTCATGCAGGGTCTTGCCGATGGCTACTTCGTGATTCCCTACACCATTGGCGGCTACCTGGCCGGCATCAAGCCTGGTACCCGCATCAAGGCGGACGACCCGGCCGTCACAGCCGCGCAGAAGACGGTTGGCGAGCGGACTCAGCGCCTCCTTTCGATCAATGGCAAGGAGACTCCGACCCACTTCTACCGTGAGCTGGGCAAGGTCATGTGGGAATACTCGGGCATGGGCCGCAATGAGGCCGGCCTGAAGAAGGCCCTTGAGCTCATTCCCCAGATCCGCGAGGAGTTCTGGAAGAACCTGTGCATCCCCGGCACCGGCGAGGAAGTGAACCAGTCCCTCGAAATGGCAGGACGCGTAGCTGACTTCCTCGAGCTGGGAGAACTGCTGGTGCTGGATGCCCTCAACCGCCGCGAATCCTGCGGTGCCCATTTCCGCGAGGAGTGGCAGACGGAGGAGGGCGAGGCGCTTCGCGACGACGAGAATTTCTGTCATGTCGCCGCCTGGGAATACAAAGGCGACGGCGTCGCGCCGGTCCGCCACACCGAGCCACTCTCCTTCGAGAGCCTCCATCTCGCAACCCGCAACTACAAGTGAGGATCTGAGCCATGTCCAAGCACCTCAATCTCACCCTCCATGTATGGCGGCAGAAGAATGCCAAGTGTGACGGCAAGTTCGTCGAGTACCCCGCCGCTGATATCAGCCCCGACATGTCCTTCCTGGAAATGCTGGATGTCGTGAATGAAGGCCTCATCCGCAAGGGCGAGGACACCATCACCTATGACCATGATTGCCGGGAAGGCATCTGCGGCACCTGCAGCATGGTCATCAACGGCCGGCCCCACGGCCCGAAGGAGCGCACCACCACTTGCCAGCTGCACATGCGCAGCTTCAAGGATGGCGACAGCATCACCATCGAGCCCTGGCGGGCCGAGGCGTTCCCCGTCATCAGGGACTTGATGGTGGACCGCAGTGCCCTAGACCGCATCATCGCGGCGGGTGGATTCATCAGCGTCCCCACGGGAACCCCCCAGGACGCCAACGACCTGCCGGTCCCCAAGCAGAATGCGGAACTCGCCATGGATGCCGCCGCCTGCATCGG
>PMJK01000137.1 GCA_003158505.1 Holophagaceae bacterium | reverse complement strand
GGCCACGTTGATGACATCGTCCACACGCCCCGTCACCCACACCTGGCCATCCGGATCGATGATGGAGGCATCGAAGCTGTTGTAGCTGCCGGGAAAGCGGGAGAAGTAGGTGGAGATGTACCGTTCGGGATCGCCCCAGACATTGCGCACCATGCTCGGAAAGGGCGCCGTCAAAGTCAGCACCCCGAGTTCGCCGGGAGGGAGTGGCTTCCCGGATTCATCCACCACCTCGGCCTGGTACCCAGGCAGGGCATGGCCGCAGGAACCGGGCTTCGTGGGGGTCATGCCCACCATGCTGGAGGTCCACCCGGTGCCGGTCTCGGTCTGGCCGTAGGTGTTGTTGAAGAAGATATGGCCCCCGCCGAGCACATCCCGGCTCCAGTACCAGGTGTCCGGGTCCAGGGGTTCGCCCACGCAGCTGATGAGGGTGAGGCGGCTGAGGTCATGCCCCTGCATCCAGGCATCCCCCGCGCGGCGGAGCATGCGGAGGGCCGTCGGGGCCGTGAAGATTTTCGAGACCCCGAGGCGTTCCACCACCTCATAGAAGTGGCCCGCATCCGGCCAATCCAGCGCTCCCTCATAGGCCACCAGGGTGGCCCCGTGGGCCAGGCCCCCCACGAGCGCCCAGATGGGGAAGGTCAGCCAGCCCACATCCGCCGTGCACCACATGACGTCATCGGGCTGGGGCAGCAGGGACCATTTGGTGTTGGCGTAGACCCCCACCAGGAAGCCCAGGCCCGCATGGATGAGGCCCTTGGGTTTGGCCGAGGTCCCGGACGTATGGATGATGAACCCGGGTTCGTTGGCCTCCATGGGCTCGGGCGGGCAATCCGCATTGGCCTTGGCCATCAGGTTGCTGTACCAGAGATCCCGGCCGGGGGTCATGGGGATCTCGCCGCCCATGCGCCGCACGACCACCACCTTCTCGATGGAATCCACGCCCACCAGGGCCTGGTCAAGGGTCTCCTTGAGGACGACCCGCTTGCCTCGCCGGATGCTGGCATCGGCGGCCACCACCACTTTGGGGCGGGCATCCAGCAGGCGCTCGTGCACGGCCTGGGCGGAGAAGCCGGCGAAGATGACGCCATAGATCGCCCCGATCCGGTAGCAGGCGTGGCAGGCCACGAAGGCCTCCGGAATGTTGGCCATGTAGACGCCCACCCGGTCACCCTTGCGCACCCCGAGGCGCTTCAGCACCGAGGCGAAACGGGATACCGCCTCCAGGAGTTGCGAATAGGTCCACGCTTCCCGGGCGCCATCCTCCCGCTCCCAGTAGAACGCCACCTTGTCCGGCGTTTTCCGCGCGTGACGATCCACGCAGTTGAGGGAGACATTGCTGCGCCCGCCCACGAAATAGCGGAACTGCGGGAACTCACCTTCCAAGGTGCGTTCCCAGGGCGAGAACCACTCCAGTTCGTGGGCGATGCCAGCCCAGTAGCCGGCCGGATCCTGGCGGGATTTCTCCAGAAAGGCCAGGGCCTGCCCGGGGGTCATCGGCGCCTGCCCCATGAGGGTTTCCGTGGGAGGAATCAGCGGTTTGCCGGCATAGATGGGCGGTTCTTGTTCGCTCATGATTCCCGCTTTCTCCAGTAACGGGCCAATCCGTAGACACTCATGAACGCGGGGTCGGCGATCTCGTAGTCCTGGATGGCCGACTCGGACAACCCATGTTCCGCGAGAAGGTCGTGCATGAATGCCTGGAAGCGGGGCACCATGCCCTCGACCGTTCCACCCTCATCCAGCTGGTCCCGCACCCAGGCCGCGATCCGTCGGATGTTCTCCTCCAGGGAGTCGAAGTGGGCCGCCCCGTCGCCCTTGATGCCAAAGTGGGTGGGATAGATGTAGGTGGGAGCCGCAGCCCGCATGCGGGCGATGGAGTCGGCCCAGGCTTCGAGGTCGATGTCCGGCGGCGGAAAGGGCGGGATCACCGGCCCCTGGCCGATGCGGATGCCGCCCACGTCGCCGGTGAAGAGGCCGTCCTCCAGTCGGTAGGTGATGTGGTGGATGGCATGCCCCGGCGTGTGGATGGCCACGAAGCCCATACTTCCGAAACGCACCAGCTGGCCATCCTCCAGGGGCGTGATCCGCTCCGGGGCGATGGGTTCCAGACGGCCCCAAAGCCGTTCCATGTCCTCCCCGTAGATGCGCCGGGCGGACCCGAGCAGTTTGCCCGGATCCACCAGATGGCGCGCCCCGGCCGGGTGGACATAGACCTGCGCCCCATGGCGGGCCAATCGCCAGGCGGCTCCCCCGTGGTCCAGGTGGATGTGGGTGATGAAGACGTGGCGGATGTCTTCCAGCGCGAAGCCCTGGTCGTTCACCGCCGTTTCAAGGGCGCTGAAGAGCGACTCCGGCCCAGTCTCCACGAGCACGGGCCCTTCGGGGGTGCGCACCAGGAATGACCCCACCGTGCCTGTGGTCTGGAAGTGCAGGTCCAGCACCGTGACGGGTCCCTGGGAAACATTCTCTGCCATATCAGACTCCCTTGGCGCCCCGGGAATCGGGAGACCTGGATCGGGGGTGACGCCTCAAGCTGCTTCAGTGCTCATGGATGTAGAGCAGTCCTTCATAGAAGGAGCCTTCATCCTGGAGCCGACTCGTGTTTTGTTTGATTAAAGCATACCTCGGTCCGCCCGGGACTCCCCCCGTTGGTCCATGTCATGACACTTTCATTCGTGTCCCAGTCCTCTGGCGTCAGATCCGTCAGTGCCCTGAGAAGGGACAAGTCCCTTGCCAGGATGGCCAAGTCCTTAGATCATCCGGGCCGTGGCGAGAAATACGGAATAATCCTTTCCGTTTTTGTGGCTCACCATGGCGGTCTCCATTTGAATCTCGAGGAATCCCGCTTCCTCCAGCCATGCCTGGATGTGTTCCCGTGGAAATCCCCGATGGTGGACCCCGGTCGCGTCTTCGTGGAAGCTGCCGTCCTCCTGGTCGAGGTCAGCGAGGGCGATATGGCCTCCCTGATGGAGTTGCCCGGCGAACCGTTGGAACAGGGCCTGTACATCAGCGATGTGATGCAGGGTCATGCTGCTGACGATGAAATCATAGGGCCCACCAAGATCCCCAGTGCCTGCGGGATCCAGGGGCAACAGGCGGACGGGGATCCCCGTGACCGCGGCCTTTTCTCTCAACGTTTTCAACATTCCGGGCGAAGTATCTGCTCCGGTGATGGTGCCGACCCTGGGAGCCAGGGCCAGGGTCACGAGACCGGTGCCACAACCGAAATCGAGGGTGGACAGTTCCGTGGTCAGAGGCACCCTCGCTACGACGGCTTCCACCACGCCCCGGGCCAGCACCACCCGCCGATCCTCGAGATCCCAGGTCGGCGCGGCTCGATCAAAACGTTCAGTTTCGGACATGGGGGCTTCTCATGGCTTTGGGCTGGACGCGACCTTTTCGACCCGTTCCAGGGCCTGCTCGAGATCCGCCAGGATGTCGGCCAGATCCTCGATGCCCACCGAGATCCGGACTAGGCCATCCGTGATACCAGCGGCGAGTCGGGCCTCCCGGCCCATGCTGGCATGGGTCATGGAGGCTGGATGGCTGATGAGGGTTTCGACCCCCCCCAGAGATACGGCCAGACCCGCGAGGTGCACGTTGTCCATGAGGATCCGGCCGGCCTCCAGGCCGCCCTTCAGCTCGAAGGAGATCATGGATCCGAAGCCGGTCATCTGACGCTTCGCGAGCTCATGCTGGGGATGGCTGGGCAGGCCGATGTAGCGGACCCAGGCCACCTGCGGATGGGCCTCCAGCCAGGGGGCGACCTTCCGGGCGTTCTCTTCGGCCCGTTCCACCCGCAGGGCCAGGGTCTTGAGCCCCCGGCTCACCATGTAGGACTGGTGGGGATCCATGTTCGCCCCGAGGATGATCAGCATGGCGCGGATCTTCTTGTGCAGGGCCTCCGTCTTGGCGACCACGATGCCGCCGACGACGTCCGCGTGGCCGTTGATGAACTTGGTGACCGAGTGCAGAACGACGTCCGCGCCCAGATCCAGGGGCTTCTGGAGGTGGGGGCTGGCGAAGGTGTTGTCTACCACCAGGAGAGCGCCGGCGGCGTGGGCGATTTCGGCCGCGGCGGCGAGGTCGGTGACGGCCATGGCGGGATTCGAGGGCGACTCCACGTAGACGATTTTGGTGTTCCCCCGGATGGCCCGGCGAAGGTTGTCCAGGTCCGAGGTGTCCACATAGGTGGACTCGACTCCGAAGCGGCTCATGTGCTTTTCCATGAGCCCGCGGCTGGGACCATACACCGAGTCCGTGCTCACCATGTGGTCACCCGAACTGAGCAGCGCGAGATACACCGTGCTGATGGCGCCCATGCCGCTGGCCGTGGCCGTGGCCCCGAAGCCGTTCTCAAGCTGGGCGACATTCTCCTCCAAGGCATCCGTAGTGGGGTTGCCGATGCGCGTGTAGATGTAGCCGCCCTCGGTGCCGGCGAAGCGGTTTGCACCCTGCTGGGCATCGCGGAAGGCGAAGGTGGACGTCTGGTAGATGGGTGTCACCACGCTGCCAAGGGCGTCGTCCTTGATCCCCGCATGGACGAGCTTGGTGTTGAAGCCTTTGTTGCGCGTGTCCATGCATGCTCCTGGTCTAGGGTCTGTTTTCAGAGTGGATGCGAGCCGCGACGGGTCCAGCCGCG
>PMJK01000120.1:12038-14309 GCA_003158505.1 Holophagaceae bacterium | reverse complement strand
TACTTGCCCATGACGTCGCCGACGGTACGGGCGGACTTCTTGTAGGCGCGGTTCCACTCGTTGCCCGCCTCCTTCATGGCGAACAGCACTCGCCGGTGCACGGGTTTGAGGCCATCGCGGACATCGGGCAGGGCCCGGCCCACGATGACGCTCATGGCGTAGTCCAGGTAGGACTTCCGCATTTCCTTTTCGATTTCCAGGGGCTCGATACGATTCTGATTCATGTGTCTTCCGGTGTTCTACGTGGAACGCTTCCCGACATCTTTGAAAAGAAAGGGCTTAGATGTCGATGTTCTCCGCCAGGAGGGCGTTGGTCTCGATGAAGCGGCGCCGGGGTTCCACGGCGTCGCCCATGAGGATGGTGAAGATCTCNNAGCTGCTCGGGGTTCATCTCGCCCAGGCCCTTGTAGCGCTGGATGCCCAGGCCCCGCTTGCCCTCTTCCATGACCATGGCCAGCATAGCCTCCGGGTCGCTGAACACTTGTTCCTTCCCGAGCTTGGTGCCTTCCTCGGGCTCTTCGTCCTTGTCTTTGGCGGTTTCCTTGACGTCCTTGAGCCGGCGGAGGCGCAGCTCTCCCCCCTTGAAGGCCGCCAGCTCGACCTGGAGGGCGGCCAGGCGCCGGAATTCGCCCCAGTGGGCAACCTGGCTGTCGATCCACAAGGTGATGGGTCGGCTCAGGTGCATGCGCACCACCCGGAGGCGGTGGTTCGCGGGGATCGTCACGGCGGGATCTTCGCCCTCGGCGGCCAGTTCGATGGCCTCCGTGGTCTCGACTTCGCAGGTTCCCAGTTTCTGCTTCACGATGGCGGCGCCCAGTTGTTCCAGGCCTTCCCGCTCGACAAAACGGTCTGCGTCCAGAAGGCCTTCGGCCAGCAGCCCGTCCACCAGGGGGCGGGCGTAGCCGCGGCGGTTGAGTTTTCCATAGAGCTGCTGGACCTCGCCCCACTTCTTCATCTCGCGGACGAGCACGGCGCCCTTGTGCTCGCTGCCGTTCGGCAGCGTCAGGCTCCAGCCATCCAGGGCCTTGCTGAACAGGAATTCCTCCAGGGCCCGCTCGTCCTTGAGGTATTTCTCGGTCTTGCCCTTCTTCACCTTATAGAGGGGCGGTTGGGCGATGTAGAGGTGACCGCGCTCCACCAGTTCCGGCATCTGCCGGTAGAAGAAGGTGAGCAGCAGGGTGCGGATGTGGGAGCCGTCCACGTCGGCGTCGGTCATCAGGACGATCTTGTGGTAGCGGAGGTTCTCGACCTTGAACTCTTCCTTGCCGATGCCCGTGCCGAGGGCCTGGATGAGCACCCGCAGTTCGTTGTGGCTGAGGATCTTGTCGAAGCGGGCCTTCTCCACGTTCAGGACCTTGCCTTTGAGGGGCAGGATGGCCTGGGTGGCGCGGTGGCGCCCCTGCTTGGCGCTGCCGCCGGCGGAATCGCCCTCCACCAGGAAGATCTCGCTGAGGGCCGGATCCTTCTCCTGGCAATCCGCCAGCTTGCCCGGCAGGCCGCCTCCGTCGAGGGCGCCCTTGCGGCGGGTCAGTTCGCGGGCCTTCCGGGCCGCCTCGCGGGCCCTGGCGGCCTCGATGGCCTTCTCCAGGATGGCCTTGGCCTCCCGGGGGTTCTCCTCGAAAAAGCTGGAGAGCCTCTCGTAGACAATGGTCTGGACGATGCCCTTCACCTCGCTCGAAACGAGCCGGTCCTTGGTTTGGCTTGAAAACTTGGGATCAGGGACCTTGGCGCTTACGACCGCCGTGAGGCCCTCCCGGACATCCTCCCCAGACAGGGTCACCTTGGCGCTCTTGAGCAGGTTGTTCTTCTCGGCGTAGGTGTTGATGACTCGCGTCATGGCGGCCCGGAAGCCCTCCAGGTGCGCGCCACCGTCCCGGTTGCGGATGTTGTTGGTGAAGCAGTAAAGGGTCTCCTGGTAGGAGTCGTTCCACTGGAGGGCCACCTCGACCGTGGTGTCCAGCTTCTCATCCTTGATGAGGATTGGGGGTTTGTGGAGGACCACCTTGTTGCGGTTCAAGTGCTCCACGAAGGCGCTGATGCCGCCCGCGTTCACGAAATCGTGGGTGTCTCCGGTGCGCTCATCCGTGATGCAGATGTGGACACCCTGATTGAGGTAGCTCAGTTCCCGCAGGCGCTGGCTCAGGGTCTCAAAACTGAATTCGAGGACATTGTTGAACACCTCGGGATCCGGCTGGAAGCGCACACGGGTGCCTCGGCGTGCTGTTGGACCAACCAACCTCAAGGGGGCGTCCGCCTTGCCCTGGGAGAAGG
>PMJK01000120.1:0-11972 GCA_003158505.1 Holophagaceae bacterium | reverse complement strand
ACGTGCACCTTCTTGCAGAAGCCCGCCAGGGCCTCGTCGACGGAGTTGTCCACCACTTCATAGACCATGTGGTGCAAGCCACTGCCATCGTCGGTGTCGCCGATGTACATCCCGGGCCGCTTGCGAACGGCCTCTAGGTCTCGCAGCACCGTGATGTTGTCGGCCGTGTAGCTATCGGTTTCCAGGGGGGTGTGAACACGCGCGGTAAGGACTTCTTCAGACATCAAGACTCACTAGGTTGGTTTCGGTGAAGTGCGGTGTTCGGGTGCGGTTCAGGCGGTGGCGCTGTTGGCGAACCGGACGGGCATGAGGACATAGCGGAAGCTGAAATCTTCAAGGCTCGGAGACATGAAGACGCCCTGGCCCACCTCGTCCTTGAACTGGTAGACCACCTCCTCGCCCGGCAGCCGCTCCAGCAACTCGGTGAGGTAGTCGATGTTGAAGGCCAATTCAAAGGGGTGCTCTTCGCCCGTGAAGGGCAGAGTGGCCTGGTTAACACCCTCGTCCGGATGCTGGAAGACGGTGCGCAGGTTGGGAAACTCGAAGAACAGCCGGACGTTCTTGTTGTAGTCGTCCTTCTTTAGCCCCACGAAACGGAGGGTGCGCAGGAAGACCTCCCTGTCCATGATCACCCGCTTGGGCAATTCGGCCGGAAGCACCTTCTCGTAGGCCGGGTAATTGCCTGTAACAAGGCGGGTGCTGAACTTCAAACCAGGTTGGTCAAGGTAGAGCGTCGTGCCGTCCCAGCAAAGTTCCACTTCCCCCTCATCGCCCAGGAGTGTTGGTATGAGGTCCAGGGCTCGTTTGGGAACGATCAGGCGCACCTCATCCTTCAGTTTCGTATCGCAGGGCACCTCGGCCACAGCCAATCGGAACCCGTCTGTGGAAACCACCCGAACGTGGTGTTTGGATAGGTGCACGAGCACCGCGGAGAGCGTAGGCTTGGTGGCATCCTTGCTCACGGCGATGGAGCCCAATTGGATGGCCCGCTTGAAACGAAGCACGGGGATCTTGACGACCAGCAAATCCTTCCCGGGAGATGGAAGCTCGGGGAATCCTTCCCCGGGTTGGATGTTGTGTTCGGAATTCATCCCCTTGGCCCGCAGCCAAAGACGACTTCCAGCATCCGGGCACTCTAGGCTCAGGATCCCCTCTGGAAAAACACGCACGGTTTCGATGAATTTCTTCCCAGGTACGGCCATCGTCCACTGGCCCTGCCCCTCGCCTGGAACCGTGGCTTCAAAAGCCAACTCCATGTCGGTGGCTTTCAAAATGACCTCTTTGGGGCGGACATCCACAAGGATGTGCTGGAGGATCGGAAGGGTCACGCGACGATCAAGAGCGTGCTTCAGGAGACCCAGCGTCCGGTCCAGACGATCCTTGGAAACATGTAATTGAAGATTCATGAATCACCCTTGATGATGCTGAGGACCTGGGCAACCTGTGGAAAGCCGTGTCAAAGCTCTATCCTACCTGAGTTTCGCGGCCCAGGACAGGCTGTGGAGAAGCTCTCGAACCCTGTGGAAGGAAGGAGATGAGCCCCCATGGATTCCCATCCCGAGCGGGATTGTGGATCCACTTGCCACGAGACCTGTGGGTAAAACCATAATGATAATCAAATCAATGAATACTATTAAGCAAAGCCTGCACTAACCTGTGGAATTCGGGATCCCGCTTCATGCGATCTCTGACGGAGTCCACGGCATTCATGACCGTGGAATGGTGCATGTTGAAGGAACGTCCGATATCGGTAAACGGAGAAGAGGCAATTTCGCGCGCGAGATACATGGCGACTTGGCGGGGAACAAGAATGGCCTGTTGACGGGATCGTTTCTTCATGAGGTCTACGAAGGACACATTGAACGTTTCTGCCGTCATTCGGTAGATACGATCCGGATGAACGGGGGCGGTAGGCTCCTCTCCACTCTGACCCTGGAAGGCCGCATGGGCGACCTCTAAGGAAGGCGGTACTCCAATGAGGCTGGCCTGGAAAATCACGCGCGTAAGGAAACCTTCAAGGTCCCGGACGCTGCCCTTCGCCTTGTGGGCGATGAAGGTGAGGACATCCTCTGGGATGGGTGGGACATGGTGAAAGTCCACATCCTCAAGCTTCTTCTTCAGAATGGCAATGCGTGTCTCGAAGTCCGGTGGCTGGATGTCCGCAGTGAGGCCCCATTTAAACCGGGTGATGAGCCGCTCATGGCAACCCTCCAGTCGTTGGGGGGGCTTGTCGGAGGTGATGACGATCTGCCGCCCGTGTTGAAGCAGATGCTCGAGGATGTGGAATATTTCTTCCTGAGTACGCTCCATCTTCCCGAGCGTCTGGACGTCATCAAGCAGCAATACGTCGTTTTGTTGGTACTTCTTACGCATTGGCTCAGTGTTCTTTGCCCGAATCGCCACGGTCAGCTCGTTAAAGAAGTTGTCCACCTTGAGGTAGACCACACGCAGCCCAGGATCTCGTTCGAGCAGGCCCTTTCCGATGCCAACCATGAGATGGGTCTTGCCGAGCCCCGCGCCGCCATAGATGAACAATGGATTCATGCTGAGGGGTGTCGCAGCCTTGCCGTAGCTGTCCACCACGGCTTTTGCGGCAGCGAAAGCCAGCTGGCTACCGGGACCGACGACGAAGCGATCGAGGGTATAACGGTTGAACAGATAGGGAAAGGAGATCGCCGCGGGTTCCGCTCCCGGCGTTGCGGTGGACGCCTTTTTCGGGCTGGGCTTTGATTCAGCCGCGGGCACTCCGCTGATGTGGAATTCCAAGCGCAGGTCGGCCAACCCACCCTGTGCCAGCGCGTCGTTGAATTCCTCTGGCAGTTGCTGCTCGATCCACAGTTTGGCGGCGGCGCTGGGCACCTGGATCCAAAGCGCGCCATCTTTCACCTTCAAGGGCTCACAAGGTGCGATCCACTCCCTGAAGCTGGCCTCGGGCAATTGCTTAGACAATCCAAGGCGGATGGTGTCCCAAAGGGCTGTGGGATCGGCGGATCGCATGGGTTCACCAGCATGGGTGTAACGGAGCGCGCACGCATCGTCGACGGGGGGCGCAGCACACGCTCCGTCCACGCCGGGCTCGCGGGGGGGGAATCCAAATCTAGCATCACACCGCAGTGATGGGAGACCTGAAATCCCCTTGAGCCCACAGGAACTCGCTGATATCCTCGAAGGTTCGCCCTCCTCCCTGGGAGGAGCCCCCCCTAGGTGGAACCATGAAGCGCACCTTTCAGCCCAACAACCGTCGCCGTGCCAAGACCCACGGCTTCCTGAGCCGGATGAAGACAAAAAATGGCCGCTTGGTGCTCAAGCGCCGCCGGGCGAAGGGCCGCCACGTCCTGGCGCTCTAGTCTGCTTCCGTGATTTACAAAGGCCGCTTCCGCACGGTGCGGCACAAAGACCACGCCGTTCCCGCACCCCTGCCCCGGCCCCTGCTGGGGCAGTCTTCATGGCTGGATATCCGGGCCTGGCGCCGGGTGGACACGCATGGACCGATGCTGCTGGTGACCTCGCCACGAAAGACCGGTGGTGCGGTGCAGCGCAACCGATTCCGCCGACGCGTGAGGATGGCTTTCCTTGCCCGGGTNNGCCAGCTTCGGCTGGCCCTGCGTCGTCTTCCCGCCTCGGATACCCCATGAATAACCGCAATGTCTTCTTATTCGTCATTGGCAGCGTCATCCTGCTCGGGGGCCAGTTCTGGCTGTCGTCTCGGTACGCCAAACCAGCCCCCAAGGTCGAGATCCAGCAGCCAGCCCCGGTTACAATCAAGCCCGCGGAGGTGCCCGCCCCAGTAGTGGCGCCCGTCACGCCGCTTGCCGAGGCTCAGCCCGCCAGTGGATTAAGAACAGCCGATCCCGCCGCCGTCCATACTTTTGCCTCAGACGAGCTCAGTCTCACCTGGCAAGTGGCCACGGGGGCCCTCAAGCAGGTGATCTGGCGCCAGGACGGTACGCCGTTCTTCCCGGACACCTTCTCGGGCCTCGGCGCCCTGAAGGGAGCCGGATTTGAAACCGTGCGCGAGGACCCCGGTGTGAGCGGCACGGCGGTCATCTTCGAAAACTCTGCCGGAGAGCGCCTCAGCTACCTCGTGCCCACCCAGGGCCATAGCCTGAAAATCGAAGCGGTATCCCCCCGCAATGCCGCCCTGCAGCTCATTGTGAACCCCACGACCGACGAGCCCGTGAAGCACCTTGGCCGCGTGTTCACCCTGACCGAAAAGGGAGTCGAGGCCGTGACCTGGGCCGAGATGCTGCATGACCCCTTCTTCAGCTTCCTGGGCTCCAAGCGCAAGGTCCTCCCCCCAACCTCCGAGCGCCTCGGGCTGGATGCGGGCGTGGAAAAGGACTCCAAGAACCAGCGGAATCACTACTTCGCCGCCCTTTGGAAGCTGCCCAGGCCCGCGGGCCTGGATGCTGCGGGCTACGAGTTGCTGCCCCAGAACGGTCACCTCGAGGCTGCGCTGTACCTCGGTCCCAAGCAGGCTGAACCCCTCCTGGCCTTCGAGAAGCCCTTCACGCAGGTCATCGACTACGGCTTCTTCGGCGCCGTGTCCCACCTGCTCTTCTGGATCCTGAAAAAGGTCCACGCCGTGGTGGGCAACTGGGGCTGGTCCATCGTGATCTTCACCTTCATCATTCGCGTCCTGTTCATGTGGCACTTGTCCGCCAAACAGACCATCTCCATGCTCCGCATGAAGGACTTCGAACCGCACCAGAAGGCCCTTCAGGCCAAGTACGAGAAGTTCGGCAGCGACATGACCAAGAAGGCCGAGATGCAGAAGGAGCTCATGGCCCTCTATAAGAAGAACGGCCACAACCCCATGGGCGGCTGCCTGCCCATGCTGCTGCAAATGCCGATTTTCCTGGCCCTGTGGTCGATGCTGAATAATGTCTATGAGCTGCGCCACGCGCCCTTCTTTGGCTGGATAACCGACCTGTCCGCCAGGGATCCCTACTACATCTATCCGGTACTCATGGGCGCCTCCATGTTCGCCCAGCAGGCCATGACGCCCGCCGTCGGTGATCCCGCCCAGCGCAAGATGATGCTGGTGATGATGCCCGCGATGATGACCTTCTTCTTCGCCCAGAGCTCTGCAGGACTCGTGATCTACTATTTCGTGTTCAACCTCATCGGCCTTGCCCAGACCTGGTGGATCATGAGGACCTACCAGCCCCAGCCCATCACCGTGTAGGAGTCCACCATGCGGGAAAGCGGCATCAGTCTGGAGTCCGTCCCCGAGCTCATCGCCTGCTGGGGCCAGCAACTGGGCCTAGTGCTCGAGGCCCGCTTCGCGCCCTCCGGCGACGAGGAGGCCTTCCCCAATCGCGTGGCTGTCACCGGCCCCGACGCCTCTCTCCTGGGCGCCAACCGAGGAGTGGCCCTGGATGCGCTGCAGTTCCTGGTGCACGAGGCCCAAGGCGAGCGGGAGGACCAGAAATTGGCCTACCTCGACGTCAAGGGCGCCCGCCTCTTCCGCATGCAAGAGGTCATGGCCATGGGCCAATTTGCCGCCCAGAAGGCGCGGGAATTGGGCAGCCATACCCTGGGCGCTCTCAGCGCCCGCGAACGCCGATGGGTGCACCTGATGGTCAGCCGCGAAGCAGGCCTGGGCACCGAAAGCGAAGGCACCGGCACGTTCAAGCCGGTGAAGGTCTTCCGGAAGTAGACTGGCAGGGTGCTTCCGGCCCCCGATCCCATCTGCGCCCCCGCGACGCCGCTGCTACCTGCAGCCGTGGCGCTGGTGCGGGTCTCCGGGAGGGGGCTCGCCCCCTTATTGTCCCCCTTGGTGGCCCTGCCCGAACCCAGGAAGGCCTCGCTTCGAACCTTGAGGTGGGACAGGTTTCGCGAGCGCGCCCTGGTGCTGTATTTCCCGGGACCCAACAGCTATACCGGCGAGGATGTGGTCGAGTTTCAGATCCACGGCAATCCCCTCCTGGTGAGGCGATTGCTGCGCCACCTGGGCACCTTGGGTGTGCGTCTGGCTGAACCGGGCGAGTTCACCCGCCGGGCCCTCCTGAATGGCAAACAGGGACTGCTGGAGGCGGAGGCCCTTCGGGACCTGGTCGCGGCCGAGACCGATACCCAGGTTCGATTGGCCCAGGCTCGGGCCGGGGCCCAACCTGAATGGATCTCCGAAGCCCGTTTCAGGCTGGCCCCCTGGATGGCGCGGGCGGAAGCCGCTGTGGATTATGGAGAGGATGAAAAAATCTATTTGAATTTAAAGGACTTGGGGGTTGATCTTGAACCACTCCGCGCCCGGTTCCACGTGGAACATAGGCGTGCCCAGGCGGGCCAGCACCTGCAGAGCGGCATTCGCCTGGCCGTGGTGGGCCGTCCCAACGCCGGGAAGAGCACCCTTTTTAATGCCCTGGCCGGAGAGGAGCGGGCCATCGTCACGGATATCCCAGGCACCACCCGGGACGTCCTGGAGGTGCGCTGCGAATGGCGCGGCCTGCCCTTGCGGCTCTTTGATACCGCGGGACTCCGGGACACCGAGGATCCGGTGGAACGTCTGGGCATGGCTCGAGTCGGTCCCGTGCTGGAGGCGGCAGATCTTGTCCTCCACCTGGTTCCAGCGGGGGAACGGGCCTCCGAATTGATCCAAGCCACCCTCCTTCCGTTCCGGGGCAAGGTGTTGGAGGTGAGCACGTTTTCGGACAGGGCTTCTGTCCCAGGTGTGGCCGTGGCTGCCAATCTAGGGGATCTGGATGCCCTGGAGGTGGCCCTTCAGGAGCACTTGCTCGGTGGCCTGGCCCCGGACGCCTGCCTGGGCGCCATGGCGACGGACCGCCAGGTCGAACTGCTTGGGGAATTGGCGAAACAAATGGACCTCCTGCTGGACCTCGACGCGGATTGTCCCCCAGAACTCCCCGCATCCATGCTCCAGGGAGCCTGGGGCCTGCTTGCCAGGCTCACCGGCGAAGACAGGGCGGATAGCGCCCTGGATGCCCTCTTCAGTGGCTTCTGTCTCGGGAAGTAGATCGATGCCAAGTAGAATGGACACGGGAGCGGCGATGAATTCCGGGTATGAAGCGGTGATCGGTCTTGAGGTGCATGTCCAGCTTCAGACGCGATCCAAGATGTTCTGCGCCTGTCGAAATGCCGCGGACGCCCCCCCCAACAGTTATACCTGCCCGGTCTGCCTGGGGCTTCCTGGGGCCCTGCCCGTGCTGAACGCGGAGGCGGTGCGGATGGCCCTTACCCTGGGGCTGGCGGTAGAGGCAAAAATCCAGCCAGTGAGCACTTTTTACAGGAAGCAGTACTTCTACCCAGATCTACCCAAGGGGTACCAGATCACCCAGGGCCCCGTGGCCATCGTCGAGAACGGATTCCTGGACATCCCAGGAGATGCCCGGGTACGGGGGAAAGAGGGCAAGGTGCGGATCCGCGTGGAAAGGGCCCACCTCGAGGAGGACGCCGGGAAGAGCCACCACGACCTGGATGGGAAGTCCAGCCATGTGGATCTGAACCGCGCCGGTGTGCCGCTCCTGGAGATTGTCGGGGCCCCGGATCTCCGCAGTGCGCAGGAGGCCTCTGATTGCCTGAAATCGCTCCATCGACTGGTGGTCGGCCTCGGCATCTGCGACGGAAACATGGAGGAGGGAAGCTTTCGCTGTGACGCCAATGTGAGTGTCCGGAGGGTGGGAGAGGCGGCCTACGGCACGCGAGTCGAAGTGAAGAATCTCAATTCCTTCCGCTTTGTGCGACAGGCCCTGGACCATGAGATCGCCAGGCATGTGGTCCTTCTGGAGAGGGGCGAAGCGGTTCAGATGGAAACCCGAGGCTGGGACGCTTCCCTGGGAGAGACTCGAGGCCAACGCACGAAAGAAGCGGCCATGGATTATCGCTACTTCCCCGAACCGGATCTTCCACCGCTGTCGATCAATCCCCAAGAAGTCGAGGCGGCCCGCCAGGCGCTCCCGGAACTGCCTGAACGGCGGATCCAACGCTGGCGCGACGCTTATGGATTAGGCCTGGACGAGGCCCAGACCCTGGCGCAGAGCCCAGCCTTCGCTGCCTACTTCGAAGCCGTGGCCGAAAGGAGTGGCTCGGGCCATGGGGCGGCTGCCTGGATGCTCGGCGAGGTCAGCCGCACCTTGAATGATGGTGGAACAGGCATCGAATCCTTTCCCATTGCACCAGAGGCCATGGCGGAACTTGTGCGCCTTGTAGAGACGCGGATTCTCGGATTCGGCGCGGCAAAGGACCAGGTTTTCCCAGTCATGCTTGCGGGCGGGGGGGACGCGGAATCTATCGTGGCCCAGAAGGGGCTCGCCCAGGTGAGCGATAGGCGTGTCATCCAAGCCATGGTGGCCCAGGTGTTGGTGGCGAACCCCGGACCCGTGGCCCAAATCCGGGCCGGCAAGGAGAGCCTCAAGGGCTTCCTGGTGGGCCAGGTTATCAAGGCCGGCCAGGGCAAGCTGGATGCGAAACTCGTGAACGAGGTGCTATCCGAAGCGCTGGCCAAAGACTGAACTTGACCCCATCCTGGGCTCATGACGAATGAAATCCCCGCCGCCCTGGAGGCCTACCATCCTGGCGTAGTTCATATCTGCCAAGAATGTGGCTGTTCGGTGGTGGACGCTGTGATGACCCCCGGCGAGCCATTCCGCTGCGTAAATTGCCGTGGGCTGGTGCCGGCGCCCGAGGACGAACTGACCCGGGCCGCCATGGAAGATCGCGGGACTTACGATGTGCCAGATGAGCACCCCACGGTGTGGCGGCTCATCGTGGTCATCCTGTTCGCCGTAGTGGCCCTGGCCATCGTGTTCTGGAATCGATAAGTCAGACAGCCCTATTCTAGGGACTGGAGCCGCCGATGCCCAAACCCTGGGGACCCACCACCACCGCCATCCATGCCGGGAAGCACTTCAATCCGACCCGGGCCGTGACCACACCCATCTTCCAGACCTCGGTATTTCAGCTCATGGAGAACCGCGAGGGTGCCGAGTTCGCGGCCAGCATCGAACCTCCCGCCTTCTATACCCGCTGGGGCAATCCCAACGCCAGCGAGGTCGAGGCCGTGCTGGCGGAACTCGAAGGAGCCGAAAGGGCCCTGGTGACGGCTTCCGGCATGGCGGCCTTCGCCCTCACCTTTGAAGCCTTCCTGAAACCTGGCGACCACCTGGTGGCCCCCGCCGCCATCTACCTGGGCACTGAACAGCTCATCCGCCGGTGGGAGACGGAGCGGGGATTGAAGGTCACCTGGGTGCAGGACACCCTGGATCTGGGCGAATGGGAAGCCGCTATCCGGTCCGAAACCCGCATGATCTGGTTGGAAACGCCTTCCAACCCCACCCTGGCCCTGACGGATCTGGCGGGCGTGGCGGCCATCGGGAAGCGACATGGCATTCGCACGGTGGCCGACAACACCTTCCCCAGCCCCATCCACACCAGACCACTGGCCTTTGGCATCGATCTCAGTGTGGCTTCAGCCACCAAGTACCTGGCGGGCCATTCCGACGTGGTGGCAGGTGTCATTGCGGGCCGCGAGGCAGATGTGGTGGCCTGCTGGCAGCTCTCGAAACTCTTGGGCCCGACTCTGGATCCCATGGGTGCCTGGCTCCTGCACCGGGGCCTGAAGACCCTGGCCCTGCGCATGCGCCGCGCCTCGGACAACGCCCAGGCCCTGGCCCAGTGGCTACTGTGGCAACCCCACGTGGCGCGGGTGGACTACCCGGGCCTTCCCGGCCACCCGGGCCACGAGGTGGCCGTCCGGCAGATGGAAAAGGGCTTCGGGGCCATGATCAGCTTCGAACTGGGGGCAGGGCTTTTGGCGGGTCAGCGCTTCTGCGAAGCCCTGGAGGTGGTCACCAGGGGCGTGAGCCTCGGAGGCGTGGAAAGCCTCATCCAACATCCTGCCAGCATGAGCCACCTGAAGACCCCTCCCGATGTAAAGGCCCGCCTGGGCATCACAGATGGTCTGCTGCGCTTCTCGGTGGGCATCGAGGATGAGCCCGATCTCATCGCCGATTTGGAAAAGGGCTTCCAGGCCGCTGCGGGGGCTCGATGAGGCTTCACATCAACGGTAAAGTCCGGGAGGCGCCAGATTACCTGACCACGGTGGCTGATGTGGCCATCTGGCTTGAACTACCTGTCTTCGGGAGCGCCATCGAGTTGAACGGCGAGGTCATTCGTCGCGCGGACCACCCTGCCACTCTCCTTAAAAAGGAGGATCGACTGGAGGTGGTGCGGCTGGTGGGAGGGGGGTGAGCTTGTGCTCCCACCTGCAGGTGATCCCGGATCACTTGCGAAGGTAGCGGTGTCGTAGCGTAGCTAACGCCAGACTTCCCAGCGCCCTGTGGACCAACGCGCGGAAGCCTGAAGGCACCAAGTTGTCGGAATTGGGAGTATTAGCTCCGGGCCACAGGCCGGGAGATCGCTTTGGAATCGATGGAACTCATCCACCAGGCCTTGAGATAGGAAGCCACCGGCGAGGGTGCCACCCCCCTCCACAAGGACGCGTCCCACCCCCATGGCGGCGAGTTCGTAGAGCAGGTGGCGCAAACTGCATCCCCGGCCTTCGGGTGGCAGGTGGAGATCCTCCACACCCCTCAGCGGGGTCGGTTCGTTGGTGACGGCCCGGAACACTGGCTGGCCAGCCACGGGTGCCCATACGCGGGCGGTGGGGGGCACCAGCCCGGTCTCGTCCATGACCACCCGGGCAAAGCTGCGATGGGGGGCGGTGGGCGCGGGCCAGCGGTCGGTCAGTTGAGGATCATCCACTTCGATGGTATGCCGGCCCACCACCAGGGCCTCGGAGGCCCGCCGCAGGGCATGGGCCAGACGCTGAACTTCGGGCGGGGTCACCTGGGTGGTCTGGCCGGCGGGACCTAGGGACCCGTCGGATCCTAAGGCCAGTTTGAGGGTCACCCAGGGCAGTCCCGTGCGGATGTGTTTGAAAAAGGGGGCGTGGAAACGGGCACAAGCCTCGCCAAGCACACCCTCCTCCACGACAACTCCGTGGGATCGGAGGATGGCCAAGCCGCCCCCGTCCACCCGGGGGTTGGGATCACGGACACCGACCACCACCCGAGCGACCCCCGCCTGAATGAGGGCCAGGGTACAGGGGCCTGTCCGGCCATGGTGGCAACAGGGCTCGAGGGTGACGAAGGCCGTGGAACCCTTGGGATCCTCGCCCCGGGCCTCGGCATCCCGCAAAGCCATGACTTCACCGTGGGGGTCCCCGGCCCGGGTGTGGACACCACTGCCGATGACCAGGCCCGCCCTGACCAGGACACAACCTACTGGAGGGTTGGGGCTGGCAAGACCCACCCCGTTCAGACCCTCCCGGAGCGCCAAAGCCATGAACCGCGCATCGCCATCAAGGTCCGCCGGGTCGGGCCAGGGGCCACCTGTAGCGAGGGCCCAGGCGACCTCGGCGGTGAGTTCCAGATCAGACATCCAACAGCCCGTCCACGAAGGCCTCTGCGTCGAAGGGGATGAGGTCGTCCACGCCCTCGCCCACGCCCACGAAGGCGATGGGGAGCTTGAGCCGATCCAGGATGGGCACCACCACGCCCCCCTTGGCGCTACCGTCCAGTTTGGTGAGGACCAGATCCGTGATGCCCGCGGCCTTGGCGAAGGCCTCGGCCTGTGCCAGCCCGTTTTGCCCGGTGGTGGCATCCAGCACCAGCAGCACCCGATGGGGCGCCTCGGGGATCACCTTCTGGAGGCTGCGCCGGATCTTGTCCAGTTCCTTCATGAGGTGGTCCTTGGTGTGCAGCCGTCCCGCCGTGTCGATGAGCACCCAGGGGGTGCCCGTGGCCTTGGCGCTGGTGGCACCGTCAAAGGCGATGGCCGCCGGGTCCCCACCCATCTGATTCCGGATGACCGGCACGTCAGCCCGCTCCGCCCATAACTCCAGCTGATCGATGGCGGCGGCACGAAAGGTGTCACCCGCCACCACCAGCACGGCCTCACCACGCGCCTTGAGGTGGGCCGCCAGCTTACCCAGGGTGGTGGTCTTGCCCACG
>PMJK01000185.1 GCA_003158505.1 Holophagaceae bacterium | reverse complement strand
ACCTGGGGATGGGCGATGACCTGGAAGGCCTGCTCCTGGAAAGTCATCGGAATGCCCACGATGGAGGCCCGGGCCGTCTTCAGCGTCCTGCCGTTCACCTCGCGTCCGTCGATCTGTTTCAGCAGGTCGGGCAGGTCCCTGGCGATGAGATCGATCACGTTCAGTTCCAGCGCCTTATCGGACGTGATGGCGGCGCTTTCCCGCACGGAGGCCCGGGCCCACTCCGCGTTGCGATGATGTTTGATCGCGACCGCCTCGATGTAGCTGGAGGAGAAGTTCTCCAGCTTCTGCTTCATGGTGTCGTCCTGCTTCTCACCGCCGGGACTGATCCCGACCGGATGGGCCGCGCCGATGCTGGTGGTGGGCGCCATCGCCGCCACGTCGGCCGCCATGGTGATGAAACAGCCCGCACTGCCCGCCCAGGCGCCTGGAGGCGATACGTACACGACCGTGGGAACGGGCGAGCGGAGAAATCCCTGGATGATCTCTTTGGTGGAATCGAGGAGGCCGCCCGGGGTATCCAGTTCGATGACCAGGCACTGGGCCCCCTGGCCTGCCGCCTCTCCCATGGCCCTGGCGAGGTAGCTTGCCGTAGCGGGTCCGATGGTGCCCTGGACCCTCGCGACGCACACCTTCTCGGCGGTAGCCTCCCCCGTCCAGCCCGACCCTGCGGTCAGCCAGGTGAGCGTGACCAAAAGGGCGCTGATCCAAACCATCCGGCGGCATCCCGACATGGGAAACCTCGTAGGCAAACTCTTACTAAGGTCGCCTCGATAAGAAAGATAGGTCAGCTCGTGTCAGGTGTTGTGTTTTTTTATTATTTTATAAATATTGCAATACAATGACTTAATTATATTCATAAAACATCCTGGTGCGGCTCCCCATCGCCTCGGCCCTCTTTGACCAGCGCGCTCATGGGCTCAATTCCCTAGGGTTTCTTGGGCTCCCCGGCCTTCACGCGCAGCCATGGCGGCACGGTGGTGCCCGTGGTTTCATGGCGGTAGAAGGCGGCGGTGATCTCGGCGCCCAGCAGCAGGATGGCGCAGCTGTAGTAGAGAAAGGTGAGGCCGGCGACGATGCCGAGCAGGGAGCCGTACATGATGCCCCAGGTGAGGGTGTGCTTCAGGTAGACGCCGAAGCCCCACTTGGCCAGCCACCAGAGCGTGGTGGACACGGCCGCGCCAAGGAAGGCGTGGCGGAACTTCACGTGCAGGCGGGGGAGGTGCTGCAGCACCATCGTCACCACCACCAGACCCAGCAGGGGCCCCAGGTAGGGCAGGAAGTCCGCCTGCTTCCAGGGCAGGAATTTGCGGACGGCACCCCCGATGACCAGCGCGAGAAAGATCACCATGAGGAGCAGGCCGACCACCAGGAAGGCCACCTGGCGCAGCAGGTGGTTCTTGCGGGTCTGGCGGTGCTTCTTGATGCGCAGGCCGAAGACGTGGGCGAGGCTGGTGTCCAGCTGGCTGATGCCCCAGTAGCTGCCGAAGAGCAGCACGATCCAGGAGAGGCCCATGCCGCCGATCTTCTGGCTGTTGGCCANNTAGACCAGCTCGCGGGGGAGGTAGGGCACGATCTCCTGCAGTGTCCTCAAGGTTCCTGGACCGTAGGCGCGGCTTCCCAGGACGGCGCCCAGCAATTTGAACAGCAGCGTGGAGAGCGGCACCAGGCTGACGATGACCCAGAAGCTCAGGCCCGCGGCATAGCTCAGGCAGTCGTCCTTGTGGTACTTGCTGAGCACTTCAGCGATGAAGGCACCCGTCCGCCCCACCACCGGCACCGCCCGGGCGAGTTCATGCCACAGGTCCTCGGCGATCCGCCAGGCGCCTTCCCATCCTGCCTTCAGGGCGGCCCAGGGGCCCAGGACCTGCTCGACCACGGCCCCCCCTAGAACCGCACGGGATGCCGGGGCAGCAGGTACATCAGCCAAGCCAGGGCCAGCCCGATGCCGATGAGCCCGGCTGCGTGTTTCAGGATCGAGGCCCGGGTCCGCTCCGGCCGGGTCGTGGGATGCAGCAAGCCGAGGACCAGGGCGATGCCCATGCCCATGACGAAGAAGTGGATGACGTGGCTCGAGAGAAAGCGCATGCGATCAGGGTAGCAGCAACGGGGGTGTGGCTTGGCTCAGGACGGCTGCGCCGTCCTGAGTGAAGGAAGGCCCGGGCATCCGCAGCCCACATCCCATCCGCTACTGCGCCGTCGCCGGATTTTCCCTGGTGGGATTGGGAGGAGCAGGAGTGGTGGCTTCCGGCCCGAGCGGTTCGGGCATGCGGGTGAGGGCCAGCTGGATGACTTCGTCCATGTGGCTGACCAGGTGGATGCTGAGCTGCTCGCGGACCTCGGCGGGTACCTCTTCGAGATGCCGGGCGTTCTCACTGGGGATCAGCACGGCTTTGCGCCCCTGCCGGTGGGCGGCGAGGAGTTTTTCCTTCAGCCCGCCGATGGGCAGCACCCGGCCCCGCAGCGTCAGCTCGCCGGTCATGGCCATGTCCGCCCGGGCGGGAATGCCCGTCAGCACCGAGATCAGGGCCGTGGCCAGGGTGATCCCGGCGCTGGGACCGTCTTTGGGAATGGCGCCCTCGGGCACATGGACATGCAGGTCCACCGTGTCGAGGAAGTCGCGCTTCAGGCCCAGGCGCTCGGCCCGGGCGCGCACGTAGCTCAAGGCCAGGTTGGCGCTCTCCTGCATGACCTCGCCCAGCTTTCCGGTGAGCTTGAGGACACCCTTGCCCGGCAGCACGGCGGCCTCGATGGTCAGCAGGTCGCCGCCCGTGGGGGTCCAGGCCAGGCCATTCACGAGGCCTGGCGGGGCCGTGTCTTCCGCACGGCTTTCCAGAATCTTCTCGGGCCCCAGCAGTTTCGGCACGCGGTCGGCCGTAATGAGGGGATCGAAGGGCACCCCCTTTTCCGGCTGCAGTGTGTGCCGCGCCAGCTTGCGGAGGATGTTGGCGATCTCCCGCTCGAACTGGCGCACACCCGCTTCGCGAGTGTAGGACTGCACGAGCTTCTCCAGGGCGGCCTTCTCGAAATGCACGCCCATGTCCTTCATGCCATGGCCTTCGAGGGCGCGGGGGAGCAGGTGCTGTTCAGCGATGGCCAGTTTCTCCTTGGTGGTGTAGCCGCTGAGCTCCAGCACCTCCAGGCGGTCCTCCAGGGGCTCGGGGATCTGGTGGCGCACGTTGGCCGTGGCCAGGAAGAGCACCTGGCTCAGGTCGAAGCCCACGTCCAGGTAGTGGTCCTGGAAGGCCGCATTCTGCTCGGGATCGAGCACCTCAAGCAGAGCACTGCTGGGATCGCCGCGGAAATCCGAGGCCATCTTGTCGATCTCGTCCAGCAGCATGAGCGGATTGCGGACCTTGGCCTTCTTCATCAACGAAATGATGCGGCCGGGCATGGAGCCGATGTAGGTGCGCCGATGGCCGCGGATCTCGGCCTCGTCCCGCACGCCACCCAGGGACAGCCGCACGAAGGGCCTGTTCAGGGCCCTGGCGATGCTGCGGGCTAGCGAAGTCTTGCCGACGCCCGGGGGGCCCACCAGGCAGAGGATCGGGCCGCGGAGGGGTCGCTGGTCCCCGTCGCCGGCCTTGGCCGGATCCTGCTGCAGCCGGGCCATGACGGCCAGGTGCTCAAGAATGCGGGCCTTGATCTTGTCGAGACCGGAGTGGTCCTCGTCCAGTACTCGCTCGGCCTCCACCAGGTCCAGGCGTTCATCGGCCATGGCCTTCCAGGGCAGGGCCAGCAGCCAGTCCAGATAAGTGCGGCTGACGGTGGCCTCCGCGCTCTGGGGGGGCATGGCCTCCAGGCGCTCCAGCTCCTCCAGGGCCTTCCCCTTGGCCTCGGGGCTCATCCCGGCGGCCTCGATCTGGTCCCTGAGGCGCGTGGATTCGTCCTTTTCTTCCTTCTTGCCCAGCTCCTGCTGGATGACGCGCATCTTCTCGTTCAGCACGTACTGCTTGTGGTCCTGATCCATGCGCTGACGGGTCTTCTCATCCAGGGTGCGGTCTACCTCAGAGCGGGCCGAATCCAGTTCCAGCAGGTGCAGGAGGGTCTCAAGTCGCGGACCGATCTCCAGCTGTTCAAGGATCTCCTGCTTCTGCTTCACCTCGGCGGGCACGAGCCCAGCCACGGTGTCGATGGCCTTGCCCAGGGGTAGCTCGCGGATCTGGTCCATGCTCAGCAGACGCGAGGCGTCGGAGTTGCGGCCCAGGAAGGTTTCCACCGCCTGGAGGAAGGCCTGGAGGGATCCGCCCGCAGCCTGGGAGGGCTCCGGCAGCAAGTAGGCCTCGGCCTGGATGACCTCTCCTCTGTCGTCGTAGCGGCGCAGGTTCACCCGGGCGATGCCCTTCACGCCCACCTTGTAGTAGTCCTTGGGCAGCGCGATGACCGATTCCACCAGGGCCAGGGTGCCGATGGCGTAGAGATCATCCTGGCCCGGCGTTTCCACCTTGGCGTCCTTCTGCGTGAGCATCAGCAGGTGGTCGCCAGCCTTGATGGCCAGTTCCAGCGTGCGCACCGAGGCCGACCGTCCCACCACGAAGGGCACGCGCGCGCCGGGGAACAGCACCATGTCCCGGATGGGAATGGCAGGCAGGGTGAGAGTCTTGGGAACGGCCAAGGTTCGCCTCGCTTCAACCGGCGGCGGAGATCTGGTGGGAGGGAAGGCCCATGACCTCCTCGACCTTCTGGCGGGTGATGCGGAGGGTCTCGCGGGAGGTGCGCTTGTCCGAGGGCAGCTCGTACATGGGCTCCAGCAGGATCTGTTCCACCAGGCTGCGGAGGCCGCGGGCGCCCAGCTTGCGGGTGAGGGCCTGCTCGGCGATGGCGTCGATGGCGCCCTCCTCGAAGCTCAGGTCCACATCGTCCATGTCAAAGAGCTTCACGAACTGCTTGGTGATGGCGTTCTTGGGCTGGGTGAGGATGGCCACCAGGGCCTCGCGGTCCAGGGGGGTGAGGCCTGCCACCACCGGCAGGCGGCCCACCAGCTCGGGAATGAGGCCGAACTTGATGATGTCCTCGGGCTCCACCAGGCGAAGCAGGTTCTCCTTGTCGTCCTTGGAGGAGGGTGTGGAGCCGAACCCCACGGCCTTGGCCCGGATGCGCTGCTTGATGATGTCATCGATGCCCACGAAGGCGCCGCCACAGATGAACAGGATGTTGCTGGTGTCCAGCTGAATGAACTCCTGGTGGGGGTGCTTGCGGCCNNCCGCCCTGGGGCGGCACGTTGGCGATGGTGCCCTCCACCAGCTTCAGCAGGGCCTGCTGCACGCCTTCGCCGCTCACATCGCGGGTGATACTGGGATTCTCGCTCTTCCGCCCCACCTTGTCGATTTCATCGATGAAGACGATGCCCCGCTGGGCCCGTTCCACATCGTAGTTGGCGGCCTGGAGCAGCTTGGTGAGGATGTTCTCCACGTCCTCGCC
>PMJK01000160.1 GCA_003158505.1 Holophagaceae bacterium | reverse complement strand
ACGCAGACCGGGCAGCCGGGACCGTGGATCAGACGGATGGCGGGGGGCAGCAGGCGATCGATGCCGAAGCGCATGATGCTGTGGGTCTGGCCGCCGCAGACCTCCATGAGGGTCCAGGGCCGGGTCACCCGGCGATGCAGGGCCTCCACGAGGGGGCGGACCGCTTCTTCGTCCCGGTACTCGTCCAGAAACTTCATGGGGTTTCCTCCCGGGGCGGATCCAACTGGGCCAGCACCTCCCAGGTCCTGGCCGCCGCGGCCTCGTCGATGACTTCCAGGGCGGTGCCGGCGTGGACGATCACGTAATCCCCGGGCCGGGCTTCGGGGACCAGCGCCAGGCTCACCTCCTTCACCACTTCGCCGAAGGCCACGTGGCCGAAGTGGAGAGGGGCCTCTCCCAGGTCCAGGATGCGTCCGGGAATGCCAAGGCACATGTCAATGCTCCATGGAAATGCGGGAGGCCACCCAGGCCTGGCCGAGAGAGAGGGCGCCATCGTTGGCGGGGAATCGGGCCGGCCGGAACACCTGGAACCCCCTTGACGCCAGCCGCTCCTGGCAGAGCTCCGACAGCAAGGCATTCTGAAAGCATCCTCCCGAAAGCACCACCCATTCCCGCCCGGCAGCCTCGGCGAAGGCCAGCGCCAGGTCGGCCAGGGCAGCGTGGAAGCGGAAGGCCATGGCGGGGAGGTCTGCGCCCAGGCGAAGGTCGTCCAGCAACGCTTCAAGCAGGGGGGCCAGATCCGCCTGGCCTTCCTTCAAGGGGATCGGGTAGGAACCGCCCGCGCTCCGCCCGCGCCGGGCCTGGAATTCCAGGGCCATGGCCGCCTGCCCCTCGAAGCCGGCGCCGCTGCGGATGCCCGCCAGGCTGGCCACGGCATCGAACAGGCGGCCGGCGCTGGAGCACATGGGCGTGTTCACCCCGCGTTCGGTGGCGCGGCAGAGCACGGCCAATTCCTCCGGATTGAAGGCGGCCGCGGCCGGGCCTGGCTTCCCGAGGCAGGCCAGGCACAGGCCCAGGGCTGCACGGCGGGGTTCCCGCACGGCCCGCTCGCCACCGGGCAGGGGGAAGGGGCGCAAGTGGCCGGGGCGGCGGAAGCCGGTTCCATCCACCTCCAGGGCCTCGCCGCCCCACACGGTGCCGTCAGTGCCCCAGCCCGAGCCGTCCCAGGCCAGGCCCAGCACGGGGCCCCGGAGGCCATGCTCGGCCATGACGGCGGCCACGTGGGCGTGGTGGTGCTGGACACGCAACAGGGGCAGGCCCATGCGGCAGGCCAGCGCTTCGGCCACGCGGGTGCTGCCGTAATCGGGGTGCAGGTCGCAGGCCAGCCGCTCTGGGGCCGCCTCCAGGAAGGCCAGCAGGTCCGCCACCGTGCGCTCCAGCAGGGCCAGGCCCTGGGCGCTGTCCAGGTCACCCAGGTGCTGGCTCACCACCGCCTGGTCCCCGGCCAGGAGGGTCACGGTGGCTTTCATGTGGCCGCCCAGGGCCAGCACCGATGGGCCCGCCATGGGGAGGGGCAAGGGCGCGAAGCCCCGGGCCCGCCGGAGCAGGTGGAGGGCACCCCCCTCCATCCGTCCCACGGAATCGTCCAGGGGGCGCAGCACCGGGCGGTCATGGCCTAAGAACCCGTCAGCGATGTCACCGAGCCTGGCCAGTGCCTCGGCGCCACCGATGGCCATGGGCTCCTCGGAGCGGTTCCCGCTGGTGCAGACCAAGGGACCGCCGAAACCCTCCAGCAGCAGGCGGTGCAGGGGCGTATAGGGCAGGAATGCGCCCAGGTCAGGGTTGTCCGGAGCCACGGCGAGAGCCACCGGGGAGCCTTCCCGGCGGGGGACCAGCAGGATGGGCGCCGCAGGCCCTCGCAGCGCGGCCAGTGCGATGGCATCCACCACGCAGGCGGCCTCAAGGAATTCCGGATCGGGAAACATCACCGCGAAAGGTTTCTCTGCCCGCCCCTTCCGGTCACGAAGTCGCTGGACGGCCGTCTGGGAGCGCGCATCCACCAGCAGCTGAAAGCCGCCTAGGCCCTTGAGGGCCAGGATGCCGCCGCGCTTCAGCAGATCCAGAGCCGCGGCCAGGGCGGCCTCGGTTTCGGATCCGGGGCCGCCCTCCGGCCCGCAATACACCAGTTTGGGACCGCAGCGGGGACAGGCCATGGGCTGAGCGTGGAAGCGGCGGTCCAGGGGATCCTCGAACTCCGCGCGGCAGTCCGGGCAGAGCGGGAACTCCGCCATGGCCGTGCGCGAGCGGTCGTAGGGCAGCGACGCGATGATGGAGTAACGGGGACCGCAGGCCGTGCAGTTGGTGAAGGGATAGCGGAACCGGCGGGACCCGGGATCCTGGATCTCCTGCTCACACTCAGGGCAGAGGGCCAAGTCCGCGGGGATGGAAGGCCGGCGGTCCCCTTCGCTCTCGCTGGGCAGGATCCGGAAATGCGCCCCATCCGCCGACTCGGGCAGGGAGTCGCAGACCAGGTCGTGGATGACCGCAGCCCTGGGTGCCTCGACCCGGAGCCGACGCAGAAATTCCTCCTGGCCGAAGCCTGCTCCCTGTACCTCGATCCGGATCCCTTCCGGGCGGTTCTGCACCCAGCCGCCCAGGCCAAGTTCAGTGGCGAGGCGGAACACGAAGGGGCGGAAGCCGACGCCCTGGACCACGCCTTGGACCTGGATGCGGAGGCGGGGCACGGGATCAGCGGGCCAGGGCCGCGCTCCGGGCCAGGATCCAGTCGATCCAGGCCTGCAGGCCCTCGCCGCTGCGGGCGCTGGTGCGGATCACGTCCAGGCTGGGGTTGACCCGCTTAGCGAAGCCCAGACAGGCCTCCTCGTCGAAATCTACATGGGGGAGGAGATCCACCTTGTTGAGCAGCATGAGGTCGGCGGCGGCGAACATATCGGGGTACTTCAACGGCTTGTCCTCTCCCTCCGTGACCGAAAGGATCACCACCTTGTGGTTCTCGCCCAGGTCGAAGGGCGCGGGGCAGACCAGGTTGCCCACGTTCTCGATGAACACCAGGGCGCCATCCTCGGGTGCCAGGTCGAGGATCGCGTGTTCGACGCCGTGGGCATCCAGATGGCAGCCCTTGCCGGTGTTGATCTGGATGGCGGGGGCGCCGGCGGCGCGGATGCGATCGGCATCCCGGCTGGTCTGCTGATCTCCTTCCACCACCGCCACCGGGCGGGATCCCGCCAGCCGCTCCAGGGTTGCCACCAGCAGGCTGGTCTTGCCGGAGCCCGGGCTGGAGACCAGGTTCAGGGCCAGGATCCCCCGCTCCTGGAAGTGGCGTCGGTTGCGGGCCGCGAAGGCGTCGTTCTTCTCCAGCAGGCTGCGCTCGAGGGAAACCCGGCGGAACCACCCGCTGGACTCGCCCTTCGGGTGCGGAGCATGGGCGTGGTCTTCGCAGCCACAGGTGGTGCACATGGCGACTCCGATGGAGGTCATCGAGAAACGAGAACCAGCCAGGGAAAGGGCGGGCGGGTAGGGAAGAATACTGGTCAAGAAATGCGGTGGTGCAAGAAGAATGTGTCTTTCGGCATGAATGGTCCCCCTAGTCCACATCCAGGGAGACGATCCGCATGGCGCGGCCGGCGATGATCTCCTGGGGCGCCTGGCCGCAGGCGGCGCAGGGTTCGTAGAAGACCTCGACCGGCGCCTCCAGGCCGCAGGCCGGACAGCGGGCCCGACCGAGGGTTTCCTCGATGATCAGTTCCGCTCCTTCGGCCACGGAATCCAGGGTGCCCGCCTCAAAGGCGAAGCGCATGGCCTCCGGGTCCACCCCTGCCATCTGACCGATTTCCAGGGTGACCCGGGTGACCCGGCGGAAACCCTCCTGGCGTGCCTGGTCCTCGATGATCTCCAGCATGCTGACCATGAGGCTCATCTCGTGCATTCATCCTCCCATCGGGACCATGATTCTGCCGAACTGGCGGTGCGCGTCACTCACCCCTTGAACAGCAGGTAGAGGCCCACGGCCACGTTGCCCAGTCCTGACAGGGCGTAGAGGGTGCGGCGGAAGCGGAGCTGCGTCCCCATCCGGGCGGCCAGCCATCCCGAGAGTTCGCTGAGCAGGGCGAACATGGCCGTGATGCCGAGGCCGAAGAGCAGCAGGGCTTCGATGAACTGGAGCTGCCCGCTGATGCCTGCCTCCCGCATGAGCGTGGTGAAGCCCCGCACACCGCCCAGGCCAAAGAAGGCGCCCAACCAGGCGGCGGAATGATGGAAAGTGTGGACCGAGGCGCCGGGGGCGTGATGCCGGAGTGGTGTCGGGCCGAAGGGGAGGATCGCCGTGGTGGTGGTCCGGTGCGTAGGAGCCTGGACGGGCCGGACCTTGGGCGCCCAGCGCGTGCAGATCCGCGCGGGGCCGTGGGCATGGGGGTGCGGGTGATCGTGGGTGACCGGGCCATGGTGGTGTACGTGACTGTGGAGGGAGATGCTGCGGAGGCCCAGGGCGGCGGACAGGTTCCACAGGCCGAGCAGCAGAACGAGGGTCCAGGCCAGCCGGTCCATCCAGAGGAAGAATCCATCGCCAAGGAAGGTCCGCCCGAGGAAGGTCGCACCCACGGCCANNGTATAGCGGAAGGAGCATGGCCTGAGGATAGCGTGAGCGGATGATGGCGTCTGGCCGCGGCGTCGACCCCCTCCAACTTTCTGGAAGGCCGTGGCTACAGGCCTCCTCGCCCCTAGAAAGACGACTCACTCATCGGGAAATCCAGCCCAAATTCGTTCGCTTGACAGCTTCCTTAGACCTCCTAGCTTAGGTCTAATAAACACCCCGATAGTCTTTTTTAAGACGCAGTCTCAACCAAGGCTTTCCAGGCCAAGGAGGGAGCATGTCAGGTGGGAAACACACCCTGTGGGAGGTGATGCGAGAGAAGGGCTACAGTCGGCGGGACTTCATGCAATTCTGCTCTTTCGCGGCCGCGGCCGCGGGACTGGGTCCCAACGCTTCGGCCGCCGTGGCCAAGGCCTTCGAGAAGAAGGCGCGCCCTCCCGTCATCTGGCTGCATTTCCAGGAATGCACCTGCTGCAGCGAGTCCTTCATCCGGGCCTCGCATCCGATCGTGGCGGACGTGCTGCTGGACGCCATTTCCCTCGACTACACCGAGACCCTGCAGGCGGCCGCCGGCCACCAGGCCGAGAAGTGCAAGTCCGACACCCTGAAGGCCTACGCCGGGAAATACATTCTGCTGGTGGAAGGCTCCGTCCCCACCAAGGCGGATGGCGTCTACTGCACCATCGGCGGACGCACGGCAGAAGACATCTTGCAGGAAGCGGCGGCGGGAGCCGCGGCCATCGTGGCCTGGGGCAACTGCGCGTCCTACGGTTGTGTCCAGAACGCCAAGCCCAACCCCACGGGCGCCACGCCAATCCACGAGCTGATCAGCAAGCCGGTCATCAACGTGCCGGGCTGCCCGCCCATCGCGGACGTGATGGTCGGGGTGGTCACCCACATCCTGATGTTCGGTCGGATCCCCGATCTCGATGACCAGGGACGGCCCAAGGAGTTCTACTCCCGCCGCGTACACGATACCTGCTACCGGCGTCCCAACTACGACGCGGGCCTGTTCGTGGAGACCTTCGACGACGACAATGCACGAAAGGGTTTCTGCCTCTACAAGATGGGCTGTCGGGGGCCGGTCACCTACAACGCCTGTTCTGTCACCAAGTGGAACCAGGGGACCAGCTATCCCATCCAGTCCGGCCACGGATGCATCGGGTGCAGCGAGAACAAGTTCTGGGATAACGGCCCCTTCTACCGGCATCTGCCTTCCTTCCCGGGCTTCGGCATTGAATCCACGGCGGATTCGGTGGGGGTCACCCTTGGGGCGGTGGCTGCCGTCGGCGTGGCAGCCCACGCCATCTCCACGAACATCCGCAAGCGGAAGCTGATCCATGACCAGGTGGCCGAAGACGTCAAGAACACGCCCGAGAACGAGAAGGTGGACCGATGAGCAACCGCATCGTCATTGATCCAGTCACCCGCATCGAAGGCCACCTCCGCATCGAGGCGGTGGTGGAAAACGGCGTCGTCAAGGACGCCTTTAGCGCCGGTACCATGGTCCGCGGCATCGAGAAGATCCTCAAGGGCCGTGACCCCAGGGACGCCTGGGCCTTCACCGAGCGGGTCTGCGGCGTCTGCACCACGGTGCACGCCCTGGCCAGCTGCCGCTGCGTCGAAGACGCGTTGGGCATCACGGTCCCCAAGAATGCGGAGCTGGTGCGCAACCTCATGTTCTGCGCCCAGTACGTGCAGGACCACGTGGTGCACTTCTACCACCTCCATGCCCTGGACTGGGTGGATGTGGTGAGCATGCTGAAGGCCGACCCAGTGGCGACTTCCAAGCTGGCCCAGTCGCTATCGCCTTGGCCCAAATCCAATCCCGGCCACTTCGCCGCCGTGCAGCAGCGCCTCAAGAAGTTCGTCGAAAGCGGGCAGCTGGGCATCTTCGCCAACGGCTACTGGGGCAACAAGGCCTACAAGCTGCCGCCGGAAGTGAACCTGCTGGCAGTCTCCCACTACCTTGACGCCCTGGAATGGCAGAAGGAGATCGTCAAGATCCATACCATCTTTGGTGGCAAGAACCCGCACCCCAACTACCTGGTGGGTGGCGTGCCCTGCTCCTTCAATCTGGAGGAAGTGAATGCCATCAATACCGAGCGGCTGGACTTCGTGGGCAGCCTCATCAAGGATGCAATTGAATTCGTGGAGCAGGTCTACATTCCGGACCTGCTGGCCATCGCCAGTTTCTACAAGGACTGGGGCGCCATCGGCGGCGGCCTCCAGAACTACCTGGCCTATGGCGACCTGCCCACCCGCGGCTACAACGATCCCTCCTCCTTCCTGCTGCCTCGCGGGGCGATCCTGAATCGGAACCTCAATGAGATCCATGAAGTGAACGGGAAGGACCTCAACGAGATCAAGGAATACATCAGCCACTCCTGGTATCAGTACGGCGGTGGCGACGGCGTAGGGCTCCATCCCTTCAAGGGGGAGACGGAGTTCAACTACACCGGTCCCAAGCCACCCTATGAGCACCTCGACGTGGAGGGCAAGTATTCCTGGCTGAAGACCCCACGGTGGAAAGACCATGCCATGGAGGTGGGGCCGCTCTCCCGCATGCTGGTGGCCTATGCCAAGGGCAACACCGACGTCAAGGAGCTGGTGGGGGTCGTGCTGAAGAAGCTCGATGTGCCCATCACAGCGCTTTTCTCCACACTGGGCCGCACCGCTGCTCGGGGTGTGGAAACCCAGGTGGTCGCCCACTGGATGAAGGGTTTCTATGATGATCTGATCAGCAACCTGAAGAACGGCGAGAGGAGGACCTTTAACAGCTCCCGTTGGGAGCCAGCCACCTGGCCGGCCACGGCCGAAGGCGTGGGTATGACCGAGGCACCCCGGGGTGCCCTGGCGCACTGGATCAGCATCAAGGATCGGGCCATCGACAACTACCAACTGGTGGTGCCGAGCACCTGGAATGCCTCTCCTCGGGATGCAAAGGGCCAGCGGTCCGCCTATGAGGAAGCCCTCATTGGCACCCCCGTGTCCAATGTGGAACAGCCGTTGGAGATCCTCCGCACGATCCACTCCTTCGACCCGTGCATTGCCTGTGCCGTGCATGTCTACGATCCGGATGGAAAGCAGGTTCACCAGGTCCAGTTCTATTGAGGGGGGACGCCATGCCATCGCCTCATGTTTATCGCCGCATCTACGTCTGGGAGCTTCCGGTCCGGGCCTTCCACTGGATCAATGCCCTGGCCATCGCCACTCTGGGCGTTACGGGTCTCATCATCGGGAAACCCTTCTCCGTGTCCTATGCCCAGGAGGCTTCCTTTCAGTACTGGTTCGGTACCGTGCGGTTCATCCACTTCACAGCGGGGTATGTCTTCCTCTTCAACATGCTGGTCCGCGTCTACTGGGGCTTCGCGGGCAACCAGTACGCCCGGTGGAGCACCTTCATCCCCACCACCAAGGCCGCCTTCCAGGAGATCGTCGAAGTGTTGAAGATCGACATCCTCCAGGTAAGCGTAAAGGGGCGCATCCACATTGGCCACAACCGGCTGGCCGGGCTCATCTACTTCATCACGACTTTCATTTTCTTCTTCCAGGCCCTGACGGGCTTCGCTCTCTATGGGCCCACGAGCCATTCGATTCTCGGCAAGCTGGCGGCCTGGGTGGTCCCGCTCATGGGCAGTGAGGCGGTGGTGCGCCAGTGGCACCACGCCATGCTCTGGTTCTACGTCCTGTTCGTCATGGTGCACGTGTACCTGGTCTTCTACCACGACTATGTGGAAGGCCGCGGCACCACCTCATCCATGGTGGGCGGTTGGAAGTTTGAGCGGGAAGACCAGCTTGACCATTGACCCCTCTGGATCCAGCACTCTGGTCCTCGGCATTGGCAACACCCTCCTCGGCGACGAAGGAGTGGGCGTGGCCGTCATCGATCACCTGCATGCGAAGGGGGGCCTTCCCGCTGACGTGGACCTCCTGGACGGCGGCACGGGCAGCATGGTGTTGCTCGAACCCATGCGAAAGGTCCGCCGGATGATCCTTGTGGACGCTACAGCGGATGGTTCACCCCCTGGAACCTTTCAAAGGCTGGTGCCCCGGTTCTGCACCGACTTCCCCCCGAGCCTTACAGCTCACGACATCGGCCTCCGGGACCTGCTTGATACCTTCTACCTGCTGGGCGAGACGCCGGAAGTCGTGCTCTACGCCATCTCCATCCGGTTCCCCCAGGAGATCTACTTCGGCCTGAGCGCCGAAGTCGAGGCCGCCGTGCCGATAGTGGCCGAACGGATTCGGCAGGAACTCTACGAAGCCTGATGCAGATCCAAGATAGCGTTATGTAACAAGGGGAAGGAATCAGAACGACAAAACCACAGAGTATGTGGACTAATTTTTTGTGAGGACGTCATCCATCGGAGATCACTATGCTTGCTGTCAAGCTGCCCGGAATCCTGCTTCTAGCAGTCACACTTGCGACAGCGAATCCAATTCCAAAGGCGATCAAGCTAGATGCCCAAGGGAAGGGTCACCTCGCTATCCTTACTGGGCCCCCGGAAACAGTGACAATGCGGTCTGGCCTAGTTGTATTGGAGCCCGGAAAATCTGTTGGTAAGCACAGCACCGGGGCCAACGAGGAGTTGCTGGTGGTCCTGGAGGGGGCCGGCGAATTTCGAATGGAAAGAGAGATTCTGCCTCTGGTGGCAGGTACTGCACTCTACTGCCCCACCGGGCGCACCCATGATGTTTTCAATTCTGGCAAAACCAAACTTCGCTACATCTATGTCACTGCCTCCACTCTCGTGCAGCCTACATCCCCAGGGCTGGCCCATTAAGAATCACCCAGGGCGGGCCTAAGGAGACCCCATGGCCAGAGCAGACTCTGCTAGTGGAGTTCGACATGAAGGCGAAAGGGCAGGCTATAGACTGCGCCTTGACAAACCAGCCGGAATCTTCTTCTTTGCCGACCTTTTAACCACGTGCAGGTAGACTATCGCTCTTTCGTCACATTCCGCCTCGGCTGCTGTTGAGCCGTGGCAGATAGCGGCGTAGGTTGATGAGTCCAGAGTGATCTTTAGAAGGCTGATGATAGCTGCCCCTGGTTGTTTTGGGTGGCTCCCATCTGGGCACATCGATTCGGCGCATCTATAGGGAGATCGCCCATGTTGAACGGCCACTCCGCCTCCCAGGAAGAAACCCTCCAGGCCATTCTTGAAATGCACGGCGGCGGACCCGGGGATCTGCTGCAAATCCTCATCGATGTGCAGCACGCCTTCCACTTCGTTCCCCCGAACGTGCTGTCACTCCTGTCGGAGCGACTGCAGGTCCCCCTCGTGCGGGTGAAGGGAGTGGTGTCCTTCTACAGCTTCCTCAGCGTGGTGCCGCAGGGGGACGTCGTCATTCATTTCAGTGACAACATCACCGATCAGATGCTGGGCAACCGCGAACTGGCCTCCCTCCTCTGCGACCGTCTGGGGGTGCGCCTTGGAGAGACACGCAAGGATGGCCGCGTGAGCGTGCATATGACCTCCTGCACGGGCATGTGCGACCAGGGGCCCGCCGCGCTGGTGAACTACCTGCCAGTGACCCGCCTGGACGCCCCGCGCATCGAGCGCCTGGCGGATTTGGTGAACGCCGGGATTCCTCTGGAAGATTGGCCGAAGGAATTCTTCACCGTGGAAACCCAAATGCGCAGGTCGGATGTGGTCTTCCGCACGCCCTTGGAAGCGGGCGCGGGGCTGCGCGCCAGCCTCGAGCGCGGCGGAGAGATCCTGCCCGCCTGGGCCGAGGATATGGCGCCCAGTGATGCCCAACGCCACCACTTGGGTCGCGGCGGCGCGGAGACACTCAAGGAGCTCTACCGCTCCGAGCTGCGGGGACGCGGCGGAGCTGGCTTCAAGACCGCCATCAAGTGGGAGTCCGTGCGCAATGGCGGGTTGGGCGACCGCTATGTGCTCTGCAATGCCGACGAGGGAGAGCCAGGCACTTTCAAGGATCGGGTGCTGCTCACGGACTACGCCGACTCGGTGTTCGATGGCATGACCATCTGCGGCCACGTGGTGGGCTCGAAGCAGGGCATCCTCTACGTCCGGCAGGAGTACTGGTATCTCAGGGAGCATTTGGAAGGCGTCCTTCGGCGACGGCGTGAGGCCGGCCTTTTGGGCCGCGGAATCCTGGGCACGGAGCTGGAATTCGACATCCAGATCCACTGGGGCGCGGGTGCCTATATCTGCGGCATGGAGACCGCCATGATCAAGAGCATCGAGGGGCGACGGGGCATCCCCCGTCGCCGGTGGCCCCTGCCGGTGCGCATGGGGTACCTGAAGGAACCCACGGTGGTGAACAACGTGGAAACCTTTGCCGCGGCCGCTCTCATCAGCGCCAGGGGCGGTGCCTGGTTCGCCTACAACGGCACGCCCCAGTCCAGTGGAACCAAGCTCTTCTGTGTCTCGGGCGACTGCAGCAGACCGGGCGTCTACGAGTATCCCTGGGGGGTCACCATCCATGAGGTGCTCCGGGATTGTGGCGGTCTCGAGGCCCAGGGCGTCCAGGTGAGCGGCCCCAGCGGCACGATGGTGAACCGGGCCGCCTTCGATCGCCGGATCTGCTTCGAGGACATGGCCAGCATCGGCACCCTCATGATCTTCGGCCCCGGGCGCGACATGTTCGAGGTCGTGAAGAACTTCGCCGCCTTCTTCCAGCACGAGAGCTGCGGCCTCTGCGCGCCCTGCCGCGTGGGCACCACCCTGCTGGCCAACTACGTCAAGAAGTTCGACCAGGGGTGCGGATCCCCGGTGGACCTGGCGGAGATCGAACTCATCGCCAAGGTGATGAGAACCATGTCCCACTGCGGGCTCGGGCAGACCGCCAATCTGCACCTGACCGACAGTGTACGTGCGTTCCCCGACATCTGGAACAAACGCATGCGCACCAATGAATTCATTCCGGCCTTCGATCTGGACGACGCCCTGGCAGAGGCGCGGAGCCTCACGGGACGTACCGATGCCGCCGCCCACCTTACCCCCGAGGAGGTCTGAGCCATGTCCAATACGTTCTTTCTCGACGGGTTAGAGATTCCCTTCCGCGAAGGCCAGACGGTCCTGGAGGCGGTGTTGTCCGCCGGACGCTATATTCCCCACCTGTGCTGGCGGCCTCAGCTGGGTCCCCACAGCTCGTGTCGTCTTTGCACCGTCATCATCAGTGGCCGTCCCTTCTCTTCCTGTACCCAGCCAGCCATGAAGGGTCAGCAGGTGGAGTGCGACACATCCGAGCTGCAGGACCTGCGACGGGCGGTGCTGCAGATGATTTTCGTGGAGGGCAACCACTACTGCCCATCCTGCGAAGAGAGCGGCAACTGCCGACTCCAGGCCATGGCCTACCACCTAGGGCTGCAGGACAACCACTTCCCCCAGCAGTTTCCCATCCGTGAGCGGGACAGCAGCCATCCGGATGTGAACATGGACCGGGACCGCTGCATCCGCTGCGAAATATGTGTGCGCGCCAGCCGGTACTTGGATGGGAAGAATGTCTTCGGCATCCACGGTCGCGGCATCAAGTCCAAGCTGGCGGTGAATGCACCCTCGGGCCTGCTGAAGGACACGGACGTGGCCGCCGAGGATCAGGCCGTGACCATGTGTCCCACGGGTTGCCTCACGGTGAAACGGGTGGGGTTCAAGGTGCCCATTGGCGAGCGCATCTTCGACAAGGAGACCATCGTTTCGGTCGCCCTCGAGGAATTCAGGGACCAGGAGGCGGCCCATGGCTGAGAAATTGAAAGTGGCCACCTGCTCGCTGGCCGGCTGCTTCGGCTGCCACATGTCCTTGCTGGATCTCGACGAGCGCTTTCTCGATTTGCTGGAGCTGGTTGAATTCGACCGAAGCCCCATCAACGACCTCAAGGACATCCGTCAGCCGGTGGATCTGGGACTGATCGAAGGCGGCGTCTGCAACGCCGATAATGTGCATGTTCTCAGGGAATTCCGAAAAATGTGCAAGGTCCTGGTGGCGGTTGGGGAGTGCGCCACCACGGGCGGCATCCCATCCATGCGCAACAGCTTCACCCTGAAACAGTGCCTGGAGGAATCCTACATCCGCGGCGCCGGTGTGGAATTCGCGCATGTGCCTGATGATCCGGAAATCCCCTTGCTCCTCAACAAGGTCCGCCCGCTCCACCACATCGTGAAGATCGACTATTTCCTTCCGGGTTGTCCCCCTTCTGCCGACGCCTTCTGGTATTTCCTCACCGCGTTGATAGCTGGCAGGGATCCGAGCCTTCCCCCCGCCCTCATCCGTTTCGACTGACTGCCACGCACCCCAGGAACAGCCATGAGCCGCATCGCAGGTCTTCAACTCGAAACCGCCAGCCATCCGGAAACCCTGACCCGCACCGTGATCGAACCCATCACGCGGGTGGAAGGCCATGGGAAGGTCACCCTGCTCATGGATGAGAACAACCGGGTGAGACAGGCGAGGCTCCACATCGTCGAATTTCGCGGGTTCGAGAAGTTCATCCAGGGGCGTCCTTATTGGGAGGCTCCTGTCATGGTGCAGCGCCTCTGCGGCATCTGCCCTGTGAGCCATCACCTGGCCGCGGCCAAGGCCGTCGACATGTTCGTGGGTGCGCGAAGGCTCACGCCCACCGCAGAAAAACTGCGCCGTCTCATGCACAACGGCCAGCTGCTGCAGAGCCACGCCCTCCACTTCTTCCACCTGGCAAGCCCCGATCTGCTCTTCGGTTTCGGTGCCGAGGTCGCGATCCGGAATATCGTGGGCGTGATCCAGGCATATCCCGCCCTCGCGCTCCAGGGGGTGAAATTGCGGAAATATGGCCAGGAAGTGATCCGCGTGCTCTCCGGCAAGCGGGTGCATGGCGTGTTCGCCATTCCAGGCGGCGTGAACAAGGCGTTGAGCCGCGAGGACCGCGCCTATCTCCAGGAGGATATCGACCAGATGGTGACCTGGTCGAAAGAGGCCGTGGACATGGTGCGCCGGCTCTGCACCGACAACCGGGCCGAGTACGAGCGCTTCGGCTCCTTCCGTTCCAATTTCCTGTCTCTCACCACTCCCGAGGGAGATTTCGAACTCTACGACGGCGGGCTTCGGGCCCGGGACGACCGGGGCCAGGACATCTTCGACCATGTGGATCCAGCCCACTACCTGCGCTACTTGCACGAAGAGGTGAAATCCTGGTCGTACATGAAATTCCCGTTCATCGTCTCCAGAGGCAACGAAGAAGGCTGGTACCGGGTGGGGCCGCTGGCCCGGATCAACAATGCCCGGGCCATGGGCACACCCTTGGCCGAAGAGGCTCGCAAGGACTTCATGATCCTCGGGAAAGGTGAGCCGGTGCAGGTTACCCTCGCCTACCATTGGGCGCGCATGATCGAAATGCTTTATGCCGCCGAAGCGATCCGGGCGCAGCTTGAGGACCCGGACATTCTCGGCACTGATCTGATGAACCAGGGCGAGCGCGCCACCGAAGGTGTCGGAGTCGTCGAGGCGCCGCGGGGCACGCTCATCCATCACTACAAGATCGATGAACAGGACGCCATCGTGAAGGCCAACCTCATCGTTGCCACCACCCACAACAACACGGCCATGAACGAGGCTGTGCGCGAAGTGGCCGTCAACTTCCTGGACGGGACCAAGCTGACCGAGAACCTGCTCAACCGTATTGAAGTGGCCATCCGCGCCTATGATCCATGCCTGTCCTGCGCCACTCATGCCCTGGGCAGAATGCCGCTCCAGGTGGAGTTGGTGGACGCCGAAGGTCAGCGGGTCGACCGGCTGGTCAAGGGCTCGGACGGCGCATTCAGCGCCGAGGTCGGATAGAACGGCATGGCTTTGCGCATCGTCCTATTCGGTTACGGTAATCCGAGCCGCGGGGACGATGCCCTGGGGCCCCTGTTGCTGGAACGCGCCGAGGCATGGCTTGCGGCACAGCCAGACTTGACCGTGGAGGCGGTGGCTGATTTCCAGCTGCAGATCGAGCATGCCCTCGACCTGCAGGNNGAGCTGAGCCCGGAAGCCGTGCTGCAGGTGTGCCGAGAGGTCAGCGGTCAGGAACCCCCACCTGCCTACATCCTGAGCGTGCGCGGCGAGCGGTTCGAACTGGGCGAACCCCTGAGCACAGCCGCGGCCCGGAACCTGGATGAGGCCTGGGCCTTCCTCCAGCAGCTGCTTCTCGACGGGCGGTCCGAGGGATGGAAAGCCAAATTGACCGGCTCATCAAAATGACACGCGTCGCTCCGGTATGCCTCCACTTTTGCCCAAGGCGATGACGAGATTTCAGGCTGAGGGTCGCCGATAATCAGGGGGAAAAAATTGAAGAGCAATCTAATTTAAAAATTGCCTCGATAGGAACCATAACCTGGCCAAACGGCCATTTTGTGTCGTGAACGAAAAGATGTCCGGGACAGGAAGCATAATTTGTCCGATTCCACGCCGATTTGATCTCATTCGAGGGGTGAAAACGGCCAATCCAACAGGCTGCCGGAACCATAATTTGTCCGGTCGTGCAAAGTCGGAAGCATATGTTGTCCGATCGTGCAGCAGGTTACTAACTCATTTAGTTGAATGTCTTACATAATCTAATTTTGCTTGGTCAACGGCGATTAGATGCTTCCGGCGGCAAAGCAACAATGTTCCAGGAGTTTGACGCGCCAAGGGATTTCCACTCACCTCAATGCCTCGGTCCCGAAGGCCGCTGCAAGGATCGTCTCTGCTTTCTGACCCTGACCGGCTTGCCAAGAAGCTGTGGCCAGGCAGAGTCCCACATTGTGGCCCCACGGTAAACTGCCCCATCCAGAAATCACGACTAATGGTCACTCTGCAAGATGGCCACCGCGATATTCTCGTTTCTATTGATTCAACCACCTACTTCTTCACTGAGCACTATCGAGATTACCCAATGGTCCTTGTTCGTCTGAATCGGATTGGACTCGACGCTTTGACAGATCTCATCGAACAGGCTTGGAAATGTGTCGCCCCAAAGAAGGCTATTCGGGCATTCGAGGTGCAAGAATGAATCAATCATTCCCTCGTCATCGCCTAGCCTCATTCGTTAGGTGGCATCGAGTCGAACCCAATACAGAGGTCAGCCTTGCACAATGAGTCGCACCATAAAGAACGAACAGGCTGGTTACGTGCCGCTGTCCTTGGCGCCAACGACGGTCTCATTTCCACGAGCAGCTTAGTTGTTGGCGTGGCTGCTGCCGGGCCAAGCCACTCGGCGATTATGCTGACTGCCATCGCAGGGCTCGCCGCGGGTACCCTTTCGATGGCCTCTGGTGAATATGTCTCTGTTAGCTCCCAGGCCGATACCGAACAGGCTGATCTTAACCAGGAGCGTGGGGAACTCGCGGCCTCACCCAAGGCCGAGCATGCTGAATTAGCGAGCCTCTATGTTGCGCGAGGCCTTACTCGTGAACTTGCGATCCAAGTGGCGGATCAACTGATGGAACATGATGCCCTTGGAGCACATGCCAAGGACGAGCTTGGCATTCAAGATGCAACACGGGCTCGCCCACTACAGGCAGCTGCAGCGTCCGCCGCTTCCTTCGCAATTGGGGCGGCAACACCGGCTGTTCTTGCCGCACTCTTGCCTCCGGGGGGATTGACATTGGCTTTGGTGGGTTCGACCTTGGGTCTCCTTCTCGTGCTTGGAGGAATCGCGGCTCGTGTTGGGGGTGCCCCGATCACTCGGGGCGCTCTGCGAGTGACGTTTTGGGGTGCTGTGGCGATGGGATGCACAGCCGCTATAGGACGACTCATCGGCTCAGTCACCTAAAGGTCCTATCCTGGATGTCACCTAACCCTTAACTCAACTTTGCGCCATGAAGGCGCGAAAATAGGAGGTCAGAAATGACAGCCTAAATTCGCAGCTATGCTGCATGGAAGATGGAGGTAGGCCCTCCGGGGACGGGTTGCAGGACCAGTCCTCAAACCACCGGACGCTGCGTGGGGATGAGATCCCAGGTGGTGAGCAGTCCTGGAAAAGGCGGAGCTTGACTCCGTCAGGTATGGATCAGGAAGACGAACGAAAGTGAACCGCTGATGAGGCGTCGAAAGAGGGAAGAAGTCATCGAAACCAGGCACCAGTTGAGGCTCTGGGATAGAGTTCGGAGGGGACCTGTTTACTGTCCGAGCGGTGACCGGCGTAGAAGCGGCGTGAGCCTGATCCAGGCTTTCATGCGGAACATGGGAACCTGGCGTCCCGATGCCAAGGGAGAAACCCAAGGGGAAATAACCCGGAGGGTCAGAGTACCAAAGCGGGACGCAGGGACGGACCAGCTCGTAGTAGCGATGAAGCCTGGTAATGCAGGTGGAGCAAAGGGGCTGGATTGTCCGGTTTCAGGGATGGGTCAACCCGACGTTAGATCCCCGTCAACGCATGCGTTGACAGGGGTAAGGGGAGGAGTCCATGTCTGAAGCAAAGCCGTTCAGTATCGCCAAGCAGCTGGTCTGGAGGGCATATGAACGGGTCAAAGCGAACCGGGGAGCGGCTGGCGTGGATGGGCAATCTCTGGGGACGTTCGAGAAGGATCTGAAGGGAAACCTTTATAAGGTCTGGAACCGGATGTCGTCGGGCAGCTACATCCCGCCGCCGGTGCGACTGGTGGAGATCCCGAAGGGGGATGGCAAGATGCGTCCCCTGGGGATTCCCACCGTGGCGGATCGGATCGCGCAGATGGTGGCCAAGCTGACGCTGGAACCCATGGTGGAGCCCAAGTTTCATAGGGATTCCTATGGGTATCGGCCCGGCAAGTCGGCCTTGGATGCCGTAGGAGTGGCGCGTGAGCGCTGCTGGCGGATGGATTGGGTCATTGACCTGGATATCCGGGACTTCTTTGGGAGTCTGGATCACGGGTTGATGATGAAGGCGGTGAAGCATCACACAGACCTGAAGTGGATCCATCTCTAT
>PMJK01000173.1 GCA_003158505.1 Holophagaceae bacterium | reverse complement strand
CTTCATCACCACTTCCGAAAAAGCTTTCGGCACGATCGGGTTTCGCAGGTGCGGCGCCACAATCTGCTGGCTGGAGAGGGCCTGGGCGATCTTCAGCGGGTCTGCATCGTAGAAGGGCACCGTTCCCGTGAGCATCTCATAGAAAGTGATGCCCAGAGACCAGAGGTCAGACTGGAACACGGCCCTGCCTCGGAAGTGTTCGGGCGCCATGTAGGGCGGCGATCCGATGCGTGTGGGCGCGTAGGGAACATGCTGCATTTCCAGCACCCGGGAGGTGCCGAAGTCCGTGACCTTGGCCACCCCGTCCCGGTTCACCAGGATGTTGGCCGGACGCAGGTCGCGATGGAGGATCTGGTGACCGTGGGCGAAGGCGATGGCGCTGCAGACATCCAGTCCGATCTCCAGGGCGCGCGGCGGCTGGAGGAACCGCTCGCGGCGGATGAGGCGATCGAGGCCTTCGCCTTCTATGTACTCGAGCACCATGAAGAAGATGCCGTTCTTCCGCTCGACGGTGATGAGCTCCACGATGTTCGGATGCTTCAGGCCCGCCATGATGCGCGGCTCCTTCAGCAGATCCACGATCTCGTCCTCCTGCTGGTGGGGAACCTTCAGCGCGACCTTGCGGTTCACCCAGGTATCCATGGCCAGGTACACGGCCCCGAAACCGCCCGAGCCTAGGCGGTCCAGGATCTGGTATTTCCCCAGGGTCTGGTCCTTGGAAAGCACGGGCGAAGGCTCCGAAGCGATGGATTCAGCATGACCGAAACGGCCGGTGCATCCTAGGAGCCTGTCGAAGTATTCGCGGAAAGGACCCTCGCCTGCGAGCGCCTACTCGAAGATGCGATCGAGCAGGGACCCGCGATCCTCCCAGGCCGCGACCATGTGGCGGATCCTGGGCCGTCCTTCGGCGCTCAGGCCATAGGCCCTGCGGAACACGGCGCGGTCCTCCACGGTGGCGCGGTGGTGCTGGCGGAGATGCTCGCCCCAGCTGGAACTGAGGAAGCTCTCCGAGAACCGGAACAAACCAGGCTCGGGTGAGGTGAGGTCCTGGAACAGTGACCAGCGAACGGCGCCATCCCGGATGCGGATGCGGCGGACCTCCCGCATGGCCTTCTGGAAGGCTTCCTTGCGCGCCTCGGGCACGAGGTAATCCAGCACCGTGAGGATGGGACCTTCGTCCGGATGGATGGGCTGGGGGGAATGGGGCTCGAGACGGTGGGGACTCAGATCCATGGGTCCCTCCAGGGCCTGGATTTTCATGCGGGCGGTGAGAGCCAGGATCAGCAGCATGCCGATTCCCGCCGCGGCAAAGGCCGCATGGATGCCCCAGTGTTCGCCGACCACGCCCCAGAAGGCCGCGCCGCTGGCCATGGCACCGCCCCAGACGGTGATGTAGACGCCGAGGGCCCGGGCCCGCACCCAGGAGGGGACCGACAGCTGGACGCCGGTATTGCAGGTGCTCAGCACGGACAGCCAGCCCGCGCCGCAGACCAGGAGGGCCAGGGCCACCGGGAGTATATGCACCACGAAGGCCAAGACCAGCAGGCCGCCCGCGAAGGTTGAAGTCGCCACGGCCAGCAGCGCATTGGGGCTGATCCGTGCCTTCAAGGCGGGAAGGATGAGGGTGGCGCCCACCGCGCCGGCTCCGACGCACCCGAGCAGGAGCCCGAAGCCGGTGGAGCCCAGGTTCAGCCGGTGGATGGCCAGGGTGGGCAGCAGCGAGAAGACCGGCCCCCCGAAGAACACGAAGCCACCGCCGCGCAACAGGATCACCTGGAGGGCCTTGCGATGGCGGGTATAGCGCAGGCCCACCTTCATGGCCGCGATGAACCGCTCCGCGGGCAGGTCCGTGATGACGGGCTGGCGTTTCCAGCCCTTCAGCACCACCAGCACCCCGACGAAGGAGACCGCGTTGAGGGCGAAAGCCCAGGTTGCGCCCAGCCAGCCCACCACGAGTCCGCCCAGGGCTGGGCCGATGGCCCGGCTCACGTTGAAGCCAGCGCTGTTGAGCGCCACGCCCGCGGCGATCTGGTCCTTGGGCACCAGATCGGGCACCGAGGCCTGCCAGGCCGGTGCGTTCAGCGCAGCCCCCACGCCCAGCACCAGGGACATGGTGATGAGCNNGCCAGCAGCATCCAGGTCTGGGTGAGCAGGAGCAGCCGACGCCGGTCCACGATGTCGGCAATGGCGCCGCCGGGCATGGACAGGATCAGCATGGGCAGGGTGGCGCCCGTCTCGATGAGGCTCATGAGCAGCGGCGACCGGGTGATCTCCGACATGAGCCACTTCTCGCCCACGCTCTGGACCCAGGTGCCCACGTTCGAAGCCATGGCCGCGATCCAGATCGCCAGGAAGAGGCGGCTGCGGAGCGGGGCGAAGGGGGATTTGGCGTCGGTCACAGGCTCAGGCTATCCGGTCTTCAAAAAGAAAAACACTCGCTGAGGATTCAGAGAAAGCTGAGGTTCGCTGAGAGAGAAAGATGTCTTTCCTCAGCGAACCTCAGTCATCTCGGGGATCTCTGCGAGTGTAGTTATCCCAAGAAGGCTTTAAGCGTCTTGGAATAGCGTGGGTGGCGAATTTTCCTCAACGCCTTGGACTCGATCTGGCGGATGCGTTCGCGGGTGACGGCGAATTCGCTGCCCACTTCCTCCAGCGTATGCTCGGAGCCGTCATCGCCCACGCCGAAACGCATGCGGAGGACGCGCTCTTCGCGCTCGCTGAGGGTGTTGAGGACGTTGCGGACGGTCTCCTTGAGGCGCTGCTGCACGACCTGCTCCACGGGGGAGACCACGGTCTTGTCCTCGATAAAATCTCCCAGATGGGAATCCTCCTCCTCGCCGATGGGTGTCTCCAGGGAGATGGGCTCCTGGGCGATCTTCATCACCTTGCGCACCTTGCCCACGGGC
>PMJK01000039.1 GCA_003158505.1 Holophagaceae bacterium | reverse complement strand
CCCTCCCTTATGGGGATACCAACCGGATTACCGAAGGGAAGCGCCTTGTAGCAGGCGAACTCAAGGGCTACCTTTGTTGGAAACTCCTCATCTCGATGTTCGTCACATCCACCCCAGGTCTCCATCAGGTAGCGCTAGCTGGGCAGTCGTCCACAAAATTCTGGAGGAACCATGAGTCTACTTCCGGGCCAGATGATGCAGATGCCGTTGCTGATCTCCAGCTTGATCACCCATGCTGCGCGTCACAGCGGCGACACAGAAATCGTTTCCAAGCGAGTGGAGGGGGACATCCATCGCTACACTTGGTCTGATGCCGAATTACGCTCACGCAAACTCGCCCAGGCGCTGGTCAGGCTGGGCTGCCAGACAGGCGACCGCGTTGGTACCTTGGCCTGGAATGGCTACCGCCATCTGGAGATCTACTACGGAACGTCTGGCAACGGGCTTATCTGTCACACCGTAAATCCGCGATTATTCCCGCAACAAGTTACTTGGATCATCAACGACGCATCGGATCGCGTGCTGTTCTTCGACCTGAATCTGTTACCCCTCGTCGAGCAGATCGCCGCCGAATGCAGATCGGCCAAGCACTTCGTGCTGATGGGTAAGCGCACGCAGATGCCGGCCCAGACGGTCATTCCTGACCTTCTTTGCTATGAGGAGTTTGTGGAGGCCGAGAGCGGAGACATGGTCTGGCCGATCTTCGATGAAAATACGGCTTCAGGCATTTGTTACACCTCGGGAACCACGGGTGATCCGAAGGGGGCTGTGTACAGCCATCGGTCCACGGTCCTTCACAGCTACGCCGCCGCCATGCCCGATGCCATGAACATCAGTTCCAAAGATGTCGTGCTGCCGGTCGTGCCCATGTTCCATGTCAACGCCTGGGGCCTCCCATATTCCACGGCCATGGTGGGCTGCAAGGTGGTCTTCCCCGGTCCCCATCTCGATGGCAAGTCCCTGTACGAGTTGTTTGAGGCGGAACAAGTCACCTTCAGTGCAGGTGTTCCCACCGTATGGCTTGGACTGCTTACTCATATGCAGACGCACAAACTGAAATTCTCTTCCTTCCGGTGCACTGTGATCGGAGGGGCTGCTTGTCCGCCTTCGATGATTGACACACTGGAAGACGACTTCGGTGTGGAGGTGGTGCATGCCTGGGGGATGACCGAACTATCCCCGCTGGGCACCCTATCCCGCCTGCGCACCAAGCACTTGGATCTACCCAAGGAGGAACAGCGCAGGCTGATGGCCAAGCAGGGCAAGCCGCTCTTCGGCATCGATATGCAGATCGTCAATGGGGATGGCGCTCCACTCCCCTGTGATGGCAACACCTCGGGCGAGCTCATGGTGCGGGGCCACTGGGTGATCAACAACTACTTCAGAATCGCGGCCTCTCCCCTTCAAGACGGATGGTTTCCGACCGGGGATGTGGCAACCATCGATCCGGATGGCTTCATGCAGATCACNNGTGGGGTGAGCGTCCGCTACTGACCGTTGTTCTGAAGCCCGGTGCATCTGTCTCTCGGGAAGAGCTATTGGGTTTCTATAAAGGGAAGATCCCGAATTGGCAGGTCCCGAATGACGTGATCTTTTTGACGGAACTGCCACACACCGCTACCGGGAAGATCCAGAAACTCAAATTGCGGGAGGCATTCAAAAATCATCAGTGGTCCCAGCAGTGATCCCCCGCATGAAGTTCAACTGCTGATATGAAGGCTGGATGGGGGTTACGAAGTGAACTCTGTCCTCGGTGACACAAACGCCCGACGGTTGGTCGGGCGCTTTCCTGGTAGGGCGCCCAATCCTGCGGGCTGCTGGTTCTCAATCTAACCCAGATGAAAATCGCAGGCGCAGCGGATGCTCTTATTCGAGCATTGGCACAGGTAGGTAAACCAACGTTGCTCGGTCCACATCACGCCTGGAGAAAGAGAAAAATGCCTCAATTTGCTAACAATAATTGCGTAATGACCCTTAGGCTAGCCCTTCTTGATGGCCTCCAGCACGCGCTCCGGCGTCATCGGCAGCTCGAACACACGGACCCCGACGGCATCGTGGATGGCGTTGGCGATGACCGCGCCCATGCAGACGATCGGCGGTTCACCGCAGCCCTGGGCCTGAAGGTCGGGGTTGGGGACTAGCACTGTGTCTATGACCGGGATCCAGGAGAACCGGGGGATCTGGTAGGTATCGAAATTCTCGTCCAGGATTCGACCGTCCTTGAACCGGATGCCTTCGCTGAGGGCGTAGCCGATGCCCATGGTGATGGCGCCCTCCATCTGCTGGCGGGCGCCGTCAGGGTTGATGACCACGCCCATGTCCTGGGCAAGGACCACGCGCTTGACCCGTACTTGGCCAGTCTTTTTGTCAACAGCCACCTCGGCCATGGCGGCGACCAGGGTGCCGCGCCAGGCGCCGCAGGCGACTCCCACGCCGCGCCCGGAAGGGGTGGCCCCGGCCACCCAGCCGAACCGCTCCGCCGCGGCTTCCAGCACGCGGATCACGCGCTTGTCGGTGAGGTGGCGCAGGCGGAAGGCCAGGGGATCGACATGGGCACGGGCGGCCAGGAGGTCCATGTGGGACTCTCGGGCGAACACGTTGGTGTTGGCCCCCGGAGCCCGCCAGGCGCCGGTTGGGAAGGGGTGCAGGCCGGATACGGTGGTGCCGAGGTCACCGCCATCGCCCGTGGAGGAGACCCGCTTGGCGGGGATTTCATAGCCGATCTCGGCCTCCCGGTCGCTGGTGCCGGACACGGCGTGGTCCCAGAAGGCGATGCGCCCAGCCGGGTCCAGTCCGGAGCGGATCTTCACCACCGCCGCCGGGCGGAAGGTGTCCAGGAAGAACTCCTCCCGGCGGTCCCAGACCACTTGCACCGGCGCTCCGGCCTTCAGGGCCAGCCGCGCGGCTTCAACCGCCTGGGGGCCCGCGGCCTTGCCGCCGAAGGCGCCGCCGATATGGGGCGTGATGATGCGAACCTGCTTTGCGGGCAGCTTGAGGGCCTCGGCCACCTGGGCTTTCACCGGGAACGGGGCCTGGACGCCGGCCCAGACGGTCATCCGGCCGTCCTTCCACTCGGCCAGCGCGGCGTGCGGTTCGAGGGCGGCGTGGGCCACGTAGGCGTTGAAATACTCCGCCTCGACCGGCGTGGCGGCGCGGGCTTCGGCGGCCTTGAGGTCACCTTCCTGCACGCTCACTTTGCCGGAGGCCAACTTGGAGGCGAGGTGACGGCGGATGGTGACGTCGTCCAGGGCTGGGGGCGGGCCTTCGAAGGTGGCCTTGACCAAGCCCAGGGCCTTGCGGGCCTGGTCCGGGGACGCGTGCAGGACCGCCACCAGGTTGCCATCGCGCAGCACGCGCACGCCGGGCATGCGTTCGGCTGCGGAGGTGTCGACGCTCTTGAGGGTGGCGCCGTGGGCCGGGGGCCGCACGATGCAGGCGTGCAGCGTGCCTGGCATTCTCTGGTCGGCCGTGAAACGGACGGCGCCGAGGACCATCTCCTGGGCGTCCTTGCGGGGGGCGGGGGTGCCCACCAACATGTAGGCCGAGACTGGTTTCAGCTTCACTTCCGCGATGTGGCGCTCGATCCGCTTGCCCTGGACCAGCTGCCCGTAGGTCACCTGTTTGGCCTGGGCACCCTTGACCGAGACCACGCCGGCCTTCACCTCGAGCTGGTCCACCGGGACCTGCAGGTGCTCGCCGGCCATCTGCAGCAGCACGGCCCGGGCCTCGGCGGCGGCCCCGCACAGCACCGGGCCGAACTGCCAGATGCTGAGCGAACCACCCGTGCCGCCATCCCAGGGACAGAGGTCCGTGTCGCCCATGAGCATGTCCACCCGCTCCAGGGGCACGTCCAACTCCTCCGCCGCCAGCATGGCCAGGGAGGTCATGTTGCCCTGGCCCATCTCCACCTTGCCCACGAAGCAGCCTACCCGGCCGTCGCCGCCGATGCGCAGGTAGGCGTTGAAGTCCTTTGGGTAGCCCGCGGGGCGGGTCGGGACCAGTTGGGGCGCAGCCTCCAAGTAGTTCCGAAACAGGATGAACAGCCCGGTGGCGCCGGTGGTCTTGAAGAAGTCGCGCCGCTTCATTGTGCACCTCCTATGCCCAACCCCTTCGGGGCGGGCCTTCGGCCCGTGGCCCTCCGCTCCTGCTCCGGGCTCACAGGGCACCTCCCATCGACTTGCCGGCCGCCTCGATCGCGGCCACGATCCGCACGTGGGCGCCACAGCGGCACAGGTTGCCTTCCATGTGCTCCAGGATCTCGGCCCGGGTGGCGCGCGGTTTTTTCTTCAGGAGGGCGCAGGCACGCAGGATCATGCCGGGCGTGCAGTAGCCGCACTGGAAGGCGTTGTGCTCCTGGAAAGCCTGCTGAACCGGGTGCAGGATCCCGTCCTTGGCCAGGCCCTCGATGGTGACCACGGACCTCCCGACCACGTCCGCCAGGGGCGTGGAGCAGGACAAGGTCGGTTCATCGTCCACGAGGACGGTGCAGGCGCCACACAGCCCGGCGCCGCAGCCGACCTTGGTGCCGGTATGGCCCAGGTCATCCCGGAGTACCCACACCAGCATCCGCTGGGGGTCGGCGGTCAGGTGCATGGCCTTGCCGTTCAAGGTGAAAAGGATGGTCTGCTCCATAGGGCACCCCCTGTTTCCAGCCTTGCTGATCTTTCATCCCGAAGGCCAGCCGGGGCCAGCGGTGTGGGCGGCAGGGGCGGAAACGTGCCTGGACTCTCCCGCCATCGACCGCACCTGTCAAGGGCTCGCAGGACACTATCGCGGGGCGCCAGGATTCAGAACCACCGGTCCAGCCGCTTCCTGCCACGCTGGATTGGCTCACCATTCCTGCCATCGCTTTTCCCATGCGGCCCTAAGGCCAACCATGATCCCATTTTCCATCCTCGACCTCTCCCCCATCGCCGAAGGCAGCAATGCTGCGGCATCGTTTCGCCACACGCTCGATCTGGCACAGCATGCCGAACGCTGGGGCTACAAGCGCCACTGGCTAGCCGAACATCACGGCATGCCTGGGATCGCCAGCGCGGCCACTGCAGTGCTCATCTCCCATGTGGCTGCGGGCACTTCCACAATTCGGGTCGGCGCCGGAGGTATCATGCTGCCGAACCACTCGCCGCTGGTGATCGCCGAGCAATTCGGTACGCTCGAGACGCTGTACCCAGGCCGCATCGACCTCGGCCTGGGACGCGCGCCCGGCTCCGATCAGGCCACGGCGCGCGCCCTTCGCCGTAACCTGGACTCCGAGGCGGACGAGTTCCCACAGGACGTGCTGGAACTGATGGATTATTTTTCAGATGAACCGAAACAGCGTGTTCGCGCCGTACCTGGAACTGGACTCAAGGTACCGATCTGGATTCTTGGCTCGAGTCTGTTCGGTGCGCAACTGGCGGCGTATCTGGGACTGCCGTACGCCTTCGCGGCGCATTTCGCGCCAGCGCACCTGATGCAAGCCATCGCCCTCTACCGAACAAACTTCAAACCATCAGCGGAGCTGGCCAGGCCCTATTTGATGCTGGGTTTCAGCGTGATTGCCGCGGAGACTGATGAGGAGGCCCGATTCTGCGCTACCTCCATGCAGCAGGCTTTTGTGAACTTGCGCAGTGGTCGGCCGTCGCGCCTTCCGCCGCCCATGGTCGGTTATCTCGACCAGATCGGTCCGCAGGAGAAAACCATGCTCGACACCGTTCTATCCTGCTCGGCCATCGGTTCGCCCGCGGCTGTGACCCAGCAATTGCAGGCTTTCATCGCCCGCACGGGGGCCGATGAACTGATGATCACTTCACAGATATTTGACCACACGCAGCGCCTGCGCTCATACGAAATCACGGCCGACATTCACCTGTGAACGAAGGAGAGGCTTCCATGGAATTCACCACATTCGGTCGGACGGGATTGAAGGTCTCCCGAATTGCTTTCGGGGCAGGCCCGATCGGGTACCTTGACTCCGACCAGGACCAAGCTGGAAAGGTCCTCAACCTGCTTCTTGACCAAGGCGTGAATGTCATCGATACCGCTGCCGCTTACCTAGGCTCGGAGGAACTCATTGGCAAGGCTGTGGGCGAACGTCGACATGACTTTGTACTGGTTTCCAAATGTGGCAAGAAGGTGGATGGCGTCGAAGGCGAGGACTGGTCAGCCCGGTTGGTAACCGAGACGGTGGACCGGTCCTTGCGACGCCTGCGCACAGATCACCTCGATGTGATGCTGCTCCATTCCTGCTCACAGGAAGTGCTGGAAAAAGGTGAAGCACTCGGTGCGCTGATCCGGGCAAAGGAGGCCGGAAAGATCCGATTCGCGGGCTACTCGGGTGACAACTTGGCCGCCACTTTCGCGGTTTCCCTTCCAGGGGTGGACGTGCTTATGTGCTCCGTCAACCTGTGCGACCAGGCGAACCTGGATGGTGCGCTCTCAGCAGCGGCCTTGGCTGGGAAGGGCGTCATCGCGAAGCGCTCGGTGGCCAACGGGGCTTGGAAGCCTCTTGACGCTCAGCAGGGCATCTACCGGGACTACGTGAAGCCTTACATGGAGCGATTCGCCGCCATGGGTCTGAAGCCAGGAGATCTTGGCTTTTCAGGGCCAAGGGACTGGATGGAGATTGCCTTGCGCTTCACCCTCGCCCTCAAGGAGGTTCAGGTGGTGTCAATAGGCACCACGAATCCTGTCAACGCAGAGGCCAATCTGCGGATATTGGAGAAAGGTCCTCTGCCCCAAGAAGCTGTGGCGTACATCCGACGGGCCTTCAATGAGACCCAGGAAAGACTTGGGACCAACTGGCCTGGGCTCACCTGACGTATCTGCCTGATGTCAGAAGCCTCTCGACTGACAACCCAATTCTGCTCGGTTCTAATCACGCTTGGATAGCCGCGCTTCCTGAAGCGGATTCGCTGGGGAGTCGACAGCTGTCATTCCTGGCTCCAGAACTGGGCTACATCCGCCAGGATTTTGTCGGACACGGCCTCCTGGAGCGAATGTTGGAACCAGTCCTGCGGGAAGCATTGGGCGAAGGCGGGCCCCAGAAAGCGGGAATCGAGGAAGGCGAGCAAGCCCCGTTCTTCTGGCCCGCGGATCACGCGGCCCGCAGCCTGGATGGCTTTCGCCATGGCAGGGTAGATGTAGGTAAATGCCTCCCCCTCGCCGCAGGAAGCATCGAAGTAGTCCTTGGTAAGCCTTCGTTCCAGGTCGAAGGGCGGAATGGGCGGGCCCACGATCACCGAGCCGATGAGGGCCTCGCCCGGCAGGTCAATGCCCTCTGACAGGGAGCCTCCCTGGACGGCGAGTACGACCACCCCGCGCTCCTCGGCGAGGGACGTCAGGATCTGATCCAGGGCCTCCGCGGTGGCCCGACGAGGCTGGACAAGAATGCGGAACCCCGGCAGGTCGAGGAAGGGCAGCGTCTTTTCCAGGAACTCGAAACTGGGGAAGAAGACCAGGTAATTGCCGTGGCGCAGAGGCAGCACTCTGGACAGGAACTGGGCAATCCGCGGCGTCTCCTGGTCACGACGCCGGTAGAGTGTCGAGACCTGAGGCACCACCAGCAGGCAACGATGTTCAGGTGGAAAGGGGGATGGAATTTCCTCACACATTGGCTTCGTGAGGCCGGAGAGGCGCGCGTAGTAGTCGAAGGGTTTTAGCGTGCCCGAGAAGAGCACGGCTCCCGCAAGGGGTTCGAAGCGCTCAGCGAGATGCAAGGAGGCGTCCACGCAGGTGATCTGGAGCCGTCCCGGCGGCGTCCAGGTGATCAGGTGCGCGTCAGTGCGCTCACGCAAGATGGCGCTGAACTCGGACCACATTCGGAAGAGCTGCACCAACGGGTGACTCGGCGCGAGCTCCAGCCCTTCGGCCGTTGCCTTGGCTATGAGGTCCCGGATGCGCTTCTCCTCGGTGTTGAAGAGCGCAGGATCCAGATCCAGCTTTCGGTTCGGCCCCTCGTGCGAGGCCACGGCCTTGAGACAACGATCCAGTTGTCGTGTGAAACGGCCCTTCGAGCTAGTGCGCTTGCCCTTCCAGGCCTTCTTCAGGGCCTGCAGTTGGGCCACCTCCAAGGCCGGCGAGAACCAGGCGGTGGCGCGACTCGGCAAGTTGTGGGCCTCGTCGATCAGGAGCAGGTTTCGCGCCTGGGCCTCTTTCTCACCGAAGAATCTCACCAGAGTGGCCGAAGGGGAGAGGGCGTAGTTGTAGTCCCCGATGATGACGTCCGCGTTTCGGGCCGCATCTAGTGACAGTTCAAAAGGACAGAGCTGGTGCTCGTCGGCAAGCGCCTGGATAGCGGGGGAGTCCGCACAGCCTAGACTGGCGACCTGGTCCAGGACCTTCGATTCCTTCAGGCGGTCGTAATAGCCCTTTGCCCGAGGGCAGATATCGGGATGGCAAAGGACTTCGTCCTGGGGGCAGATGCGTTCCTTGGCGCGCAAGGTAACTGAACGAACCGGATGTCCGGCTTCCACCAACCGGCGCACAAACGCTTCCGCGACCACATGCTGGCTGTTGCGCGGTGTCAGGTAGAAAACGCGCAGGTTCTCGGCCATGGCCTTCTGGAGCCCGGGGTAGAGCACGGCGGCAGTCTTGCCTAGTCCTGTCGGTGCCTGGACAAGGAGGGGCGCGCTGGTCTGCATGGCCTCCTTCACCAGCTCAAGAAGCCGCACCTGGCCAGGGCGGGGCGTATCGAAGGGGAAGCCAAGCCGATCGCCCGCGGCCTTCCGTTCTGCGGCCCGCGCCAGGTCCTGCAGGTGTTGCGCGTGCAGGCCCTGGACTTGGCCTTCTACCCAAGTCCTGAAGCTCGCCAGGTCAAAGGGAACTTCAATGAGCGTTTCAGCTTCATCTAGCAGGGAGATCACCCGCAGGCGGCAGGAGGGCGTAGTTTCACTGGACTGTGCGTGGATCCAGGCGTACATCCGCACCTGTTGTGCGAAGGCATGCCAGGGATCCGCCTCGAGCGCCCGTAGCAGCCGTTGGGGCTGGAAGGTGGTCTTGATCTCTTCCAGGACTGGAGGGGGGCCGGGAAGCAGTACATCGATGCGGCCGCGGACCATGCATTCGAAGGTGTCGCGTTCGAAGGTCCAGAGAACCGTCCGTTCGCTCTGTAGGTCCGGATGCTCCCGCGCCAGGCGCTTCTGAACCTTGGTGTGGAGGCGGGTCCCCTGAGCGGCGGCATCTTCTTCCAATTGGAAAGAAATGGAGGCGTCCAGGCTACCGCTGGGTTCTAGGGGCAGAACGAAGTCGCGCACTGAGCGAGTGATCCGGTCCATCAGGGGTCCAACTCCAGGAGAAGTCCCGGCTCGGGACAGTCACCTAAGATATTCCGTGGTGATCCTAAGAACTGAGAGAGATCAGACTATTTGAGGTAGGGGCGATCTTGGAATTGGGGCCTCCAGACATGGTTCAGAGATCCCATTGAAAATCGTCTCCACGTTCTTTCTTTCTCGGTTGATTTTGGGGCGAGAAATAAATCGTTTAATTACCAGGCATGTTACTGATGAAAATGCCGTTGAAAAGGTCGGTTTCAATCGAGAGCAAACCGGGCGGAGACACGCTGATCGGTAACACCGGAGGCACTTTGCGCGCCCCAACGGGGTTCGAGAACCGGAGAATTCTGGGTTCAGGTCGCAACTCTCAGATGGCACTAGGAAATTCTGAGAGTTGGTGAAGAGCGCGTCTGCTGACCCAAAAGATTGGAATCATTGGATCAAAGCATCCATTGAAATAACTCTAGTATTAACATAAAAAGCGCTTGACCGTAGTCAAGCGCGCTTTTGGTAGGGCTAACGGGATTTGAACCCGTGTTACCGCCGTGAAAGAAATCCTTCAACTACTGAGCGGCGCTCCGCTCGATGGCCAGCCTGGTGCCCTCAACCGCACTTCCCAAGTGTGGCGTGAAGAGGGTGCCAGATGGCCTGAGATGCCGAGAAGGTAACTGGGTTGCAAACTCTCGGTCACACTTCAACTGTGCGGAATTCTTCGGAAGAGTGCTGGCATCCTATCTGGTGACAACCACCAAACCGCACGCGTCGCCTGGAGGCCATATGCCGGCCGGGAGTACCCATACACAGACCCCCGCCAAGGTTATTGAGAAGGCCACCGCGGAAGCCTGCCTTGCCATCGCGCGACGCGTAGCACGTACCCACTGCCTTGCCGAGGACAGGAGCGGATGGTCCGCGGCTTCTGAGGTGGCTCGTTTTATCGAAGAAGAGTTGCTTGGGCGCCTCCCTCAAAACCCAGCTACAGACTGTCCAAGCGAAGATTGAGTCGGAAGCTCATAGCGAGATTCCCGGCTTGGCGTTCAGCCTGGTGGGCCGGCGGACGGCGGGATCGTCGCTACCATCCATGAAGGTCCGGCCTTACTCAAGCTCACCGCGCCAGTATTTGCCACCGCAGAAATTCTAAAAGCCCACGATCTGTCACCATCTACCACCGACTTTACCAAATACCCCTGCTCGCTCTGTCGGCGGGTGCAGCCGTGGGTAAGTTCCAACCCTGACCAAGCTTCGGCCTGATCCTGTCCAGGATCGCCTGGAAGGATAGGAAAATTTCAAGAACCAGCAAACTCGTGAGGTCACCTACGAAGAACGCCACCTGGGGAACGTGCCCAGCGTGTAGAGCAGGCCCTGGGGTCAAATGCGACCCAGAAGTTGGGGTTTAAGGCTGTCATGGCTCACTTTTTCTGCCGAAGAATCTGGACCTCTTCCTCAAGTTTAGCTACATGAAGACATAAATCAGTTAAGGCTCGATACGCCTCATTAACTGCGCTCGTGTTCCCCTCATTATTTTGAAGTGCACTCAAGGTTGAATGGATTTGACCAATTGATCGATTTGGACTTTGTAGCATTGGACCCTCCCTTCCTAAGACTGAAGTTCCAAATGAATCCAG